>DAIOEN010000171.1:0-15051 GCA_036746235.1 Vulcanimicrobiota bacterium | reverse complement strand
TGAGCCACTGTGCTTCCTCTTTATGGACATAAATTTCATCGAAAAGCCTGTGGCCCCCTGTATGGTCCCAGTGAACATGGGTAGTAATCACTTTAACAGGCAAATTTGTCAGTGCTTCCGCCACTTTTTTTATATTGCCAATACCGAGGCCCGTATCGATAAGGAAAGCACATTCTTTCCCCATGAGTAAATAGGAGTGAACCTGTTCCCGGTGTCCGTATTCACTTATTGCAAATGTTGTATCGTCTATTTCTTCAAGGGTAAACCATTCATTCATATATATCTGCTCTTTATAGAAAAAATTATCTCCAGTCGCCTATCAGAACGAAAGGAGCCCATAAGAAAGGATGGCGATATTTTTTTATCATATCCATTTCGGCAAGTCTGAGAGCCTCTGATTTGGAATGTTCTTTCAGATAAAAATAAAATTTTTCCATAAGATCTGCCGTCGCCTTATCAGATACATTCCAGAGACTGACACATACCGTCGGTGTTCCCCCATAGATAAAAGCCCTGGAAAAACCTGTCAGTTCATCTCCTTCCGATAATTCACCCAGTCCCGTCTGACAGGAACTTAAAGTTATCAGATATGCGGAAAATTTCAGATCAAATATTTCATGTAATTCCAGGTCTTCATCTGCCATGACAAGTTTTGAAAACACAGGGGAGTGAGGGTCCAGAACGCCATGGGTGGCAAAATGTATTATATCACCATGGTTCAGACCGGATGTTAAAACATTTTTCACCATCCCTTGTTCCCTGTATATCTCATTATGAGGATAAAGTTTTTTTATTGCATTTACCTCTTTGATGCTATCAGGAAGCGGTGAATAAGGATGGCGGTTTAAATTACCATACTCAAAAGCCACCAGATAATCTTTTTTCATGGTATTCTTCTCCCTGCAGTAAGATAATACATTCAGAGAAGGTAAATAAACTATTTCGTATTTTTCTATAAGATACTGTCCGTCAGAGTTTAAAAGGGTGCTGAAAGGCAGGTAATGGAGATACCTGTGAGGGACTATTACCAGTCTTGATTTTCTCTTTAAAAGTTTTTCCATGTCTTCTATAAGAAGGTTATAAAGTGATTGAGATTCTACCTTCCATCCGTCACTTTTTATTTTTTCTGAAGTCATATTTCCGGAAATCTCTTTTAAGTAGTCTTCTATTTTATTTTTTAATTCTTTCCGGCTTAAAGGAATGGTACGGGTGACCGTATTGTCTTTTGTTATCACCCAGACTATCAGATTGTCTTCAGTAGAAAAATATTCCAGAATTGCAGTGTCTTCATCTATGAGTTCACCTGTTTTCTCAAACGGCAGGGGGGATGCAGTCTTTAATGAAGCATACTCGGGGCTACTGAGTTTTAATTTTTCAAGGATTTCTTGATATTCTTTTTTTAATTCCCGTAATTTTTCTTCATCGGAAGAGACGCGAATCTCTCCTTCCAGGTCATCGAGCTTTTTAATAAGGCCGCTATCGGCACCGTGATGAATATCCACTCTGTTACCGGCGAGCATGCTTAAAAAAGCCCTTGCCCTTGCTCTTTCATTGTATTCAAAAGCTTTTTTGTCTTCTCCTTTTTTTATCAGAAGTTGTATTATCTTCTCATAAACTTTTATTTTATCTTCCATAAACTCTTTCTCATAGCCCTCTATCTTAAGATCATTAAATATGGTTTCAATAAGTTCTATGGAAGATTTATAGGCTTCAAGGGCATGCTCCGTATCACCCATCTCTTCAAAGACTTTTCCTATTTCAAGATACCTTTCCCATGTGGGCATACCGAAAGCAAAAACAGAAGGAGACCAGTATAAAATATCTTTTTTTATATCTTTCAATGCCTTCCCGGCATATTCCAGAGATTTTTCCCTGTTTTTCATATCCCTGAAAGCTCTGCTCATAAAGAGTAAATCAAAGACTTTATCGTTGGAAGCGGGATTAGTTATTTTGTATGTTAAGGCCGTCTGCGGTTTACCGCCGGCAAGATAAACCTCGGACATAAGTTTGTACATAGGATCATACCAGGGTTTATCTGTCTCAGCTTCTGTCTTTATTGATTCTTTAAGATAATTCTCAGCTTTTTCATAGTCTTTTTTCTGAAAATAACACAGAGCCAGTCTGTATAAAAGCTGGGCTTTTTTTGTATTGTACCAGTCAGGGGTACTATCCATTTTCTCCAGTATATTAAAACCGCCGGTATATTTTTCTGTGGCTTCTTCAGTCATACCGGCAAGAAGCAGAATGTCTCCCGTCTGTATGTAGTCCGATAACAGTTCTTTCGGCCCACCTGCTTTCCCGGTAAGGTTAATAGAATCTTCATAATATTTGAGAGCCTCTTCCTTTTTGCCGATAATTACATATATGCCGGCAAGTCTTCCGTCAATTATAATTTTCTCGGTCATATACATATAATGAATTCCTGTTTCAGAATCACTGTTTTTCATTGCACTGTCGAGTATATCCAGAGATTTTTTATAGTTAATAATAGCCTCTTCGTATTTTCTCCAGTTTTCGTTATAAAGTGCCAGATTTTCACAGGCAGAGGCCAGCAATATATTTTTATCCTTCCTGCCGTATGTTACTTTCGGCCATGAAGGACTTTCCAGCTCATCGTTGAATTGTTTCACATCTTCCTCTGTAAATTCGGATATTATTTTCAGTTCCTTTTCCTTATAAAGAAGTCCTTCTTCATAGTTATTGGATAATCCGTACCTGCTATATTCATGAAGTCTGTATTCTTCGTATTTACTATGGCTTTTCCCGTAGATCTCACCATATATTTTCACCATATTGTTTTTATACAGGAGACCTTTTTCTTTTTCTCCCAGCTGAAAATACAGGCATGTCAGTTCTTTAAGGCAACAGGCTTCTTCCTTTTTTAACCCCAGTTGATGATAGATTTTGAGAGCTTTTTCCAGATTATTGCATATGTTCTTTCTCTCAGAAGGAGTAGAAGGAATTTTATATTTGTAAACTTCATAAGCCCATGCCTCGCCTGCAGCGGAACTGGCTTTTTTAAAATAATCAAGTGCTTTCTCATAATAAGGTCCGGCACTCTTCGGATTATCTATTATTGCAGTCCCTCTGTAAAGCATTATTATGCCTTTAAGTTCATTATCATCAAGGATTTCTGCCATCTTCACGGCCAGTTCGTATCTCTTTTGGGCTTCACTGAAGGTCAGGTCAGAATAAGCCATATTGGGGTGATAAAAGGAATGTTTCAGGAATTCTTCCGCAAGGCTTCTCGTTATTAAATCTTTATTTTTCTCGATTAATTCCGTCCGCCTTTCCTTTTCATTCAGAAGACATAAGAGCAAGTCATTTTTATCCTTACCTGAGGTACAGAAGGTGAGAAAAACAGATATAATGATTACTATTAAGGTTATTCTTTTTATCAAATTAAATCACCTGTTAAAAGAATTGATAGAATGCCGGAAAAATGTTTACTTTTCATATTTAATCTTCCATAGCCATTTTTAATCTTTCATCAGGATCATCGAAGATTACGTCTTTAAAATTAAAATCTTCGGGATCAAATCTTCCTCCGAGCCATTCTATCATGCTTTCATATTCTTCATCTTCAGGATTGTTCATCAGTCTGAGGATGTTTTCATAGCCGGGCGTGCTTCCGCAGTCTTCAGGAGGACATTTTCTTTTTCCTGCGATACATACCGGATAGGAAATCGTTTCATCCTTTGGAAGAATTTTCTCCAGTTTTACAATGTGTTCCCAGCCGTCTCCGAAATCATACTCGTAATTTGCTTTGGAGTTTTCCACGGAGAAATAACGGGAGATTTTCTGCTTCCAGTCCGGGAGGGTTTTCGTGAAGCAGTTGAATTCCTCATCTGGGATGCCTATTAAGACTTTTTTCCCTTTAGAAGGGTCTAAAATTTCGAATTGATGAAGATGATAATCTGACCATCCCATTGAATCCTGAATTGCTACGTGGATGTCCCAGAATGTATAAGTTTCGGGAACCTGTATTCTCCTCCAGATTGGCGGTTTGATGCCTTTGAGTGTGATTTTGAATTGATATATGTTCTTGAACTTCATTTTCATTGTGTTTCCTCCCGGGGTTCATTAATTTTGAGATTATGATTTTACCGATTACGTTACTTACTTAAAATTACTTTTGTTAACCTTTATTATAATTCACGATTATGATAAAATCATGTTAAATTTGAATATTTTATTATTATTTTTTTATATATGGTGTTTAATAAGTAAATAATCTGGCATTAGTAAGACCGGGAAGAAAACTATTGCTACAACATTACCATCATATGTATGTTACGATTCGGTTTATATATATGCTCTCTCTGTAAAGTTTAGATGGAATACTAAAAGAGAGACTACCAATAAATATAGAAATAACGGTTATTTATTAATGATTGAAATATATGGCTAACAAAGTAGGAGTAAAAACTTATGTCAACAGTAAAAGGTATATTGATAGAAGGCATCGGCCCTATAAAGAATTTAAAACTTAATTTTAACGACCATTTCAATATTATCTGCGGTACGAATGGTATAGGGAAAACTACCATACTGGAGTGTATTGCCCACTCGTTTATAACTCAACCGACACCGATTTTAAAAAAGAATGCCGACTGTGAAAGAGGAAAATGGATTCTGGATGTTATGAATGATATGGGACATATATCAGAACGAGTATTTCATATAACTGTATTTGAACCTTATGTGAGCAGTCATCCTCTACAACTTGACTATTATTTCACTGCAGAAGAAATAATAGTATTCAAATCCCGTAGAGATATAGAATACAGAATGGTAAAAGGTATAGAAAGCGATCCCCTCAGAAAGAAAGAAAATAACTCATCATTAGCTCTGCTGGGAATAGATTCTAATAATTTAAAAACCTGGTTTATTAATCGTTATCTCTGGTCTGCTCATGAAAATGTCCTTACATTAGATCAGCGAAATAATTTTGACCTTGCAAAAAGTATTTTCTCTATTCTGGATCCTGATATAACATTTCATTCAGTCATACCTACAAATGATATACTCGTTAAAACTCCTACTGGCATAATATACTATGAATATCTATCTTCCGGCTACAAATCAGCTCTTTCCGTCCTTCTCGGAATAATCACGGAAATTGAATTCAGATTTAAAAATCCTAGAATCAACGTAACAGATTTCGACGGCATAATAATCATAGATGAACTGGATTTACATCTCCATCCTGAATTCCAGACGGCTATTTATAAAGGATTAAAGAAAATAGTTCCTTCTGCACAGGTTTTTACAACCACTCACAGCCCTCATATTATACAGGTCGCAGAACCGGATGAAATTATTGCACTTGAAATATCGCCTGAAGATAAAATGATCAGACAGAAGAATTTATCTTATAATTCCGTTGGTTATAAAGGATGGACTCTTGAAGAAATACTTACAGAAGTAGCAGGTCTTAAAGATACGAAATCTCAGGAATATTATGAAAAACTGCAATGTTTTGATACATATATGGATAATGAAGATGTAAAAGGAGCAACTGAGGCTTATAAAGAACTGAAAAAGATATTACATCCCCGAAATGAAATAATAAGACTTATGGAAATTCAGCTTGCAGGTTTAGGAGTGGTTATAAATGATTAAACTTATCAGACCTCCGGCACCTGACAGGCTGACTCCAGAAACAGTAAAGGAATTAACGGAAGAATTTAAGAGTGACAGTAATAAAACGGTATGGAATAAGGATTATATAAAAAAAGCACTGCTTGAAATGAGCCATAATAAATGCTGCTACTGTGAATGTAAAATAGATGAGGAGTCTAAATACCTTGAAGTTGAACATTTTCATCCGAAGAGTATTTATAAAGATGAAGTAGTTGTCTGGGATAACCTTCTACCTTCATGTAAAAGATGTAATGGGAGAAAAGGAGACCGTGATACTCTTAAAGAGCCTGTTATTAATCCCGCAGCAGATGAACCTAAAGATCATTTATGGCTAAAGAATTATACTTTTAAAAACAAGACTTCAATCGGCAAAAATACGGATATATTTTTTAAGCCTGATTTTATGCACATCTCAAAATTGGAATTGAAAGATATAGGAGTATTTGACCATCTTGTAATTGAATTCGGCCGGAAACTCAGGGAAGACCTGGCCGATATACATATCCTTACAGGAATTAACGGCACAGGGAAAAGCACAATCCTTTATGCCCTGGCTGGACCTATAGATTATTCCTCTATAATCAAGCGATTCAGAAGCGAAAACAGCTCTATAGCTATTAATTACGAGAAATCAAATAAGAAAGATAAAACACCTTATGAAGTAATTTTAAAACAGAGTGATAAAGCACTGGTATATAATAAACTTACAGTTTCTGAAATTCACAAATACTGGTATATTTACACATCTAAGACAGATATTAATAAAGAACCGCCGGATTTTCTTTTCGCAGGATATTCCGGCTACCGTACCATCACTTCAGAAAAGATAGAATCCATTAAAGAAATTAATGAACATCCACTGAGTTCCACACTGAGATTTGATATGCCGACTGATTCACGGTTAATACTTCAATGGATTGCAAATACAAAAGCAAAGATAGCCTTTTCCTATCAGGAAGGATTATACTGCAGTTATGTCGGAATTGAAGGAATCTTTTAAAGGTGTATGCTGCTACTGCAATCACTGTCAGCCCTGTCCCGTAAATATTAATATCGCCATGGTGATTACTCTCCTCGACAGCGCCTCTGCCAGAATGACGGAAGAACTTAAAAATACTTATGAATCCCTTACCGTAAAACCGTCTGCCTGCATGGAATGCGGACAGTGTATGGAAAGGTGTCCCTTTGAAGTTGATGTTATAGTAAAAATGAAAGAAACAGTTTCTTTATTTGATACTTTTAAAGAATTATAGACAACCGGTTTAAATGTAGAAGATATAGAAAATTTAAACAAAGCTGACGTATTTCGTGCGTAATTATGAATGAAAGGAGTATTTTCACTGACTGAAATTTATGAAAGAAACAGAAAAAAGAAAAGATCTTGTTTACGGCCCTGTTTCCTCAAGAAGACTGGGCCAATCTCTGGGAATTAACCTTATGCCGTCACATATCAAAATCTGTCCCTTTAACTGTGTTTACTGCCACTGCGGATGGACCGAAATTTTAACAGATAATATAGATAAATATGTCAATCTTCTGCCTGATATTCAGACTGTTGAAAAATTTCTCGAAGAAAGATTAAAAGAATTGAAGGCAAATAATAAAAATTTAAATTATATAACCTTTTCCGGCAACGGGGAAGGCAGTCTCCATCCCGATTTCGATAATATAATCGACCTTGTGACAGGACTCAGGAATAAATATTTCCCGGAAGCGAAAACCTGTATACTTTCCAATTCAACTGCTCTCAATGTTCCTCATTCTTTAAAAGGCATTAAAAAACTGGACAGAAAGGTAATGAAGCTTGACGGAGGTTCCCTTGATATGATTGAACTCGTGAATAAACCTGCTGAAGGCATAACCTTTGAGAAAATAATCGAAGGTCTCGGAAAACTTGACTTTTTTACCATTCAGACCAATTTCTTCAGAGGAAGTATTTCAAATGCCGGTAAAGAAGCGGTGGAAGACTGGATAAATACTGTCGGTAAGTTAAAACCGGATGAAGTCATGATCTATACTGTCGCAAGACCTACTGCAGATCTGGAGATTAAAAAGATTATAGAAGAGGAACTTGCAGAAATTGCAAAAAAGACTCAAAAAGATACGGGAATAAAGACCTGTGCCTATTAAAAGGAATTTTTTATCAGGAGGAATTATTTATGGAATGGCCCGTTAATAATAAAGATATTTTACATGCCGTAGAAAAAGCCTTTCACGGAGGCAAATGGTGGATTTATAAAGGAAA
Organism: Vulcanimicrobiota bacterium; assembly: GCA_036746235.1. Taxonomy (GTDB): domain Bacteria; phylum Vulcanimicrobiota; class SpSt-956; order SpSt-956; family JAKJGF01; genus CALARM01. The sequence goes on along the minus strand of DAIOEN010000171.1, from coordinate 7,160 downwards.
AGAAGTCTATGATTTCGAAAAACGTTTTGCAGACTTTCATGGGAGTAAATACGGAATTTCCGTATGTAACGGAACGGTTCCCCTTGAAATAGTTTTACGGGCTCTCGATATAGGTTCAGGCGATGCAGTTGTTCTGCCTGCCTATAATTATTATTCTTTACCGAAAAGCGTGTCGAAAACCGGTGCAACACCGCTTTTCGTGGATATTCATGAAGACAGCCTTTCCATGAATGCGGAAGAAGTCCGTTCTGTTCTCAATGATAAAGTAAAAGCAGTTGTGGCTGTTCATCTCTGCGGTGCTCTTGCAAAAATTGACGAACTGAGAGATATATGCAGTGAGAGAAATATTTATCTCATCGAAGACTGTGCCCAGTCTTCCGGATCGGTATATGACGGGAAAAGGGCGGGCTCATTCGGAACTGCAGGTATATTCAGTTTCGGAGGAGTTAAACTTATGACCTGCGGCCAGGGCGGCATGATTATAACGTCCGATAAAGAACTTTACGAAAAATGCTATGCCATTGTAAACAGGGGGTACATACCGGGAGTATACGGAGAAGAAAGAAGACTTAATCCATACGGAATAATAGGGGAAAATTATCAGATGTCTGAACTTTCTGCCGTAATACTCGGCCCTCAACTGGACATTCTGGATGAATTATGCAGAAAAAGAGAAGAAATTATGAAATTCCTTGACGGAGCACTTGAGGAAGTGAAAGATATAAAAATACTGAGACAATATGAAAAAACTTTGTACAGAAGCCAGATGAGATATGCTTTTTACTATAACGGACCTATGGGAAGGGAGAATTTTATTAAGGAAGCGGTAAAATCAGGTATACCTCTTATATCAGGGTACTCTTCTATTTCCAATGATGCACAGCAGTTCCGTGTTTATGCTTCAGATAAAGATTACCCCTTTTCCGCGAAAGCCCATGAAGAAATTGTTTTAATTCACCATACCGAGATATTGAAAGGTATTGATTACTGGAATGAAGCAGCGGAAAAATTAAAAAATTTCCGTTAATTTTTTATAACTTTTATAATTCTGAAGAAAATAGCCTGTTTGCAGGATAGTGAAGAAAAAACATAGAATATCTCAAAAGAGTGAAGATGTTTCTGGAAATTCTTTAAGGGAAGTAAAAGATAAATGAAGTATGAACAGATGTCCAGAGATGAACTGCTGAAAGAACTTGAGAGTCTTGCCTCTATTGTAAAGCCTTTTAACCCGGATAAGAATCTGAAAGAATCAATCCGGGAATTACAGGTTCATCAGGCAGAACTTGAGATACAGAACAGAGAACTCGGAGAAAAGCTTCACGAAGCAGAACAATCCCGTGATCGTTACGCCTTTCTCTATGATTTTGCTCCCGTCGGATACTGTAAGCTTGATAAAAACGGAATTATAAAAGATATAAATCTCACCGGCGCAAACATACTCGGTGTTAAAAGAGATTCTTTAACCGGTATGCCATTCAATATGTTTATCTCAGAATGTGATAGAGATAAATTTTTCAGTCACTTAAATAAGGTTGAAAGACAGGTTGAGAAGGTTTCTACAGAACTGTGTCTCGGAGAAAAAAACGAACATGTTACGTCGATAGAACTTTTAAGCTCTCCTGTAAAGGATTCAGGCGAACCGGTATATCAGACGATAATTACTGATATTACAGGTCACAGACAACTGGAAAAGGATTTATATATTGCCCTGGAAAAATACAAATTGCTCTTTGAGTCTTTTCCTCTTGGTATAAGCATAACTGATAAAGACGGTAAAATTATTGATACCAATAAAGAGTCAGAACGCTTACTCGGTATAAGTTATGATGCTCAGACCATACGAAAATATAATTCCCATGAATGGAAAATAATACGTACAGACGGAACCCCTATGCCTTCAGAAGAATATGCAAGCGTAAGGGCTATGAAAGAGAACAGGCTCATAGAGAATGTTGAAATGGGAATAGTTAAAGATAATGATCATATTACATGGATCAGTGTCACTGCTGCCCCGATTCCTATAGAACAATATGGCGTAGTTATTACCTATGGAGATATTACAGGACGCATTATAGCGGAAAAAGCACTCCGTGAAAGTGAAGAAAAGCTCCGTGCTATCTTTGATATTGCCAATATAGGAGTTTCCATTACCGATAAGAATGGCAGATATGTCATGTTTAATAACTGGTGGCTTGAAAAGTTCGGTTACGATGATAAAGAAATGAGAAAATTAACCACCCTGGATATAACATATCCTGACGATAAAGAAACCAGCAGAACATGGTTCCTTAAAATCGTTCAGGGGAAAACAGAAAATTACCGGCTTGAAAAACGCTTTGTCAGAAAGGATGGCTCTTGTTTCTGGGGTGATCTTTCAGTATCGTCAGTCAAAGATAAAGACAATAAGGTTATCAATGTTGTCGGAATAGTAGTGGATATTACAGAGCGCAAACTTGCAGAAGAAGCATTGATAAGAGAAAACTATAAGACCCAGATGTATCTGGATATTGCCGGAGTAATGCTCCTGGTTCTGGATAGAGACGGACATATTACAATGATCAATAAAAAGGGATGTTCTATTCTGGGTTATATGGAACAGGAACTTACAGGTTGTAACTGGTTTGATACATGTCTGCCGGAAGGAATAAAAGAAGATGTAAAAGGAGTCTTTCAACAACTGGTAAACGGTAATATGTCTCCTGTCGAATATTATGAAAATCCTGTTCTTACAAAAAGCGGTAAAGAACGTATAATTGCTTTTCATAACGCATTCCTTCGCGATTCTTCAGGTAAAATCACTGATATTCTTTCCTCCGGCGAAGATATTACAGACCGTAAATTGAAAGAAAAAGCACTTGAAGAAGCAGAGAGAAACTTCAGATCAATGGTGGAAACATTGCCGATTGCCATACATCTCTCGACCGGCATAGAACAGAAATGTGAATACTTAAATCCTGCATTTATCAAATGGTTCGGTTATACCAGAGAGGATATACCGACAGGTGCAGAATGGTTTAACCTTGCCTATCCCGATGAAGAATACCGCCGGTCACTCCTGGAGGAATGGATGGCACGGATCACATATGCAATGGAGAATCATTCAACAGTCGGGCCATTAAAGGAAGTAATAGTTACCTGCAAGGATGGCTCGAAAAAATATATTTCGTGGGGTTATATTACTCTCGGAGAAAAAAATTATTCCTGCGGCCTTGATGTAACAGAGCGCAGACATGCAGAAGAGGAAAAAGAGAAACTGCAAAAACAGTTGCTTCATGCGCAGAAAATGGAATCTGTAGGTCGCATGGTAGGCGGTGTGGCACATAATTTCAATAATATACTCGGAATTATTATTGGCTGTTCGGAAGTGATTATGATGGATCTGGAACCTGATAATCCATTATATTCTCAGCTTCAACTGATTGTTAATTCGTCACAGAGAGCGGCAAATCTTGTCAGACAGCTTATGGCCTTTGCTAAGAAACAGACTGCAAGCCCAAAGATTCTGGATATAAATAAAACTTTATCAGATATGCATAAAATGCTTTATCAGCTCATTGGTGAACACATTGAACTTATCTGGAAACCTGGCCCTGATATCTGGAAAGTCAGAATTGATCCCAATCAGCTTGAACAGATAGTGGTAAATCTGACAGTCAATTCCCGTGATGCCATCTGTAAAACCGGTTCTATTACAGTGGAAACATGTAATAAGGTGTTTGATACTTCATATTTCGCAGGTAATGAAGAAATACTTCCGGGAGAATATGTCCTTCTGTCAGTAAGTGACACAGGTGTTGGAATGAGTAAAGAAGTAATGGAAAACATCTTTGAACCTTTCTATACCACCAGAGAAGTCGGTAAAGGAACCGGTCTTGGATTACCTACTGTTTATGGCATTGTACGTCAGAATAATGGCTTTATCAATGTGTTCAGTGAAGAGGGAAAAGGTACAAACTTTAAAATTTACCTGCCTCGCTTTAAATCGGAACCTGTAACTGAACCTTCAGGAAAGATTACCGGTAAACCACATGGAGGGAAAGAAACTATACTGGTCGCTGAAGATGAAGAAGATTACCTTGTGCCATGCAGGATGTTGCTTGAGAAACTCGGTTACACCGTCCTTACGGTTAGAACTCCGGTACAGGCCATTTCTCTCGCAGAGAAACATACTGGAGATATAGATCTTCTGATTACAGATTTAGTAATGCCCGGTATGAACGGAAGAGAATTGATGAAAAAAATACATAAAATCAGACCTGCTATGAAATGTATTTACATGTCCGGTTACCCGGCGAATGTGATTGCCCATCATGGCGTCATGGATGAATCGGTAAATTTTCTGGAAAAGCCTTTTTCCATAAAGACTGTTGCGGCGAAGGTCCGAGAAGTGCTGGACTCAAAATAATTTAAGGGTATAGGAATTTTCATTTTTAATGGCGTAAAATAAGGCTTTAGATGAAAATTAAGTAGAAGCAATTTATCTGAATAATTTAAGGGATATTGAATAATATTATAAGGGGGATTTTAGATAGATGACTATATTTAGAATGTTCTTTACATTGTTTGTGTTACTAATTTTTACGTGTCAATTGTCTGCAGATGAATGTCTCAGACATATTACGGTTAAAGGAAAAATATGCTGTCAGGAGAAAGGCCTTGCCAATATTTTAGTGACTGACGGCGAATTCTGTACTCTTACTGATAGTGACGGAACCTATTATCTTCTCAGTGATACCGGTAAATCTTTCATTTATTATACCCTTCCGTCTGGCTACGAAGCACCGTTGGAAAATGGTCTGCCTCTTTTTTATAAAAGGATTAATAATGAAAACAGTGATGTATTTATTCGTAATTTTGAATTAATAAAAAGCAGAAAGAGCCAGGAAAAACATGCCTTTATTGTAATGGCAGATCCTCAGGTAATAGAACCTTCTGAACTGGATTTACTTGAATATGTAGTGTATGATGTAAAAGAAACAATTTCCGGACTTGATCCCTCTATTTCTGTCTTTGGTATTTCCTGCGGAGATATGGTCTTTGATAGACTTAATCTTTTTGACCCTTATATTGCAACACTATCAGGAACCGGTATTCCTTTCTATCATGCCATCGGCAATCATGATATGGATTACTCAAATATAACCCATGAAACATCTTATCTTACATATCAGACCATGTTTGGCCCTCCATATTATTCTTTTAATATAGGAAAGATTCATTACATTACACTTGATGATGTGTTTTACTACGGCTATTCATATCACTATATGGGCTATCTGGCTCAGAAACAGTTGGACTGGTTAAAAGCGGATTTACAATTAGTACCGAAGGGTACCACCATTATTTTATCTCTCCATATTCCCACGATATATGCCGAGTCGAAAAAAAAACCAGATCTGTTAGAATTACAGAAAAATTCACTGCTCAATGGACAGGTCTTATATGATCTGCTTAAAGGCTATGAGGTTCATATAATGGCCGGCCACAGTCACGAACAATGGAATACTATAATTTCCGATACTATTCTGGAGCATACCCATGTTGCTGCAAGCGCTGCATGGTGGCAGGGCGAAATCGGTATTGATGGCACTCCAAAAGGATACAACGTGTATGAAGTAGATGGTAATAAATTGACCTGGTATTTTAAAGGCGTGAATAAATCCAGAAATGACCAGTTCACTCTCTATCCTGTAGGAAGCGATAAAGAATATTCTGATTGTTTTATAGCAAACGTATATAATTATGACCCACTGTGGAAAGTTTTCTGGCTGGAAAATGGTGTAATAAAAGGCGAGATGGAGCGTTACTGGGGAGAAGATCCTGCAGCAAAACTGCTCTATCCACCCGGTAAGAACAGCAAGTATTCATGGCTGTCTTCTGGTCAGACTTATCATCTGTTTAAAGCAAAACCGACTCAAAAAGAAGCTAATATTTCTGTTCAGGTTATTGATAGATTCGGCAATTTGTATACCGGAGATCTCAGATAAATACCGGTATTGTGAAATTTTTTAGAACAATAACTGGTTACAGGAAGGAGTTGCTATTATGCCATACACTATACTGATAGTTTTAACTTTTCTGTTTACCACAGTTATTCCGTCTATTGCAGGAACTTCTCAGAATGAAGCGATTTTAAGAAAGAGATTCGGAGAATTTTCCACAGCAGAAGCTTTCGTTTTGCTTAAAATTAAAGATCAGAAAAGCGGAGAGAAATCATTTATCGTCTGCCCGAACACCGACTGGTATATGACATTATCAGAGGAAAAATCTTTCCCTTCTCAGAAAGATTATGTGGATTTTATGGTGAAAAATTATGATAAAGAATTTGTTCTATCTCATGAAGCTTATAAAGAACTTGTCAAATTGTACGAAGCAAAACCTGATTTTGAAGAACTCAGAGGGAATGGTATCGATTATATAGTTAAAACCTATCTGAAGAAATATTACTGGTCACCCGGCGGATCTTACGACTATGTCTTTAAAGATGAAAAATTGAGCCGTAACAGAAGCTTTTTGAAAATACTCCTGGAACTCGGTCTTATTCTTCGAGCTGATTGTGAAAGCGGCATGATATATGTGGAGTCGGATAAGTTATGAAACTTACTGAAATGACTATAGAAAGGGAGTCTTGAAATTTATGAGAAAATATTTATTTTTAATTTGCTGTTTCATATTTTTTTTAGCCGGTTGTTCTTTTACAGATATAAAAAAAACTATAGTTACTGAAGGCACGAAGATTAAAAAAACTATAGTTACTGAAGGCACGAAGGTTAAAAAAACTATAGTTGCCGAAGGCACGAAGCTTCTTGCCGCAGAAACCCCGACTCCTGTAGCCAAAGCCGGAAAGACTCCTGTCGCCAAAACCGGAAAGACTCCTGTCGCCAAAGCCGGAAAGACTCCTGTCGCCAAAGCCGGAAAGACTCCTGTCGCCAAAACCGGAAAGACTCCTGTCGCCAAAGCCGGAAAGACTCCTGCTGTAAATGCTCCCGTCGCAAAGTCAGAACCATCTCCGGTAGAAGTATCGGCAAAGGATTCGATTTTTACTCATATACATAACCTGAGAAACGGACAACCCATGAGCAGGGCTCTCAAAGTTCCGAAAAATTATATGTCCGATGAATATTCTCTTGTCAGATATCTCACAGAAGGTCTTGATGATT
>DAIOEN010000170.1:0-15057 GCA_036746235.1 Vulcanimicrobiota bacterium | reverse complement strand
ATAAACAGGTAAATAGATATGTTCTGTGGAAAATGCGGTCAATTAAATTCAGATACGGACCAATTCTGTGTTAAATGTGGTAAAGAGTTAAGAAATATTTCTTCAGAAGAAGACTCAGGACAGGACACATCAAGGTTGAAACAGGTCTTCCCCGGACTTTCCCATAGGTTTTATGAACATCCTGACGATAGGAAAACCCTTAAAGTTATGCAGGGTATACCTCTTATGGGAGAGGTAATGAAACAATTCTTTAAATACTGGCATAATATAAATTATGAAGTATCACTTACTGCCAGCAGCGTTAAAATTACTGAAAATCATTTTCCTCAGATTTATGAAATATTTAAAGAATGCGGAGATATACTGGACCTGAAAAAATTACCGAAATTTTATGTCAGTCACGATCCAAAGGCTCATGCCTTTACAACCGGTGCAGACGATACTTTTCTTGTAGTAAGCTCTGCCCTTATAGACCTGATGACCAGAGATGAGCTTTATTTTATAATAGGTCATGAAATGGGACATATAAAAAGCAATCATGTCCTCTATCATGATCTTGCCAACTGGATAAAACATATTGCCACTGTTGCAGGAAATTTTACCTTCGGTATAGGTGAAATAGTAGGTATGGGGCTTATGACTGCCATAATAAACTGGATAAAGAAATCGGAGCTTACTGCAGACAGGGCAGGTCTTATTGCCTGCCAGGATGTGGATGTGGCAACAAAAGCTCTTATAAAACTTGCTCTCGGTTCAAAAAAACTCTTCTCTCAAATCAGCATAAATGAATATATTCGCCGGGGTGAAGAACTGGAAGAAGATGAAGATAAAAGTACTATATTTAAAGTAATGATACAGAGTGCTACTCTTACTCATCCTTTCACAACTACAAGGGTTAAACTTTTGCAGGAATGGGCAAAATCAAAAGATTATGAAAGACTGCTTGACGGCGATTATAATTTTGTTGAAAGAGAAGAAGGAAATGTAGAAGAGAAAGAACAAATGGAATGTCCTGTGTGCAGCGCTGTTATATCCGTAGAAGATAATGCGTGTAAACTCTGCGGCCATAGTATATTCAAAACACCTCCCATATGTCCCGAATGTTTCCGGGATTTAAAGCCACAGTGGGATAAATGTCCTCATTGTAATAAGAGTTTTCAACCTTCTAAAACAAAGATCTGGGTCTATGGTAAAATTAAAGATGCCACCTCCTTTGTAGGAGATAATATAAAAAAGATTAATCCATTTACAAAGGGAAAGGATTAAAAAAGGAAGGTGCTTGGTATTAACATAAGATTTATTCCGATTTCTATAAAAGAATTTTCCTTGTTTTTCCTGTTTAATCAGTCCATAGTTACTGACCTGACAGATTCCAGGTTATTCAATCTTTCTATTATTGATTATCCTCTCCTTGATCCTCTTTAAAGAATTTTACACCTCATAACCGGCCAGATAAGAATAATTTTAATCACCTGTGAAATTTAGTATAATTTTATTTTTTATTTTATTCTTATAGTGTATTTCATAACTTATTAGAATTTGATTATAGTGAACAGTGAAAAGTGAACAGTAGTTAATGTCTTATTCTATTCAATACTCACTATTCACTTTTCACTCATTAATTAAGAATTGTAATGAAAGTAACTATATTCTAAAGCTACAATTTATCAAAGGAGAGATATTTAATGAATATTGAAGATAGAGAAATGGGATTTGCAGGTATTTCTACATTCTGTAAATTTTGCCATACCAGAAACCTTGAGGGAGTAGATGGAGCAATTATTGGAGTCCCCCTTGATACGGGCGTTACCAATCGTTCTGGAACAAGTTTCGGGCCGAGAGCTATAAGATCTGCATCTCAGCTTTACGGAGTTACATTTGAACCGGGGAATGGAATATATGATGTAGATCTGGAAAAATTTATATTGGAAGGGAAAAAAATCATTGATTACGGTGATATATCCGTAGGGCCCGTTTCACCTGAAAAGAATTTTGACATGATAACAGGGAAAATATCGGAAATTTTGAAACAGGGAGTGTTTCCTGTAACTATAGGAGGAGATCATTCCATTACCTTTCCTCTTATCAGAGCATTCAGTGACAAGTCTATTGATATAATTCATTTCGATACCCATCTGGATTTTATGGATGATGTAGAAGGATTTGGCTGTATGTCTCATGCAAACCCAATGAAGAGAAGTTCAGAACTTGACCATGTAAATAAAATTACTCAGATAGGTATAAGGGGATTGTTAAATCCTTTAATGATTTTCAAAGAAGCAAAAGATTATGGCTCAAAGATAATTACGGCAAATAAAGTAATAGGGAATGGCATAGACTGGACATTAGAACAGATACCGGATGGTAAAGACATTTACGTAACAATAGATATTGATGTTCTGGACCCTTCCGTAGCTCCGGGAACAGGTACTCCGGAGCCGGGAGGTTTAAGTTATCTTCAGTTAAAGGAAATTTTGACAGGTCTTCCCAAAAAAGGTAATATTGTCGGTTTTGATATAGTAGAGGTAAATCCCCTGTTTGATCATGGGGAAATTACCGCCCAGGTAGCAGCAAGACTTATTATAGATTTTCTCGGTGCTATAATGGATAAATGAAATCTGTAAAAGAGGAAAATTTTATGTTATAATTAACCCTGAGGTGTTCCTCATGGAAATAATATGTCCTGCCTGTGGTACATATACAAATAAAAATGAGAGTTTCTGTCATGAGTGCGGGTTTGTTTTGACGGAATCATTAATCCCGTCTATTCCGCAATATAATAAAATTGATGGGAACAGGTATAGTGCTGAAGCTATAGCAGAGAACAGAATATCTGTAACTACTCCTCAGAAAACTGCTCTTGTTCTTCCCGATGGTTTTCTTTTAAAAGAGAAATACAGACTTAAGTTTTTTACTGTCGGGGGGATGGCAAGTATATATCAGGCCATTGATATAATGACAGATTTGAAATATATAATAAAAGAAGCCTATTCTCCGGATATAAATGAAAAAGAAATAATGACTATGGCTCTTTTGCAGGAAAGGGACACCCTTGCAAGGCTTTCTCATCCGGGGATAGTAAAAGCAATAGATCTGTTTCAATTTCTTGGCACCTATTATCTTGTACTGGAATATGTTCAGGGGAAAAATCTGGATGTTTATGCAAAAAAAATGGGTGTCTTTATAGATGAAAAAGACGTTTTAAGCTGGTCCTTACAGGTATGTGAAACCCTGAATTATCTTCATAATCTTCCCGAACCCCTGATCTATCGTGATATAAAACCGGAAAATCTCATTGTAGATGTATTCGGACGGGTAAAATTAATAGATTTTGGAATTGCAAGAAGCTTTAAAGAACATAAGACTAGAGATACTATGGCTATAGGAACTCCGGGCTTTGCCGCTCCCGAACAGTACGGAAAAAAACAGACAGATCACAGGGCTGACATTTACAGTCTGGGGGCAACCATGCATTATCTCATGTCAGGAAGTGATCCGAGAGAAAGGGAAAATCCTCTGTTTTTTCCGCCATTGGAAAATTTTAATCCTTCTATAAGTCAAATAACTAAAAAAGTCATCAATAAAGCAATAAAACTGGAAAGAGACGAGAGATATCAGAGTGCAATGGAAATGAAATCAGATATTGAATATGCCCTTAAAGAGTATGGTTTTATGTCTCCTGCTGTAAGAGAGCCTTTGGAGCCGGGAAGAGTAAAAACCTTCGGAGATATTCATCCGGGCCTTCTGAGTTTTGTTCTTCCCGTTCTTACATCTTTTCTTACCATCTTTTCCATAGGTATATACCCTCTGTCTTTTCTCTCTCCCTTTATAGTAGGTCTTTCCTTTATCGCAGGTACCATACTGGGAGTAAAAGGTATAATCAAAGATCTGAAGAGTCAGAGCTATGGAATGCTTGTAATATCTATAATGGGGACTGCCATAAATCTTCTGCCTACAATAGTTGTGGTTCTTGTAGTTATTGCCCTTATATTTTCAGGATTCTTTTGACAGGATAAATAATTTAAGGAACAGACACGCCGGTATCACTGTGTTTTCTTCCGAGCTGATGACGAAGCATATTTCTTAACTCTATAAAATAAGTTATATATTCCTCTTTTTTATAATCATTATAGGTCCATTCCCATGGCTCATAGGTTTTATTCTTAAATTTCAGTGTTACTTCACCGTATATACCTTTACCCATATAGATTCTGTGCTGGTGATCCTTTGTTGTGGCAAGAACCATTTTCGCTTCTGACAGATAACCGGGGTCGAGATTGATTCTTCTCTTCCCGTTTAAGGAGTATTTCTCTTCAATTTCCTGTGTGAAAATCTTTACATCTACAAGAAAGATAGAATCAACAAGTTGTGTAAAACTTACAAAGAATTTTTTAAGGTTCTCTCCCATTTCTTCTTTGTAGTAATCAGTCTGATTGAAAGTCATAACAGAACTTTTACTGTCCAGAGAGCCAAATTTTAACGTAAGATCTTCTATTACGCTGTTAAACAGTGCTTCATCGGAAGAGATCATGCCGCAGAAAAGTTTTACTTTTTTAGGAGGTCTTATTTTCCCCATGTTTATGGGCCTTTCTTCGGCTCAGGTCCGAAATATTGGTGTAAATAACACTGAATCTTACCATTATAAAGTTTTCTTTTTTTATCTGCTTTTCTTTTGAAGAGTTTTTCGAAATCAGGATGGGATGTTATTATATAATAAGACCATCCGTCAAGACTTTCGAAGATTTTGCCTGTCTCCCTGTAAAGTTTCTCAATCTCTTTAATCTCGCCCATTCTTTCTCCGTAAGGAGGATTGGTAATAATGAATCCGTATTTAAAACGGGAACTCAATTCACTTACAGGTCTGCACTGAAAATGTATGAATTTATCTACACCTGCCTGCTTTGCATGATATCTGGCAGAACCAAGTATTTTTTCATTAATATCCAGTCCCTGTATACGTAATTCTCTATCAGGAACAATAAAAGATTTTGCTTCTTCTCTTGCTTTAACCCATAGAGACGAAGGTATTCTATGCCATTCTTCAGAGACAAAATTTCTTCCGAGACCGGGTGGCATATTAAGACCTATCATGGCAGCTTCCACAGGGATTGTGCCGGTGCCGCAGAAAGGATCTATTAATACCCTGTCATGAGTCCATTTGCTTATTAAAATAAGTCCTGCTGCAAGGGTTTCTTTAAGGGTTGCCGGCCCTGCAAGTTTTCTATAGCCTCTTCTGTGAAGACCGGGGCCTGTTGTGTCTATAGTGAGAGTGGCTATGTCTTTAAGAAGTCCCACTTCTATTGTATATTTTGCCCCTGTTTCATTGAACCAGCTTCTTTTGTAAGTCTTTTTGAGTTTTTCCACTATGGCTTTTTTTACTATAGCCTGACAGTCGGGAACACTGAATAGTTTTGACCTTATAGATTTCCCTTCCACAGGAAAACATGCATCTTCCGGGAGCCATTCATCCCATGGAAGGGCCTTTGTTTTTTCAAACAATTCTTCAAAAGTCGTGGCAGGAAACTCTCCCATTTTAATAAGAACCCTGTCAGAAGTGCGAAGATGAAGATTTGTGCGGCATATATCTGTTTCTGCACCTGTAAAAGTAACCCTTCCGTTTTCTACCTTATCCGCATTATAACCGAGATTTTTTAATTCGCCTGCCACTATGGCTTCAAGTCCAAAGGTAGCAGTAGCTATCAGATTTATAGTTTTCATAAGCCATATAATAACATATATATTTTTTTATAGCAATTATTTGACACGACTATTTATATTTATATAATATATAAGGGTGAAGGGTGATGACCAGTGACCAGTATTTATACATTTAACTGATAACTGATAACTGAAAAAAGGAGGTTTGTTTATGAACAAAATTATTTACGAGAAAACAGTAAAAAAAGATTCTTATGATGTTATTATTATCGGTTCCGGCATGGCGGGACTTGCCTGTGGCGTTCATCTTACAGAGAAAGGCCTTTCTGTTCTTGTGCTGGAACAGCATTTTATTCCCGGTGGTGCCACCACTATGTTTAAAAGAGGAGATTTTTTCTTTGAAGGAGGAGGACATCGCGTTACTCAGGTAAGAACTCCCGGAGGAGCTATTTATGAATTAATCAAAAAGACAGGTAAAGACATCAAGACTGTTTCTTTAGAGCCTTCCTATGTGGTAAAGAGTAAAACGAAAACACTTCAGGCTTCTCTTAACATTGACGAATACAGTGCCAATCTTCTGTCTCTTTTTCCGTCTGAAAAGAAAAATATTATAAAATTTTTAAAGGACATGAAGCTTATATGTGAGGGACTTGCTTATATTTCCTCGGGCGCAAAAATACCGGTAAAACTTCTAACAAAATATAATCTCCTGCTACGATGTATGAATAAAACGACGAGAGATTTTATGAACCATTATTTTAGAGATGAAGAATTAATCATTTTTGCCTCTGCTGTAGGCAATTATACGACTTTACCTCTGGAACAGCAGAGTTTTCTCGCTTTTGCCGGTTGCTGGTCTGCCCATCACGGCGGAGAAGGTATGAGCTTAATAGAAGGTGGTACAAAGACCATTGTAGATGCACTTGTTGAGTATATTGACACTCACAACGGACAGGTCGTTGTTTCTAAAGACGTGACGAAGATTCTTGTGGAAGATAAAAAAGCCTCCGGTGTTATACTTAAAAATGGCGATATTATTAAAGGAAAAGTAATTATTTCCAATGCCTCCAATGAAGAAACCTATTTAAAACTTCTCGAACCTGAATATTTAAAGACATCTTTTGTTGAGAAGATAAAGAAACAGGTTCAATCAGGAAGTCTCTTCCAGTTATTCCTGGGTATTGAAGAAGGGGAAGGTCTTGACCATGTTACCACCTTTGCTATGGATGAATGCAGATCTGACTATCATAAGAGAGTTCTTGCATGGGATATTGATGTCATCACAAGAGCTTCCGTAATTACAGTGGAAGGAAAAGAAAATGCCCCTCCCGGTAAAAGAAGTATTAATATTTCCTGCCTCTTTCCTTACGAACACCCTCAGAACTGGTATATTAAAAACGGCGACAAAACGGAATATAATAAATTTAAAGAAGAAATTGCAGGAAAAATTATCAAACATATGTCTTTTTATATTCCTGATCTGGAAAAGAGAATTCTCCTTAAAAATACCGCCACTCCTCTTACAATGTACAGATATACACGAGCCACAAAAGGCGGCCTCCAGGGCCCTGCTCACACGGTGGAACAGAGTGGTAAAGAAAGAGGAAGCCTGAAAAGTCCTGTAAAAAATCTCTATCAGACAGGCCAGTATGTATTCCCCGGTGCAGGTATTGTTACAGTATGTGTTTCGGCACAGATGTGTGCCGGCCTGGTTCTAAAAGAAAATTTTATATGAGAAGCGTAACGGATAAAGCGTAACGCGTGATGGGAGGCACAAATTTTCAAACTTCGTTGTGTTCACTCAGGTTATGGCCGTTAGGAATGAAAATTAATTAATTGTCTCAGGTTTTAGGTTTTGGGTTTTGGGTTTTAGGTTTTAAGTTTTAAGCTTCTTAACCCAACCCCCAACACCCATAACCCAACACCCTCATTTGCGACAGTTATTTTGAACTCATTCCTAAGTTATTCTAAACTCTCCAGATATCTTTCTGCATCCAGTGCTGCCCTGCAACCTGATCCTGCTGCGGTAATTGCCTGGCGATAGGTAAAATCATGAACGTCTCCTGCGGCAAATACTCCCGGAATATTTGTATGAGATCCATTTTTAACGACTAAATATCCCTTTTCGTCTATATCTACCTGTCCTTTAAATATTTCCGTATTGGGGCTGTGACCTATGGCTGCAAATACTCCGTCACATTTCATCTCTGTTATTTCCCCTGTTATGACATTTTTTAATTTTACCCCTTTTACTGCTTTTTCTTCCACTCCAAGAATATCTTCTACTACACTGTT
Source organism: Vulcanimicrobiota bacterium (assembly GCA_036746235.1). Taxonomy (GTDB): domain Bacteria; phylum Vulcanimicrobiota; class SpSt-956; order SpSt-956; family JAKJGF01; genus CALARM01. The sequence goes on along the minus strand of DAIOEN010000170.1, from coordinate 7,104 downwards.
CCAGATAAATTCTATTTTAGGGTTTTTCTCGGCTTTTGCCTGCATTATTTTTGACCCTCTTAATTTATCTCTTCTGTGGACAAGGTAAACTTTACTTGCAAATTTTGTAAGGAAATTTGCTTCTTCCAGGGCAGAATCTCCTCCTCCGACTACAATTACAACCTGATCGCGGAAAAAGAAACCGTCACATGTGGCACATGCGGAAACACCATATCCCATAAGTTTTTTCTCTGACTCCAGTCCCAGTAATCTTGCCGTAGCACCTGTAGCAATTATGACTGTTTTAGCAAGATAGGCTTCTTTGCCTGCCATTATTTTAAAAGGTTTTGCAGAAAAATCCACAGAATCAACATTTTTCTGTATAAATAAGGCGCCGAATTTTTCCGCCTGTTTTCTCATTTCATTCATAAGATCGGGGCCCATTATCCCTCCTGGAAAACCGGGGAAATTTTCTACTTCAGTAGTAATAGTTAATTGTCCTCCCGGCTGGTTACCTTCGAATACTACAGGACACAGATCGGCTCTCGCCGTATAGAGGGCAGCAGTCATACCTGCCGGCCCCGAGCCTATGATAAGTACTTTATATGGTTGTTTTTCTTCCATTTGTTATATACTCCTTTCATGTTTCAGTGAGCAGTGAGCAGTGAGCAGTGACCAGTGACCGGTGACCGTAGGCCATCTTGATTTCACTATTCACGTCTCACGACTCACGACTCACGATTCACTAAAAAACTTTCAATTCTATAATATCTTCGTCGCAGACTTCATAATCCCTGTTTACTCTCTGACCTGTGTATTTTTCTGATGAGCCCCATATCCTTGCATACTGGAGGCCGGCTTTCAGATCTTTATGAACCCTTTCGGCAAAGTCAAGAACAGTACTTCCTTTTTTCATGATAAAGGGAGCATCGAAATTTGCTTTTTGTTGATAATGAGCCTTACTGTAGACTCTTACAATATCTAAAAGTTTGAAAAATTCTTCTTTTACTTCTTCCATATTTGTGCCTGATATGGCAGATGTTGTTATGAGAGGAAATTTCCCGTTAATTTCTTCTTGAAGTAACTCAAGTCCTATCTCAGAATCCTCCATGTCTATTTTATTTCCTATTATGAGAATTTTCTTCGGTATTACCGGTGATTCATATTCTATATCTTCCATTGTGGGTACAGGTTTTATTTTATAATTTTCTATTTTTTTTATGGCTTCATTAAATTCTTTCAGAGGATCGACTGTGAGGTCTATAATAATGGAAAGTGCGTCAGAATTCCTGAGTATATTATTCAACCAGCTCTCGGCAAATTCATCTGTAAAAGGAGGGATGTCTATGAGTTGAATTTTTATATTTTTATAAGTCATCATTGCCGGAAGGGGAAATCTTGTACTGTAAGGATAGGGGGCAACTTCAGAACCTATATCTGTAAGAAAGTTTATAAGAGATGATTTGCCGGAATTCGGCATGCCTGTAAGAATTATCTGCCCTGCCCCTTCTCTTTTAATATCATATCCCATAGATTTTTTGCTTCCATGTTTTTTTGCCATATCTTTTTTTAACTGCGATATTTTTTTTCTCAGATCTGCTTTAAGTTTATCTGTTCCCTTGTGTTTCGGCATAATGGCAAGCATGTTTTCGATAGCATTTATTTTTTCCTGAGGTGTTTTTGCTTCTTTATATACCCTTTCTGCTTCATAATATTGAGGAGTTAAATTTGCAGGCATAATTTATCCATCCGTGACGCGTGACGCGTGACGCGTGACGCGAGATTTTTTCGTTAATTTTTATTTGCACATACAATTATATCTATTTTTTCATGAAAAATAAATAGGGCTAGGACAAATATTGCTATTTCATGTTAATTGTGTTACACTTTTACTATTACCGGCCAAATATATAACAGAATTTTCTGATGTATTATGCGTCACGCATTACGCGTCACGCATTACGCATTACGCATCACGCATCACGCACCACGCATTACGCGTCACGAATATATCGGGAGGAAACAATATGAAAGACAAAAGTATATCTGAAATAGTCTTTGACAGAGTTAAAAAAGGAGCAGAATTTGTTGCTGAAAAAGGCGGAGAATTGAGAGATAAAGCCATAAAAAGTTCGGAGAAATTTGCCCGTACTCAGGGGCTTAAACTTGATATAGATAATCTTCAGGAGAAAAAACAGAAGAAATTAAAACAGCTCAGTTACCTTGTATATAATCTTTATACTAAACAGGAGATAGCTCATCCGGAAATTAATGCAATATGTCAGGAAGTAAGAGGTATTCAGTGTCAGATAGACGAAAAGAGAATAGAAGTTGATATGATTAAGAAAAATAAAGGTGAATATGGAGCTGATTCTGATTTTTAAGGTGTATTATGTATACCTGTCCTCAATGTAACAGAAAAGTAGATTCTCTTCTGAAACAGATTTATTCCTCAGGCCAGGTCTGTAGTATCTGTTTTCAATTGGAAATAAAGGAAGGACTGCTTGAAGACCTTGAATGGCAGAAATTTCAATTGAAAACAAGGCTGGGAGAAATAATGGATAAAAGTTTCTGGGAAAAGGATTTTAAAGAAGAAAAAAAATATCTCAGAGAACAGATACAAATATGTGAAGAGAAAATAAATAAATTGAATGGTGAAATTAATGAACTGGAAGATTTGAATTAACGGCCATGACCGTTCCAGTCACAACAAAGAATGAGAATTTGTTTCTTCCGTAACGCGTAACGCGTTACGCGTTACGATTCTCATATAAATCAGGAAGGAGAATGATATGCCTAGATATTGCCTCCTGTGTGGAAGCGGTAATGATAATACGACATTATTTTGCGCTGCCTGTGGTACAGAACTGGTTGAAGATGAAATAAGTATAATAGAAGAAAAGTCCATTGAGACTGATGCTGTATCCATAACCCGTGTCCCTGCTCCCGATGGAAGTATAGGCCGTGATGAAAGGCCTTTAATGGTTATACCTGATGGAACTATTATACGATCTTACCAGGTATTTTATTTAACCTGTGGAGGAATGGGGGCAATTTATAAGGCTGTAGATCTCAATACTCAGAAAGAATATGTTATAAAAGAAGCCATGTCTACAGATTCTACAGAGAAAACCAGATTTATGATGGCTCTTAACGATGAGAAAAATAGACTCATTACCCTTGATCACCCCGGTATAGTAAAATGCCATGAATATTTTGAAGAAGGCGATTCCTATTATCTGGTTATAGAATATGTTGACGGGCAGACATTGAGTGCTATTCAGGCCGGAGTGGAACCGGGCTTTATTCTGGAAGTGGATGTGTTGAACTGGACCGTACAGCTTTCGGAGATATTACATTATCTTCATACAAGACAGCCTCCTGTTATATACAGAGATTTGAAACCGAGTAATGTTATGGTGACACATCTTGGAAAGGTCAAATTAATTGATTTTGGTATAGCCAGGGTTTATAAGAAAGATAAGAGAATGGATACGGAAATTATAGGCACTGTAGGTTTCTGCCCTCCCGAACAATACGGAGATGGCCAGACCGATCACAGATCTGATATATATAGCCTCGGTGCTATGATGCATTCACTGATGACCAATATAGTCCCCGGTTCTCAGAGCTCCAACCCTTTTGAATTCTGTTCCGTTAGAATGGTAAATCCCAATGCAAGCAGACAGATTGAAGCGATAATAAAAAAAGCTACCAGAATAGAGAGAGAAGAGCGCTACGAGAGTATGGAACATATGTGGGGAGTGCTGAACAGTGCTCATAAAAATGCATCTGAACAGTTACTCGGGATGCCGAGGCTTGAAGTAGATCCTGTCAACCTGGATATAATGAGAATAGGTATAGATGAAAAAAGAAATGCCCGTTTTCTTATAACAAATGCCGGTAAAGGTACTCTGAAAGGAACAATTGTTCCTCCTGGTATGAAAGGAGTTTCCCTTTTTCCTCTTGAAATAAATAGCAATAAACAGGTAGTGGAAATTGAAGTGGATGGCTCCCAGGTTCCTCCTTATAAACAGCAGAAGATTAATATTGCCATCAAAACAAACGGAGGAAGTTTTGTTCTTCCTGTCACCTTTTCTGTTGGTTTAACACCCAAACTGGCAGTTAATGTCAGTGCTCTTCAGTTTGTACTTCACAATGATCAGGTTTCTTTTTTAAAAGAAGTAATCCTATTAAATAAAGGTGCTGCCACACTTGAAGGTGTGGCAAGATGTAAAGATCCATGGGTAATACTCAGCAATAAAGAGTTTAAAGGAAATTTTGTGAAACTTTCTGTTCAGATAGATCCTTATAACCTGTTTCCCGGGAGATCTTATTCCAGTAAAATTATTTTAAATACCAATGGAGGAACAAAGGAAATAAATATTCAGGTTTTCTTAAGATTATCCTTTGCACATTTAGAAGATACTCTCGCTCATATAGAACAGGGAAAAGAAAAGGTTCGTTTAAGCCAGATGCTCAGAGATTTACGTGTAGAAGAGCCGGAAATCAGAAAAGACATGATTGTCAGCCTGAATGAACACAGATACAGGGATCTATTTATTCCTCATTTTATGGAGGCTATGGAAAGAGATAGTGATCAGGAAGTCAGGGAAACTGCTGCCGAAGTACTCTATAAGTTGTTAAATAAGGAAGCAATACCTTCTTTTATCGAAGCTTTAAGCGATTCTTCTCCTAAAGTCAGAAAAATCGCCATAGAAGCTTTAGAAAAACTTGGCGGAGAAGATACATTTGAATATGTAGCAAAGCTTGTAACAGATGGAAATGCTGATGTCAGAGCAGCAGCAACCAGGACTGTTGCAAAATTCGGACATAAGAAATTTGTAGATACCATTACTCCTATAGGTAAGGCAGTTAAAGAGATGGATCTGGAAACAGCAACAAGAGGGCTGAAAAGTGTCCAGAATGCAGCTAAAGGTTTCTGGGATAAGTTTTTGAAGAAGAAGATTGATTAAATAGTGAAGAGTGAAGGGTGAAGAGTCTATCTAACATCTTCACCCTTTAAGAATTTTATGGTTTAAATATATAAATAAAACTGTTACCGTAGTCTGTAACATAAAGTTTCCCCGAAGGATCTACTGCTACGTCATAGGGATTATTGAACTGTCCTGCATCACTTCCATATGAGCCTGCTGTAATAACCAGTTTACCTTTAGAATTGTATTTTTGAACACAGTAACCGTCATTTGTTACTGTATAAATATTGCCGTCTTTATCAAGTGAAAGACCTGTAAAATTTATACCTTTCCCCGGGCCCGGACCGTAAGTAGCTATGGTTTTGCCCTTCTGATCCGTTTTTATGATACGTCCGTTATTCGTGTCTGCTATATATATATTTCCTGAAGAATCTACTGTTATTCCCTGGGGGGATTCAAACTGGCCTGTCCCCCCTCCCTGTGTACCCCATTTTATTAAAAAATCACCGGCAGAATTGAATTTCTGTATGCGATGGTTCTGTGTATCTGCTACATAAATATTTCCTGCAGAATCTACTGCCACATCGGCAGGCGCTTTAAGCTGTCCGTCACCGCTTCCCTCTGAGCCTATAAGAGAAATTACACTTCCTTCGGAATTAAATACCTGTATACGATTATTTCCTGTGTCTGCAACATAAATCTGTCCAGACCCATCTACTGTTATACCGGTAGGCCCCCATCCCTGAAATTGACCTGCCGCACTGCCATTACCTCCCCAGGCCAGTAAAAATTCCCCGGCAGATGAGAATTTTACTATACGGGAATTACGCATGTCGGCTACATAGATATTACCGTCTTTATCAATAGCTATACCCTGAGGACTGCTGAGTTGTCCGTTCCCTTCTCCATATCCTCCGAATTTTGTAACAAAACTGTAGCAATAAGCCGGAATAGAAAGAAGGTAAAAGCACATAAACAGAAAAAGGAACATAAGAAATAGTTTTTTCATAATAAAACTCCTTCCAAAGTATTTATAGCTAATTTTAATATGTTATAGCTATCAAATATATTTTCTCCATTTTTATATAAACTCCTTTCTTATTAGATAATACTATACTTTTGTAGATTCATTAAAAACACTTGTAAGTCTTAAATTTAAGGCTAATTTAAACAAGATAAGCTAAAAGCTAATATCTCTTTGAGCCTTACATAATTTTGTTCAATATAATTTTTAAAAAAGTGCAAAACTATAGATAGATTTTATAATCACGAAAGATTGTTCATGGTAATATAGCAAAGGAATTATGGATTTCTTTGAAAGATAAATTTTTTTAGAGTTTTATTGAACTGTTTTCTTGTATATGTTATAATACATTATGAATAGATGTAACTATAATATAAAACGGAGGCGTATTTATATTAAATTTTACCGTAGAAGAGGTTTCAGTCTTATAGAAATATTAATTGCCATATCTCTTTCAGGTATTTTACTTGTAATGCTCTGTGGTGTATTTGTCTATGGATTGAAAGCCATTGAAAAGGGTCGCTTTCGTTCTACTGCTATGAATATTGGCGACAGGAAAATTACTTATGCCAGGAAGATGATAAAGGAACTGGTTAAAGAATCGGATTCTTCTAACATAGTAGGTGCCAGAGCCTATTATCTTCTTACAAATGGAGATGATCCTAATTCTGATGTTAAAATTGGCGGGGTGAATGTAACATCTACTGAGGCAGGGAAGGTTAAGATTTTTAAAGTCAGTCCCCTTGAAACTGTAAATATAGATGTCCATGGTTTTGTTACAATATTTGGTACTGCCAGATATGAATATAAGATGCATATGGAAGATTACATCCTGGGTGACTGTCTGAAAAAAGTCAAAGTAGAACTTTACTGGAAAGAAGAAAAGGCCGGTTCTACCAGTCTTTTTATTGAAAGCCTTATTTCGGAAGATTATAAGTGATAAAGGTGAGCAGGTGTATATGAGAAGACAAAGAGGTTTTACCATTCTGGAACTGTCAGTAGTGATTGTTATTTTCGGTATGTTTTTAATAGCTATTTATACTATTCTGGATGCAGGTCTTAAAGGATGGAATCTTGGGAAAAACAGAACAGAAATTCAGAACAGCGGCGAAGTACTTATAAGAAGGCTTGTTCGTGATATTACTATGGGAAGCAGGGATTCTA
>DAIOEN010000169.1:0-15072 GCA_036746235.1 Vulcanimicrobiota bacterium | reverse complement strand
TAATGCCGATTACAAACATGGTATTACCTCTACCTGGGGAAATGATCTCAGGTGGTTGAATTTCGATATGAACCCTGCAAAACTGGCATCTATTAAGAGTGCATCAGAAAATCCGGAACAACTTAAATCTTTGAATAATGAAGACAGGGATTTTGTACAGAAATATGCAAAAATGAGTCCCGAACAGAAATCGGAAGCAGAGAACCTTGCCAATAAGAGGGGCCATTTCAACTGGTATAAAGATCTGATTGCCCTGAGAAATAACAGTGAAGCTTTTACGTCAGGCTCCCAGATAAACAGAATTTTCACCCATAATGGTGACAGGGTTATGGCCTATGAAAGAAAAGGCGGTAATGAAGATTATGTAGTGGTCTCAAACTTCAGCGATCAGACCCGTCATGGCTATAAAGTAAACCTTCCTCCGGGAAAATGGCAGGAAGTTATGAACAGCGATGCAGGGATATACGGCGGAGGCAATGTCGGTAACGGAGGAACCGTTGTAGACGGAAACAGCGGACTTTCACTCCCTCAGGGCGGAACTGTAATATTTAAACGGGTAGGCTAGATTTTTTATTTACATAGTAAATTTTAAGAGGTGAGGGTAATCCTCACCTCTTATTGTTAGTTACATCATAAGCAATGTGTGGTTGCATGACTCACGATTTACTTTTTATTCTCCTGGCTCTGGAAGAAAAATTCCATTTCTCCTACTTCCTGCCCTCCATTTAATTTCTCACTTATTTTAAAAGCGTCATAGGCAGAAAATACACATAAAAGCACCAGGGGAAGCGCAGAAATTCCTCCTGTAAAACAACTTGCACATATAAGTACAAAAGAACCTGTAAGCAAAAGGGCTCCTTTGGTTATCTGTCCTACCAGTATCTGCCCCAAACCCGGTATTACTGCACTGGCAACTGCCATCCAGAGGGGCTCTTTTTTACCTGAAGGTTGTATATATTTTTTAGGTGTTACAGATGTTGCAGGAGCATAGCTCGGTGTAACACTGCTTTCCGGTACTTTAGAAGTAGATGATTCATACAGAGGTGATGCACAGGTTGTACAAAATCTGTTTTCATCGTCATTGGCACTTCCGCATTTCGGACAATCCATTTGTAAAACCTCCTTGTAAATAATGTTTCGTGACGCGTGACGCGTGAGCGTGACGCGTGACGCGAGGATTATTTATGAATTGTTATTTTATAGTTCTATAGTATTATATAAAATTCCTTTTACTAAAGTAGAATTTCGAGTCTATCTATGGTAAAATGATTTTATTAATAGTGAAGGGTGAGCAGGGGCGTTTTATTAAACGCCCTGATGTGAAGAGTGAAGGGTAAGAGGTTTTATTAAAACCCTTTATATTTTGGTAGGATTATTTTATACCTGTCACGTGTCACGTGTCACGCGTTACGATCTTCAATAAATGGAGGAACTCAATGAAATATCTCATAGTTAATGCTGATGATTATAATCTGACAGAAGATGTTTCCCGGGGCATAATAGAAGCTTCCCGTAATGGTATTGTTACCAGTACTACTGTTATGGTCAATATACCGGGCTTTGATAAAACCCTGAATTTACTTTTAAATTCTTCCGTATCTGCAGGGATACACTTCAATCTTACCTTCGGAGAACCGGTCTGCAATGATGTGCCTGGTCTTGTAAATAAAGAAGGAAGATTCAACAGGAGATTTGAGATAGAACCGGAACACATATCCCAGGTTGTAAGAGAGATAGATGCTCAATATAATAGATTTCTTGCCTCGGGTATAAAACCGTCTCATTTTGATTCTCACCATCATGTTCATACAAAACCTGAATTGAAAAAAATATTTTTCGATTTTGCCTGTGAAAAAAATCTTCCTATGAGATCACGGGCAGGACTTCATAAAGACGAAACTTCAGAACAGAATATTAAAACACCTGATTACTTTTATGAAAATTTTTACGGTGAAGATGCCAGTCTGTCTACAATGGAATATATCCTGAAAAATTTAAAAGACGGTGTCAGTGAGATAATGTGTCATCCAGGATATAAAAGTAAGTCCCTTGAGGAAATATCATCATATACATGTAATAGAGAAAAAGAGCTCTCAGTGCTTACAGATACCGAAATATTAAAACTGGTCGATTATCTTGATATTAAACTCATAAATTACGAACATCTTATTGGATGATATTATAATAATTCATATTATGAACAATAAAAAACATATAAATTTACAGGCAGAAGAATTAATTTTTACTAAACAAAAAGATCTGTTCTTTAAAGAAATTGACGGGATTATTACATCTTTATCCGGGTCATACGATGAACATAGTTCCTCTAATAAGAAAGTTACCGAAATAAATACAGGTCAGGGAATAACCCGTACTTTTGGCCAGAATTGCATGCAGATAAATAAAGAGGGAGATATATTTATTTTACTGGAATCAGGCTGGCAAATTATCATAATGGAAAGGAAAAGAGATTTTTCCATGACTTTTATCTCTCCTTATTTCAGACAATTTGCATTTCTTGTTCCCTTTTCCGGCAAAGATTCTTTTTCAGTTTCTTTTACACTGGACTTTCAGAAAATTATGTTCTTTATTCTCCCTGATGGCAGAATATTACTTTCCGTAATTTATTTTCTGGGATATACTTTTACTTCTGTCTTAAATCTTCTCCTGAAACCTCTCTCTTCCAGAAGATTTTTTAGAAATGGTTTATCTTCTTTTTTACAGGAAGATATAAAACCTGAAGATACCTCTAAAGAAATGTATATTCCTCCTGTTACCCTTGAACTTGGAAAAGAATTGGTTTCTCTTATGGGGCACAAAACGAAAAAGCAGTTTCTGGACAGGATTGCTTCCATAAGAAAGCATATAGTAATGGATACAGGCGTAATAGTTCCTGCTGTAAGGGTAAAAGATAATTTTGGACTAAAAAATAATGAATTACTTCTGAGTATAAAGGATTTGCCTGTCGCTAACTGTGAAATTTATTTTAAACGGTTTCTTGCCATAGGGCCGGAAACACATATTCATAAACTCAGAGGGAAAAAGGTTCTTGACCCTACCTATAATATGCCCGGTGCATGGATTACTTCGGATCAGCGTTCGGAAGCAGAAAGAGGAGGATGTATGATCTTTGACCCTGTAAGTGTTATTGCTGCATTACTTACGGAGATTTTAAGGAAATATTCATTTAAATTTTTAGGTATTCAGGAAACAGAAGACCTTCTCGATCGCTTATTAAAAGAATATCCGGTTGTAAGAAGGGAACTGGATAAAGTTATTTCTATTGTAGAATTCAATAAGATTCTAAAAAACCTGTTATATGAACATGTATCTATAAGAGATTTACTCACAATCTGCGAAACTGTTATAGAATATGCTGCCGTCAGCCGTAACACTGATGTCCTGTCAGAATATGTCCGTCAGGCAGTTAAAATATCATTATGTAATGAATATAAAACCTTTGAAGGATATCTTTATGCTTCACTTGTTGATCCTGCAGTAGAAAATTTTTTACTGGCCAGTATCAGAAGAAATGATAAAGAGAATAAGATAGTTGTAAAGGATCAAATTAAAGAGAAACTATTTACTTTATTAAAGGAACAGGATGAACTGTTAAAAAATAAAGGCTTAAAATCAGTAATAGTCTGTTCACCTGCAATAAGGCTTTATTTCAGAAGATTTATCGAAGAAAGATTCCCTTCTCTAATAGTGTTATCTTATAATGAAATAGCACCGGGAGTAAGCCTTAAACCTGTAGGAATGATAGCACTTGATGACAATTTATTGAAAGAATGTCATTCTTCTATACTCAAGGGACTTTTAAATGAGATTGATTCTATTGGACTTTGACAGTGAGCAGTTATCAGTGACCAGTTACCGATTATCAGTAATTATTCACTGGTCACTGGTCACTGAAAAAACTGGTCACTGAAAAAATGGAGGTTGGTGAGATGAATAAGAGATTATATTATGTTGTCTGTGTGATGATAATTTTTCTTTTCTGCAGATGTTCGTCCGTTAAGCCAGTTAATGTTGTGAAGACTGATTTCCCTGATGAGATAGCACCTGTATATTGTATTCTCGGAACGAAAATATTTGAAAACAAGGGGATTTTTGATTGTGAACTTCAAAATAAAAGCAATGCTGAACAGACCGTCAATGTGGTCGTACAGGTTGTTGATTTCAGCAGTCCCGAATCGGAAACTGTGACATTGAAACCCGGTGAAAGTAAAGTTGTTTCTATGTTCCCTGTTTTCAATGATAAGGTTTTGGAACTTACGGAACAGAGAAGATCATCTGTAGATATTAAAGTATTAAAAAATAATGAAACATTATTCCAGGACAGCAAGGAAATTACAATTCTCGCTACAGATGACATGATCTGGGGAGTGGATACCGATTTCGATACATGTTTTCTTATAGCCTCATGGGTTACTCCGAGAGATCCCGTAATAGGGAAGATCCTGAAAAAAGCCAAAGAAAAAATGTCTGACAGAACTCTCTGCGGGTACGGGAGAGAAACAGATGAAGAATTTATCGAAGAAATGACTGCTATATGGAACACATTGCAGGGACTGGGTATTTCTTATGTGTCCAGTTCCGTATCCTTTGCAACTGCAGGCACTGCCCAGAGAGTCAGACTGCCGAGAGAAACCATTAAAGAAAAATGTGCCAACTGTGTTGACGGTACCGTTCTACTGGCTTCAATCTTTGAAAATCTTGGGATGGAGCCAATAATTGTTATTACGGGCGATCATGTATTTTTAGGTGTAAGAAAAACATCTGAAAGCGAAGATGTTTATTATATAGAAACAACTATGATGGCAGATTCGACCTTTGATGAGGCTCTGGCTGAAGGTAAAGAGGCTTTCAGAGCTTTGAAGAAATTAAAGAAAGATAAAGATTATGTACTGGTAGATATTACCGCCGAAAGAGCAGACGGGATTACTCCTATACCGGTAAAAGGAGACGGGCCGGATATTTAAAGGGTGAGTGTTAAGTAGTGAGTGATGGAACTACCTGTCATGCATTACGCGTTACGTGTGACGGTTTTAATAAAGGGATTTCCTGAAAATACTCCTGGATATGACAAATTCCAGTTTTCTTACTGTTTCACTGAATATTTTTGGCTCTACCTGCCAGAGGGGAATTTTCTTATTATCTATAATGTTTGACTTCAGATCCAGTATTTTATAAAACTGTATGGGACCTGTTATGGACAGCCCTTTGTCTGCACTGTATTCTCTGTCCCATATGAACCTGAACTGCACATGGTTGTCCTTCCAGTTGTACAGGGCATAATTATCTTCCAGTTTAAAACCTTCTTTGAGAAAACTCTCTTTAGCCTTTTGAGGCACCAGTTTCTGTTTCGAATAACGCCATGATTCTATTTCTGTTATTTCATCCATATGGAGTGAGTAGAGACTTCTGAATATCTGCTGAAAAGGCTGTTTAATATTATGATCCATTATGATTTTCTGCCACATGATGATCTGATTGGCGAAAAATATATCCAGAGGATGGGCCACTGTAAAGAGCTGTTTTGTATGGGCAAACCTGAGTTTCCCTTCTACTGTAAGCCAGTTCTTTTCATGATATATGCCGAGAAAGCTGCCTTTTTCTCCATAGAGATTTAACACCAGTCTGGCAGGAATTTTTTTGAATATATCTTCTCCGAAGAGCCATATGAATTCTTTTATAGTAAATTTTTCCTGTGTTATCATTGCCTGTTCCATTATTTTTCTGGCTATGTCAAATTTTCTGTCTGTAATCTCTTCTATGATTCCATCTTTTTTTATCACTTTTTTTATAATATCATCTATTTCCCCTCTGTTACTGCTCAGATTACCTATGGCATTACCTGTCAGGAGTACAGCTTTTTTCGATTTCCCTTCCAGTTTTATATAATCGATTAATGCAGTTACAAAATCTGTAAGGAATTCGCTGTGAGTAAGTGATATTTCAAGTATAACTTCACCTGCTGCTTCCTGGATTCTATCGTTTTCTGTGGAGAGCAGGTTAAGGACAGGCAAAATAAACCTTCCCATAAGGCATGGAAAACTGGGAAACTGTTTCTTTATAACCTCTGCAACCGATATAATAAGTTCCTCTTCGCCGGAGGAAAGAAAGTCTATTATATACGGAGAAAGCCTTTCCAGCCAGAAAGGATTTTCAAAATTAATGTCTCCGAAGATGCGCATAAATCCGGTCCGGCAGGGATGGGAATTATCTTTTAAAGCTTTACATAATAACGGAAATACTTCATCTGGCCAGATATTTCCAATAAGGGTAAGCAGTTTATAGCCTTTACCGAGATCTATGTCGGGAGATTCTCTCATAGAGACAGAAAGGCAGTCTATAATGCTTAATGCCAGATTTCCCGGCTTTTTCAATGACGAAATAAAGTTTTTATTAAGCCCATATATTACATCAATGGTGCCAAGCCTTATTACCTGTTTTGTACTGTTCAGGCAGGGAGTTATTTTATCCGTAATATTTATTCTCAGTTCTTCTTCTCTGCCTGTTAATATAAGTATATCTTTAATGACAGAAAAATCCTCTTCGTCACATCCGGTATATAGGTCTAATAAAGCTGTAACAGGAGAGGATAAATGTTTAATTTTATCCCTGAGAGGTTCCGATAGTTTTTGTATTAATGTCTGAATTGAATTCATAAGACGTGAGACGTGAGACGTGAGACGTGAGACGTGAGACGAATTGAAATAAATTTATATTTCTTTCGCTTCACGCTTCACGCTTCACACTTCACCATTTTAACTTTCTTCCTTTGCTTTCTTTGCTTCTTCTATTACTTTTTCAGCAAGCATTGCAGGTACTTCTTCATAATGGGCAAATTCCATTTTAAATCTTCCCCTGCCCTGTGTTATGGAACGGAGATCTATGCAATAATTAAGCATTTCGCCATGAGGAACATTGGCTTTTATAACCTGATTCTTTTTACCTGCCGGTTCCATGCCCAGTATTCTTCCTCTTTTACTGTTAAGGTCTCCCATAACATCTCCCATATAATCGCTCGGAACTGTTACCTCTAAATACATGATTGGTTCCAGTAAAATAGGATTTGCCTGTTCCATGCCTTTTCTCAGAGCAAGTCTTCCTGCAAGCTGGAAAGCTATATCAGAAGAGTCTACCGTATGGTACGAACCATCGTAAATTGTTACCTGTATATTCGTAATAGGATAACCTGCAAGGAAACCTTCCGCCATAGTGTTTATTACACCTTTTTCTACTGCAGGTATATAGTTTTTCGGTACAACGCCGCCGACTATCTTATTTACAAATTCAAAATGTTGATCTTTAGGAAGAGGATTGAGCTCAAGCCATACATGGCCGAACTGACCGCGTCCTCCTGATTGTTTCTTGTGTTTTCCTTCTGCGGTAGCCCTGGATTTTATTGTTTCTCTGTAGGAGATCAAAGGCTTTTGCAGTTCTGCATTTACAGCGAATTTTCTTTCAAGACGGGATAATACCATATTCAGATGGCTTTCTCCCATACCGGACAGGAGTAACTGTCTTGTTTCCTGATTTCTTTCAGAAGTAAGGGTCGGATCTTCTTCTACAAGCCTTGCTAAAGAAGTGGTCAGTTTATCTTCATCTGCCTTGGTTTTTGCCCTGAGAGCCATTATCATAACAGGTTTCGGGAATACGATAGGTTCAAGGATAATAATATTATCTTTTGTACATATCGTATCACCTGTTACTGTTTCCTGTAATTTTGCCGTTACTGCTATGTCACCCGGGGTTATACGACCTGCCACTTCCTGATTTTTACCTGTTGCATAATAGAGCTTTGTTATTCTTTCTTCTTTTTCTTTGGTGGAATTATAAACAGTACAGTCAGGACTGAATACGCCCGAAAATACCCGAAAATAACTCAGTTTACCTACAAAAGGATCTGCCATCGTTTTATAAACTAAAGCAGAAAGAGGAGCTTCGGGAGAACATTTTATCTCTACTTCATCTCCTGAAGGTTTATGTCCTTTTATAGGTCTTCCTTCCAGTGGCGTTGGGAATGTGTCAACAATTAAATCCATAATTAGAGAAACTCCCATGTTTTTCAGGGCAGAAGCACATAGAACAGGAGTTATTCCGCAGTCAACAAAAGCTTTACGCAAACCTCTCTGTAATTCCTCCTGAGATAATTCTCCTTCGGAGAAATATTTATCCATCAGTTCTTCATCATTTTCTGCTATCTTTTCTACGAGAGCGACTCTTATTTCATCTACTCTGTCTTTCATGTCTGCAGGGATACTCTCTTCTTTACACTGTCCGTCTGAACATATAAAGGCTTTCATTTTTATGAGATCTACTACGCCTTTAAATGATTCGGAACTACCTATGGGAAGCTGTAGAGGTATTATATCTTCTGACAGTAATTCTTTGAATTTATCAAGAGACTGATCAAAATTTGCATTTTCTTTATCCATACCATTCACTAAAATTACTCTTGGTATTTTATGTTCTTCCATAAGTTGCCACATAATTTCAGTGCCTACTTCCACTCCTGCTACGGCAGAGAGAAGTACTATACCTGCATCAACGACTCTAAGACTTCCTATAACGTCACCTACAAAATCTATAAATCCCGGCGTATCTATAATATTTATTTTTTTACCTTTCCATTCCAGAGGTGCTATGGCAGAGGATATACTCATTTTTCTCATGATTTCATCCGGGTCAAAATCACAGACAGTATTTCCTTTGTCTACAGAACCAAGTCTGTCTATTACCTTTGCATTATAAAGCATGGCTTCAGCAAGAGATGTTTTCCCTACTCCTCCGTGGGAATAAAGTCCTACATTTCTTATGTCTTTAGTCTCAAAATTTTTCAAACAAATTTGCCTCCTTTTTGCCTCTAACCGTTCGTTATATTAGAGCCGTTTATACTTCCGCATATTCTTTTGGTATCTTTTTGCCTTCTTTTACAGCACACTCTTTATGCCATTTTTTACCGGCAATTTTTACATATTTATTCCCTTCCAGAGTGCCTTTGCAGCCTCTACATTTGGCTCCTCCTTTAACAGGAAGTGGGAAAACTTTTTTTTCGTCAGACATTTTTTATTTCACCTCATTGTTTTATTGTAGCTATCAGCTATCAGCTATCAGCTATCAGTTATCAGTTATCAGTTATCAGTTACCTGGATTTTATCGGTTATAATAATACTGTTCACCGGTCACTGGTTACTGTTCACTGCTATGGCGGGAGTATGTAGGAATCGAACCTACCATGGACAGTTCAACCTGCCCATCAGCGGATTTGAAGTCCGTGAAGGCCACCAGACCCCATTTACTCCCATGTATCACTTAAATCTTATTTATAATCTGCTATGAAAATCGCCGATTCTGTCACACATTGCGATTGCCGTATAAAATTCTGTTATCGTCTATTCTCTTTGTAAAATTTATGCTATCAAAATATTCGAGTAATACTATAGCATATTTTCTGTTTGTATTAAAGAGGTCTCTTGCTTTTGCAGCAGTAATTTTTCCTTCCGATTTTATCTCCCTGTATATAATCTCTTTTGCATGTTCTATTGCCTGTTTATGAAACATTATGGCTTCTTTTGCCGATACTATGAGATCCTGTTCCAGGAGATAGGCAAATACCTGCTTGAAATCTGTATTCTTCCCGAATTTTTCTTTTATTTCTTCAAGAGATGGCGGTTTAAATAAATTTTTTTCAAAGATAGATAAAATCTCATTCTTTAATCTCTCCTGCCTGTCATTTAATGTTATTTTAAAATCTCTAAGTTTAAACCTTCCTCTTTTAAATTCCAGAGAGGGAATTCTTTCGAGGATTTCTCTTAAGAGTTTTCCTTTCAGATTATCTCTGTATTTTGTTATTAATTTTGTGATTTCTGCGGGATTTGCTCCTATTCTTAAAGGATTATTTTTATGAAAATCTGCCACTATTTTTATTAATTCTTCTTCTACAATCGTTAAATCCCTGATATGAATCAGATTATCCTGTAATAGAATTATTTTTTTCTCTTCAATAAGTTTTTTTATATCCTTTTCATGACCCTGTTGAATAAATTTACTGTAAGATTGAAAGGGACTGTGAAGTATTTCCTGTTCTATTCTATCATTTTTTTCACCTTTTTCAAGTTCCCTGAGATATTCAATAAGTTTTTTATCTGTTTTTTTATGTTTTTTATCTCCTCCGGAAAGTACTTTTCCTCCTCCTATAGTCTCCATAGGTGAGTAGTTTCTTACAATAAAATGATCTCCATAGGAAGCTATAACAGGTTTTTCTAAGTTAAACTGTACCATCCTGCTCTCTCCCGGTTTTATCTCATCATCTTCCGTAAAGATTATTCTTCCTATTATTTCATTTGTTCCTATATGAATTCTTACTCTGTGTCCTGATTTGAACTCCTTTTTATAATGTGATAATCTCGTAAAATGACAATCAATAAATTTTACAGGCGAAAAAACTCCCCTGCATACCAGCCAGTTACCTCTTTCTATATCTTCTTTCTCGGCACCTGCAATATTTACTGCTACTCTCTGGCCTGCGCAGGCACTGTCTACAAAATCATTGTGTACCTGAATATTACGAACCCTTGCTTCTTTTTTCTGAGGTTGAAATTCCAGAATATCCCCTTTATTTATGGTACCTTTCTGGAGTGTCCCTGTTATTACCGTGCCAAAACCTGATATGGTGAATACTCTGTCCACCGGTAATATAAGTGGCGCAGTTATATCTCTTTTTTCAACACAGTCATACATGTTTTCAAGTATTTTCTTCAGTTCTTTTATGCCGGTACCATCTGCAGAAGAGAATAAAACTACAGGAGAACCTTCGAGGAATGTCCCTTTTACAAGATCCAGAATTTCTTCTTTTGTATTTTTTATCTGTTCTTCTGTAGCTACGTCGATTTTTGTTATAATAATAACTCCTTTTTTTATGGATAAAAATCTTAAAATATCAAGATGTTCTATTGTCTGAGGCATTACCCCTTCATTTGCAGCCACTACAAGCAGAACTATATCCATACCTGCAGCACCTGCAACCATGTTTTTTATAAATTTTTCATGGCCCGGAACATCTACTATACCGAATTTTTCTCCTCTGCCGGAATCCAGATAGGCGAAACCAAGGTCAATAGAAATACCTCTTTCTTTTTCTTCTTTCAGTCTATCTGTTTCTATTCCTGTGAGGGATTTAATCAGAGTAGTCTTGCCATGATCTATATGGCCTGCTGTTCCTATTATGAAGTAATGCAATTTTCTTTTTTCCTTTAAATGTTTAAATCATAAATGTTTAAATCAGGGCGAACATAAAGTTCGCCCTTACAAAGATTCAATGACTTTTAAAAAAATCCTTCCTCAACCGGCATATCATGCAGGTGAAATTATTTTAATCCAGTAGTTTATTATAAAACCATATATACCTGCAAGAGTTATATTAAGTATTGTATCCCATATCAGAAGACGCCATGGAAGTTCCTGATTTATATATAATTTTAATATGACACATATTATAAATCTTATGACTGTATAGATTATTATATATAAAATCCATCCTTTAATGGCAAAGGCTGTAATCATGCCTCTTTCTATGAATCCTATTAATTCTCTGTAACTTCCTATGAGCAACTGTTCTTCTTTTGGTAATATAAGTTTTTCCAGATAATATATTATAAATGATGTGACGAATATAGAAAAACAAAAACCGGCATAATAAATAATAGTTTTATCGTCATAATAGGTATATAAAAACAATCGTCCGAAACTTTCAAAAGATAGGGTTATTGTCTCAGGCAAACTGTAAGGTTCCAGGGGAGAATAATTTTTGACATTACCTGTTAAAAGAGTCGAATATATTACTACTATATGCAGTATCTGTTTTATAAGAAAGATCCACAGATTATCTTTTTTCAGATATCTTATGACAGAAACCCTGGCCTGTTCTATTAATATATGAGTAACACCTATGATGATTATAAAAGGCCAGAATTTTGCAATACAGGGCAGAGAGAAGATTAATATGATTAATGTGTATATAACAGAATGAAAAATAATTCCCACGAATTTTCTCTGTTTAAATTCGGAAATTTTTGTTGTTTGAAGAGGAAATTCTCCCAGCATATGAGCAAGTAAAAGTCTGTAAAAAAGAAAACGAAACAATCATTAACACCTACTTATTATTATGTTCTTTAATACCTGTGACTTCATAAAAGATTACCGGTTCTGATTTACCTTTGACTTTTACAGGAGCCATTTCTTTTGCTTCTATCTCTTCACAGACTTCTCTGTAGGTACTACTACTTATGAATATCTGCCCTTCTTTTGCTATTGATTGAAGCCGTGAAGCAAGATTAACTTCATCTCCTATTGTAGTATATTCCATTCTTTCAGGAGAACCTATATTCCCTACTACAACTTCTCCTGTATTTATACCTATACCTACTGCAACGGGAGGTTTGCCTTCTTTTTCCCATTTTTTCTGAAGTGCTTCTAACTTTTTTTTCATTCCCAGTGCTGATTTAACTGCTCTGAGGGCATCATCACTGTGATATATAGGAGCCCCCCAGAATGCCATTATACAATCACCAATAAATTTGTCAATAGTTCCGTCATGTTGAAATATTATTTCTGCCATAGATGTAAAATATTCATTCAGTACATTAACTACTTCTTCAGGTTTTAATTTTTCACTCATAGGGGTGAAATTTCTTATATCTGAAAATAAAACAGTCATTTTTTTTCTTTCTCCACCCAGGACAGGTCTATCAGACGAATTTATTATTAAATTTACTACCTGTGGGCTTACATATCTCTGAAAGATATTTTTTAATTTTCTTTTCTGACGTTCTTCTATGATTAATCTATAAGAAATTATGCTTATGTAACATGTGCCTATGACAGTACAGGCAGGAACAGTTGTAAGCAGAAAATTATTATTCAAAAAGAGAATAAAACTTATAAAAATAATTATAACTTCAGTTGATAAAGCAATTATAGTACCCCATAAAGGGCTGAATTCTGACATAAACCAGGCCGTTATAATAGCTCCTGTAATTATAAGGATTGAATCCAGAGAAAAAGATGATTGAGTAATATAATCCCTGTTAAGTATGGTATTTAATGCTGTAGCCTGTATTTCTACTCCCGGCAACAGGTTTGAAACAGGTGTTGCTTTCAGATCTCCGAGGCCAGGAGCACTTGAACCTATTATTACATATTTATCTTTGAAAAAGTTTCTACTGGTTTTTCTGTAAGTTTTTTTATATACTTCATAAAATGGTATATAGGTAAATGTTTTATATCCTCCCTGATAATTTACAAACATCTTTCCCTCTTTATCTGCCCATATATTCAATTCATCAGGTTTTACGTTCAATATATATGTTGCTATGGCCAGAGAAAAATACATAAATTCTTTATCGTGATAATATTTTTTTAAATTAACTTTTCGAAAAATTCCGTCACTTTCAGGTGAGATGTCAACAAAACCTGTAAGAGAACATGCCTGTTTCAATTCTTTTACAGGTAATACGACTTTATTGATTTCTATAAAATTATCTGTCTGTTTAAATGAATTAAACGGAAGATTTTGATTTGAAAATTCCATTGGGAGAATGACATTGTTTGTTTCTTTCATCGCTCTGGCAAAGAGTAAATCATTATTACGGTCTGTTCTGTCAGGTTCAGAGAGGAGTATATCGAGACAGACAACATGAGCCCCGTCTTCTTTTAAGGATTTTACCAGATCTGCATAATAAGAACGGGGAAAAGGCCATTGACCTATTTCCTCTACTTTACCGAGTGTAAATTCATCAATATCTATTATTACGATATTCTCGTTTATTTTTTTACTGCAATAAGTATTTCTGATTTTAAATCTTAAATCTACAAGATCCCATTCGTATTTATCAAATAATCCCCATTCAGGTTTCCTGGCAAAAATGTCTATACACATGCATAGTATAACTATGATACTCCAGAACAGGCATATAGCTGAAAATATAAGCAATCTATAGTGTGATTCCAGGAATTTCTTCATAAGTATATCAGGAATGGACATTTATTAATAGTCTCTTTTCTCGCGTCACGATTTAATATATTTGAGACATGTATTTAATTTTCATTCCTTACTGAGTGGTGATTGTAGAATCACCCATCGATATTATCAGCTTTTTTTCTGTATTTATCAGCTTTTTCGGTGTTCCCGAGTTTATCATATGCTTCACTTGCCATATGATAAACAAGGGGATTCCCGGGATAAACATTGAGTAATTTTTTGCAAAGGCTTAAAACTTTTTTGGGTTTTGAAGGGCTTGCTTTTAAGAGTTTTTCACATTTCGTGAGAGTTTTTAAGAGATCCAATGTTTCTTCTTTTACTTCCGGAGAAACTTCCTTACCTTTAAGATCTTCTTCTTTCAACTCCACTGTATCAAAAATTTCCATCCACCCCGTATCATCTGCTGATTGATCGATTCCCCAGTCTGTAGATAGAGTAATTTCATTTTCCCAGTCTTCCAGAATTTCTGTTTTTTCTTCCATGACCGGCATAACGAGAGGAGTAGTCTTCTTTTCTTCCATAACCGGCATAACCGGAGGAGTAGTCTTCTTTTCTTCCATAACCGGCATAACGAGAGGAGCAGTCTTTTTTTCTTCCATGACCGGCATAACCGGAGGAGTAGTCTTCTTTTCTTCTTCTGAAGATATTTCAGTTTCTTTTTTTACCTTTTTATATTCTTCCTGTTTTAATCCTTTTTTCTTGAACCAGTCCTCTACTTCTTCTACTACTTCTGCTGTTTCTTCCCCTGTGGATGTTTTGAGTATTCTGGCATAGATGTCTTTCCCTTTTTTTTCTATTTCACCCTCTTTTATAATTCCTTCCGGTTTTTCTTCTTCTTTATATAAATATTTAAATAGATCCAGCTGTGATGTAATATTAGCTTTAGGCATAACTAAAGGAGCAGTGGAAGGAGCCTTGGGTAAGCTGAGAGGTGTAGTGGAAGGAGCCTGAGATAAACTGAGAGGTGTTGTTGCCTGGGAATAGAGAGGTGTAAGAGGTGTAGTGGAAGGAGCGTGAGATAA
>DAIOEN010000168.1:0-15078 GCA_036746235.1 Vulcanimicrobiota bacterium | reverse complement strand
TAAATCCATAAGAACAAGATTGCCTGAAGGTGAGATTAACAGAGCCACTCTTAAGAAAATGTATCCCTTTGATAATGAACTTGTCAAGGTGAAGGCATCAGGTAAACAGGTTCTTGATTTCCTTGAATATCTCAGAGGCGACAGGTTCCTTGGTAAAGAACAGGCTCTTTCTTCCGGTATAACCTATAAATATGATACTTCAAAACCTGAAGGAAAGAGAATTGTTTCTGTTACAGTAGGGGATAAGACCTATGACAGAGCGGAATTTACCAAAGGTTCCTTTAGTATTTGCATGGACAGTATGCTTGCAGATTCAAAGTTTAAAGGTGCCGAAACAATCGAAGAAAAAGGTTCTGCCTTTAAAGCCATTGAAGGTTATTTGAAAGACAATTCTCCTTTACATATACCTCTTCTCCCGAGTCCGGGATCAGATGTAAATCCGAATCCCGGTGCTATCGCTACTGATAGTGCAAAAGAACTGGAGAGAAAGAAAAAGATCCTCCAGCTCGGTCTCGGAAAGATAAAACCTGAAGAAGTGGGCGAATTCTCTTTAAGTAAAGTGAACACCTTTGTAAATGCACCTGAATTTTTTGCACAGGAAAAAGCCATGATAGACAGGGCAAAGAATGCAGTTGGCGTTACAATGTATACCCTCACAAGAAGTGATATGATAGATGCCCTTACAGCAAAAGCAGGAGAAAAAGTGGCTGTAAGAACTGTTGTAGATCCTCATATTCATACGACACCTGATAAGATGCTGGAAAGAATGGAAGCACAGAAAAAACTTCTCGAAGGGGGAGTAAAATATGTGGAAGACCCTGGCGATCATATATTCTGCAATCACAGTAAAACTGTAAATGTAGACGGCAAAGAAGCTGCTGTGTCTAAAATAAATATGGCACCTTACTCTGACGAATACCATGACTATGGTGTAACTATAGAAGGCGGAAAAGCAGTAAATGATGTGGAAAACTTCTTCAGCAGTACCTGGCATATGGCAGGGGGCAAACAGCTCAAGGCAAGCCCCAGGAATGATGATGTTGACGGAGGCGTTCCGGTAAAACTCGTAACTACCAATCCAGATGTGAAATCTTATAACACTCCTTATAATAATATAACAAGGAATTTTACAGAAACTGCCAAATCAGTAAAAGGTCAGTATTTCTCTCTTACATCAAAGCCTCTTGTAAACAGGCTGATAGAAATGAAGGAAAAAGATCCTGAAAAATCTGTAAAGATAATGTTAAATGAAGGTATTTTCCTTGAAAGTGCCCTTGCACAGCAGCTTGCACAACAGATGATGGATAAAGGCATAGAAGTGAAACTTTATAAAGATGCTCAGGGAAAATTACATACCCTTCATGCTGCTACTACAAGCTTTGACGGTAATGAAATGACACTCGGAAGTGCCAATACAACCTTCGGAGGATTGTTCAGCAACAGAGAAGCAGACGTGAATGTAGTCGGAGTGGATACGATAAAACCATTTGAATCACAGTTTGATGTTGACTGGGAAAGTAATTCCAGAGATATAACACCTGAAGATCTGAAGCTTGCTTCTCAGGCAGAAGGTGACGATAAAGAAGAAGCAGAAGTGAAAGCATACTATGATGTTCCCTTCTCTGAAGTATCTAAACATCTCGGCATAGAAGAAAAGAGACTTCATGGAGCTCTGAGTAAAATCTACGATATACTCGGATATTCGGATTTCAATGACAAGAAATCTCTTGAGATAAGGCTTGCAGTACAGAAACTTGCTTCCTATGCCTATAAGGACAATAAAGAATTTGATAAGACAGTAGACAGGTTCTGCAAGATCTTAACAGTAGAAACTGCCGATATGGCAAATCCTGAAAAAGAGACTACTATGGTAAATAAGCTTATAAATGATGCCAGAGAAGCTCTCGGAAGCTATATCGTTCTCAATAATATAGTAATTAATGATCCGAAGGCAAATATTGATGATCTTACAGATAAATTTGTGGCTATGTTCAAGGAAATGAGCAATCCGGGCGGAGAAGTAAATATCACTATGGATGTAAGATCTAAATTTGCAGATACCTATGGAATTGAATAGGGACTGAGACTTACAGGGGCACGGCTGAAGTCGTGCCCCTCATTATTAGTCCTGAGGGAGTAAACATGTTTAAGAATTTAAAAATACTTTATTCGACAAATCTCAGAGGTAATCTGGAACTGGCGGCACAGTACGGAACTCTTATAAAAGAAGGAAGAGTTAAATATGAACCATGTATAGTATTAAATATGGGTAATACGTCATGGGGAACAGAGGAATGTAATTATTTTAACGGTGAACCTATGTGGAAAGCCGTAAAATTGAATGGTTACGATGCTGTTTCTTTAGGGCCCGAAGATTTTTTACATACATGGAAGAATTTAAAGAGATTATTACCCTCTCTGGGGGTGCCTGCCGCTATGTGTAATCTCTACAGTGTTGAAGAAGATGAAAGGGTAAAAGAAATACCACCCTATATAATAATAAATAAATATGCAGGCATGAAGATAGGCCTTACAGGGGTAATAGATAATCAGATAGAATTTGAAATGGAAAATACGGTGTTTCTTGAACACCCAGATAATTCAGCCATATGGGCTGTGAAAAAACTCAGAGAAGAAGGGTGCAGTTTTATAATTTTGATGGCCTTTATGAGTCTTGAACGTTGTATGGAAATGGCTCAAAATGTAGAAGGTCTCGATTTGATTATATGCAGTGATTATAATCAGGATGAAGTGGGAGAGTTATTTACCTTCAGTAATTGTCTTATTTCCTGTGAAAATACAAAGGGAAATAAACTTGCTGTTATTGAAATAGATAAAATGTAATTTAATGGTACAGGAATTTTCATTTTTAATGGCATAAAATAAAGATTTAGATGAAAATTATGTAGAGGCAGTTTATCTAAATAATTTATTATTAGAAAGGTTTACTGGTTATGAAGATAAATACATTACAAAATGATATAAATAAACCCCTTTTATCACCTGTTAAAAAAGATAAAGGGGATATTTCAGTAAAGGATTCAGTGGAACTCTCTTCAGGTCACAGTCAGACAGATCTTCAGGAATTGAATTTGCAGAAATTCGTTAAAGATCAGGTAAAATCTCAGCTGGTTAATCTGAAATTTATCCATATAAATGATTTTCATGGTTACAGTGATGAATACAGAGTGCCTCATGAAGACGGGATAACAGGAGGGATAGCAAGGGTAGCATCTGAGATAAAAAAACTCAGAAGTGAAAATCCGGAAGGCTCTATTACCCTTGACGGCGGAGATATTTATGAAGGAGGCATGTATACTAAATTTTCCCAGGGTGAAATAGTAAGTAAATTTTATAAACACATGGGATTTGATGCAGGTGTTATAGGGAATCATGACATGTCATGGGGCCTTGAGCCATATGCAAATATTGCAAAAGCATGTGGCCATGATTTTCTCGGCGCAAATGTAATAGATAATTCACCTGAAAAACATCTTGATTTTTTAAAACCATATAAAATCATAGAAAGACAGGGAGTAAAGATAGGAATTCTCGGTCTTACTACATTTATGACATCCGTAGGTGCTCCGGGACATAAAATAGTAGATATACAAAAGCCGGAAGTAATAGCGGAAAAGTATATAAAAGAGATGAAAGAAAAGCATAATGTAGATATGGTAGTTGTCCTGTCTCATATGGGAAATGGTGCCGATGTGGAACTGGCAGAACATGTGAAAGGTATAGACATAATAGTAGGAGCTCACTGTCATACTGCTCTTAAAGAGCCTATGAAGAAAGGAAATACTCTTATTGTTGAAGCAGGTCATGATGGTGAATATGTCGGTAATCTGGACATAGTTTTTGATAAAGAGAATAAACACATTGCATGTTATGATGGCAAACTCATTCCTGTGACAGGCGATATAAAACCTGATCGTGAAGTAACTGAATTAACATCTCCCTATGTAGAGAAATATAAATCCATAAACAATGAGGTTCTGGGAAAAACTGATATGGAGCTTCCTTATAGTATGACCAATAGAACTTCCCTTACTCAATTCTTTATAGATGCCCAGAAAATGGATTCCGATCTTTCTGCTGCATCTATGTTCTGTATAAGAAAGGGAATTGATAAAGGTAATATAACCTATGGAGATCTCTTTAATATGTATCCTTTCGATAATGAATTATTGAAAGTAAAGACAAACGGAGAAAGTGTGCTTCGTTATATTGAGACAGGACTTAAATTTTATACTCCCGGTAAGGATATTTCTTCCATGGTATCAGGAGTGACTTATGAGTTTAATCCCACCCTTGTGGGAGGTCGCCGTATAACCTCTGTAGCTATGAACGGAAAGACATATTCAAGAGAAGAATTTGCCCACCAGCCTGTAACTGTCAGTATGGATAATTATACCTATGGAAAACCCTGTTTCAGAGACGGAGTAGTTGTGAAAAGCTACGGTCCTGTTTTTGACGTATTGAAAGATTATTTAAAGGATAAAGGAACATTGCGAAATCTGTCAGGTGAACCGGAAGGCAAAATAGTTGACCATGTACCTGACGAGCATCTTGTGGCAAATGTAAAAGTAGGTAATCTGTCCGGAGAACTTGGCTATAAACCGAATGTATTCTGTCCTGCCATGAAATTTTACGGAGATGCCATAAAAGGTAAGTCTCATCTGGCTTTAGCATTTAGCAATTCTATAAGATCCGGACTGCCTGCAGGAGAAGTCCTTCAGGGCTCATTGAAACAGATGTATCCCTTTGATAATAAACTATACACTGTGAATATGGCCGGAAATAAAATACTTTCTTTTCTGGAAAGCTCAGTGACTGATAGATATAAAGGAATTGAAAATATTATCTCTCCCGGCATAAATTATGAATATGATAGTTCATTGCCTGAAGGAGAGAGGATAACGTCTATTACTGTAGGAGACAGAACATTTTCTCCTTCAGAATTTTTCAGGACAGAATTTACTGTTTCAATAGACAGTTATATTGCTAATTCCAAATTTTTAAAAGGTTGTAAGATAATAGAAGACAGAGGAACTGTATTTGACGCACTGGGAGATTACATTAAGAGTAATCCTTCTATTCCTCAGGGAGAACTGTCTCCTCCAGGTATTGATATAAATCCTGATACAGCTCAGACAGGAGTAAGCCCTGCAGAAAAGGAAAAAGTAAGAAAGAGAAGACTTCGTGAACTTTTACGAAGCCAGTATCCGAATTACTGTGATGACACTTTTTTACAAAAACTTTAGAAGAAGAACCAGTGAGGCGTAAGTGAAAACACTCACGACTCACTGGTCACTGCTTACTGGTCACTGTTTAATGATGTCCCTTTTTGCTGTCAGGCATGGCTGCCCATATTCTGATTGCCAGAATGAGACCTGCTATGGAAAAAGGTATTAAAAATAAAGGCCAGTAATGCCAGTTTTTCGTTGTAAGGTAGCCGAGAGCAGTGCTCTGAAGGGCTGTCCCAAGATATACAAATCCATCTACCAGTCCTACCGCTGTGGCAGCTGCTTTCCTTCCACCGAAATCTGCAGTGGCTGTTCCTGAGAGAATGCCATGGACACCTATAACACACAGAGATATGAGTACAACTGTTATGCCCAGAACAAACTGGTTTGTTGTAAGAACAAAATTCATGACAATTATTCCAACGAGCATAATAATGTACATAAATACAGCAGATGGTCCTCTTCTGGACTGAAATAATTTATCGGATATAAAACCTGCGGCGAAACCTCCGAAAATACCTGCAAAACAGAGCAGCAGACCCCAGCTGTCAATGAAAAATTTTGCTCCTTCATATAAATGTGCATCAGCACCTTTTTCCATCTGGTTGATAAATATATGGTACCAGTGCATAATACCGTTTCTGAGTATGCCGGAACAGAATTCTATAAAGGCTATAGTCAGAACGGTCGGGTTTGTAAGGAGTTTTTTAAATAGTTCTGCTGTGGTGAACTGTTTATCCATTTCACCCGATGACGCATCACCTGTGTCAAAATCTTCAAAACCTGCCTGTCCGGGACTGTCTTTTACTATAAATAGATCTATTATAAAAAATATAAGTAAAATTCCTGATGGTATGAAAAATACAAACCATGTAGGATCCATTGTTGCATCTGCCGATAACATAAGAGGTCTCATTAAATTCTCAAGAACACCAAGCGGTTCTTCAGGTTTTAATTTTGTTGCTCTCACTATCGTGTCTCCCCAGTCGAATGCGAAATAGAGACCGAGTGAAATAAGTGTCCCGAAAATACCTCCTACAATACCTCTTTCTTTTACATGAAACCAGAAGGAATTAACTTTAACTACTGCTACTGCACCGTAACTCTGAAAATACATATTCAGTGCATATAAAATACTGAATATAAACGTAAGGTTATGGCTGTCTATTTTGCCGTTTAATACCAGGTATGTAACAATTCCCATAATGAAATTCATTATGGAAGCACCGAGAGAAGCTATAAGTATCGCCTTTCTTCCTCCTATTTTATCTGTAAGAGGGCCGTTTATAAGAAAGGCAAAACCATATACTAAAGCACCTACTCCAAAGATTGTGCCGAATTGTTCATTTGACATTAAAGAGCCTAAAGCACTTTTGGAAACAGTCAGGTTGTATCTGCCCATATATAGAAATGCATAGGTCAGTCCGAGAGGAAACCAGTTCAAGAAACATCTCATGCGATAATCTTTAGAATGACCGACAGGATTATTCATGAAATAAATCAGGACAGATACTCCTATGATACATATCATAATTAGATTTGTAATCAATGAGTTCATAAAAAATAAAACCCACCTTTCAATTAAATAGTGGTATAATTGAATTTATTCAATACAATTATTTCTTTTTACTTAGAAGGGCCGGAACCGTCAGGAACACAATAGCCAGGACAATCAGGCCTGCTCCTATCATCTCTGATGTTTCAGGCTTTCTGTCATGGAAGAAATACATCAAACTGTATGAAGCAAGTACTCCTGCAAGAACACTTGAACAACGATTAACAGGGACACAATAGGTATTTTCCCTTTTGTCAAGCAATATGAGTCCCCCGAAAAATCCGGTTCCTGAAGAAAGGAGACCGAGTATTAGTCCGTGGAATACATAGGGGCTGAATATTAAATGTGTAAATCCCATTTGAACTTCATGCATACTTTTTCCATAATCTATAAAAGCAATAATAATAAGCATAATTAACATAAAGGGGCTTGCAACAAGCTGTTCCTCAACAAAATATCTTGTATTGGCATTTTCTACATCAGATTTTGCTATTTTACTCATAAATCTGAGACGGACAAAATAACCGAAGAGGTAAATCCCGACATTAATAGCGCAGGCAGCAGTAATATTGTATCCTCCCTTATTGGAGAAAGCTACCAGTAAAGAGGCAAAACTTAAAGCCAGTCCTACCAGGGAATACCATTTAGGTATTCTCTTGCTCAGGAAATCGACGATAGGTGCCAGAATTAATACGCCGCCTCTCATCAATAACATAATAAATACAATGGATACACCTGAAAAGGTATAGGCAAGGGTGGTAGTGGCTATTATAAGACCGCTGCATATACCTGACATAAAGGTCCATCTGTTGGGACAGAGTATTTCTATGCCAAAGACTTTTCTTCTCCCTGCATATTGCCACCAGCCTTCTACGGTAAGGAAAAATAACATACCAAGAACAGCGCCTATAGCTGAAATAGGAAGTAATTCAAAACTTGGAATTCCTTCTTTCATCCCCATAAAAAGCCCTTTTGAAAGAGCTTTCGTAAGAGCACTGTAAGGCCAGTAACATATAAAATAACCGAAAGCACATCCCCATATGCCAAGAGCAGTAAATGAAAAGATTTTCTTTGTAGCCACTGTAATACCTCTTTTCTTTAAATCGTAACGCGTTACGCGTTACGCGTTACCCGTGGATTTCTTTCTTTTAGAAAATTACTATTATATATTAGACACTTATAGTATAAATCCTCTAAATTAGTGGATTAATATTGTAATTATAGTGTATTTAAAGGAGTGAAGAGTGAAAAGTGAAAAGTGAAAAGTGAAAAGAAACAGGACATTTCTCACTACTTTTTAATAATATATCAAAATACATAAAAAGGAAAAATCTATAATTTATAGAATATTACCCGTTGACTTACGCGTCACGCGTCACGACAGAATAATACGTATTGCGAAGGTGAACATAATGTCTATATTTAAACCTAAAGATGATCTTTTCTTCGATTTATTTGATAAGCAGTCAAAGTTAAATGTTGAAGCTACAGGGGTAATGAAAGAATTACTGGAGAACTTTCCTGATTTAAAAAGAGTGGATATGTTGAAGGAAATAGGGGATAAGGGAAATCAACTCAGAGCAGATGTTGCAGAGGCCCTTGAGAAATCTTTTGTAACTCCCTTTGACCCCGAAGATATCCATTCAATAAGTATTTATCTGGACAAAGTTCTGGGACGTCTTTATTCTGCTGCTTTACGTATGAAACTTTATAAGGTTGAACTTACAGGGCCCTTTAAAGATTATAATCTTCAATTAGTAGATGTTATGCTTGCTTCTACTGAAGAAATAACTAATGGCATAAAATTGTTAAGAAATAAAGGTAATGCTCTCGATTTTGTTCATAAAGTAAAGACACTGGAACAGGAAGGTGATATTATACAGAGAGAAGCTACAGCATCTCTTTTTGATGGTTCTGTAAGCGCCATAGAAATTATAAAATGGAAAGAAATTTATGAACAGATGGAAGCTGTTATAGACCTCTGTGAAGATATATCACTCCTTATAGATAATGTTATAATAAAACATGCGTAATTTAACTTGAGAGTATAGGAATTTTCATTTTTTAAGGGTTATACGGGTTTCGGGTTTCGGGTGTTGGGTTAAAAAGATTAAAAATCCAAAACCTAAAACTCAACCCCCATAATTTGAGGATGTGAAATAAGTTGTTTTCAGAAGCTCATGATTTAATTATTGTTTTTGTAATAATTGCGGTGGCTCTCGCCTTTGATTATGTAAATGGATTTCATGATGCGGCAAATTCCATAGCTACCATTGTGACAACAAGGGTTTTACCTCCAAATCTTGCTGTATACTGGGCAGCTTTTTTTAATCTTATAGCTTTTCTCTTTGTCGGAGTGGAAGTCGCTAAAACCATAGGTAAAGGTATTGTAGATCCATTAATTGTAGATAAATACGTAATACTTGCCGCTTTACTGGGAGCTGTAATATGGGATATTATTACCTGGCTTTACGGTCTTCCTACCAGTTCATCTCATGCACTGGTAGGAGGTTTTGCCGGTGCTGCCATAGCCAAAACACTGGGTATTAAATGTATTATATGGTCAGGTATAGCAAAAATAGCGATGTTTATAGTTCTTTCCCCCCTTTTAGGTCTTGTACTGGGCTCTTTTTTAATGACTGCCGTATACTGGATATTTTATAGAACAAACAGGAGAATTCTGGATGTTTTCTTCAGGCGTATGCAGCTTCTTTCAGCTGCTGCATACAGTTTCGGACATGGCGCAAATGATGCCCAGAAAACTATGGGTATTATAGCAGTTTTACTGTTTAGTTCCTATCAGTCTGGCCTACACATACCTTCCTGGATTTACAACCCTGATGGGGGAGAGTTTTATGTACCTTTCTGGGTAGTCATAACATGTCATGCTGCTATAGCCCTGGGGACTATGGCAGGGGGGTGGAAAATAGTAAAAACTATGGGAAGCAGAATAACAAAGCTCAGGCCTGTTGAAGGCTGTTGTGCCGAGTCTGCAGGAGCAATAACTCTTCTCGGAACGGCTCTTCTTGGTATACCTGTAAGCACTACCCATACGATAACCGGTTCCATTGCCGGTGTGGGAGCTATAAAAGCCATAAGGGCAGTAAGATGGAAGGTTGCTACAAGAATTGTATGGGCCTGGATTCTTACCATACCATTATCAGGCCTTATTGCTGCAATAACATATTTTATTGTTCATAAAATATAGGAGTAATATTTATGGTTATACATTCATCAAAAGATAAAAAATTTTTTGCTCTCTTTGAAAAACAGTCCAATTTAAACTATACGGGAGCGTTGTATCTGAAAGATCTTATAGATTATTTCAAAAAAATAAATCTTATATCAAAATCAGTTGCTTCAGATGAAGATAAAAAATGGTTTATAAGGCTTGTTCATCAGATAGAACTTTCCCATATAGTTCATAAAATAAGAGATTTAAAACATGAAGAAAAAAATATTATGAAAGAATTTAATCTACTTCTTCATAAAACCCTTGTAACACCGATAGATTCTGATGATCTTTATGAACTTTCTCTGAAACTTATGAAGGTTCTCAATTATATCTATTCCTCTGCCCACAGGATAGATATTTATAGAGCACAGGAAACTGTAAAAGTTTCATCGAAACTTGTAAATATACTTGTTTCCGCTACGGAAGAAAGTAAAGAAGCTTTTAATATTTTACGGGAAATGGGTAATGTAAATCCTCATATAGAAAAGGTTCGACTCCTTGAAAGAAAAGGCAGTGAAGCCTATATAGAATGTATGAGTAAGTTGTTCCAGACAGATAATGAAATAGAAATAATAAAATGGAATGACATTTATCTCAGGATAAGAAAAGCTATACTTGCCTGTACAAAATTATCTGAAATGATAAGGTATCTTATAGTTAAATACGGCTAGGACATAATGCGTAATGCGTAATGCGTAATGAGATATATACGCGTCACGCGTCACGCGTCACGCATCACGCATGATTAATATTCGTTTTACAGACATCCCCTATTCAGATGAATTCATACAGAGACGTCATTTTAACTGGATAGCCCTTGCTCTCATGTATGGTTCTTATTATATGTGCCGGTACAGTCTTACTATTGCCAATAAATCCATGTGTGATTATTTTCACTGGAACAATCAGGAAATAGGCTGGGTAATAACTGCCGGATTCTGGGCTTATGCTTTCGGCCAGATCATAAACGGTTTTTTAACAGACAGAATCGGTGGAAGAAAATCCATATTGATAGGAGCTACCGGTACTATAATCTTAAATATTTTCTTCGGTTTCGGTAAATTCGGCGGTCTTTTATCTTATTTTATAATAATATGGCTTTTAAACGGCTATTTTCAGGCTTTCGGCGCGCCGTCTACCATAAAAATAAATGCTTCCTGGTTCAGTCTCAGGGAAAGAGGAATTTTTACAGGCATATTTTCCTGTGGTATCGAAATAGGGCGATGGACCATATATGCCCTTGGAGGATATATCATTGCCAGGTGTTCCTGGGAATGGGTCTTTTTTATTCCTTCTGTCATAGCTTTACTCATAGCGATAGCAGGTTATTTTTCAATAGTAAATCATCCGGAAGACCTTGGTTTTCCGACGGTAGAACAGCCGGATAAACATGATGAAAATAGCAGCAGTCCTCTTGCTATAAAAGAACTTTTCCGTAAAATACTTGGCAATAAGATTATATGGACTATAGCATTTGCTTATTTCTGTACAGGTATTGTCCGTCATGGTTTTGAACAGTGGTTCCCGAAATATCTTCAGGAAGTGCACCATATGAAAACAGATGGAACTCTTTTTCAGATAACCGTGATGGCTATACCTGCATGTGCTGTCACAGGCGCTGCTATAGCAGGCTATGTATCAGACAGGTTTTTCGGAGGCAGGAGAGGCCCTGTAGCATCTATAATGTATTTCTGCCAGGTAATTTTACTTCTCCTCTTTAATTATGTATCATCACCTGTTATGACATGTTTTATACTTGTACTTCTTTCCATAATGATCAGCGGCCCTCATGCATTGCTCGGAGCGGCAGCGGCCATGGATTTCGGAGGCAGGAGGGCTTCAGGATTTGCAGGAGGCCTTATTGATTCATTTCAGTATATAGGCGCAGGTCTTACAGGGTTTGGCACAGGTATTATACTGGACAGTACCGGATGGACGGGATGGCTCACAGGTCTTACAGGATTTTCACTGGCAGGAGGTATTTTAATGGCTTTTATATGGCATTCTTTGCCAGTGAGCAGTGAACAGTGAATTGTAGGGGCGAACCCCCTGTGGTCGCCCGGTACCGGTCAAACAAGCATTACTCATCACGCGTTACGCATCACCCGTCACGCGTCACGATTATAACGCATCACGATGTTTACAAAAAAATTTTACATTAACACTTGATTAATATGAAATTACCTGTTATAATAAACAACACAAATCGGGGTGTAGCTCAGTTTGGTTTAGAGCACTAGCATGGGGGGCTAGGGGTCGCCAGTTCAACTCTGGCCACTCCGACCAGAAAAAATCTCTCTCAAAGCAGAGAGATTTTTTGCATAGAGGGGGAAATGTTATGAGTAAACTGGCAATAGCTCTTGTAAGCGGAGGTATGGATAGCTGTGTTACTGCAGCAATAGCCGGGCAGGATTATGAACTGGCTATGTTGCATGTAAATTACGGGCAAAAGACTGAACTGAGAGAGCTCAAGGCTTTTCATGATATTGCAGATTTTTATGATGTAGAAAAAAGACTTATAGTTAATATAGATTATTTGAAGCATATCGGTGGTTCGAGTCTTACAGATGATACTATGGAAATTTCCACTTCCGGCCTTAGTAACGAAATCCCTTCTTCCTATGTGCCGTTCAGAAATACCCATATAATAGCCATGGCTGTTTCATGGGCTGAAGTGATAGGAGCAGAAAAGATTTTTATAGGGGCAGTAGAGGAAGACTCGTCAGGTTATCCTGATTGTACAAAATCCTATTATGAGGCTTATAATAAACTTATAGAAGTGGGAACAAAGCCGTCCACTCATATAGAAATCATCACTCCTGTAATAGATATGAAGAAAAGTGAGATTGTAAGAAAAGGTATGGAACTTTGTGCGCCGTTACATCTTACCTGGTCCTGTTACGGACACAGTGAGCTTGCATGCGGAAAATGTGACAGCTGTCTTTTGAGATTAAGAGGTTTCAGAGAGGCAGGAGTTGAAGATCCCATTGGATACGAAAAATGAAAATCGAGCATTTTGCACTCTGGACCGGGCGACTTGAAGAAATGAAGGATTTTTATGTAACGTATTTCGGCTGTATTGCCGGGTCAAAATATACTAATTCTGCTAAAGGATTTTCTTCCTATTTTTTGACCTTTACGTCAGGAGCCAGGCTGGAACTTATGACTACTCGTGGTTTTATAGAAGAAACTCCATGGAAATACGGTCATTTTGCAATCTCTACCGGTTCTGAATACGGAGTCAGGGAACTTACGGAGAGACTTCGTCATAATGGTGTTACTGTGAAGTCAGAGCCCAGGTGGACAGGAGACGGATATTACGAAAGTGTTATCCTTGATCCTGACGGAAATTTTGTCGAATTGACCGTATAATAGAGTTGAGAGTTGAAGGTTATTCAATTCTCAACCTTCAACTCTCAACATCCCGCAGGGCGTTAAGTCCTAAAATTATCCTGACAATTTAACTAATCCTGCTCTAATCCTTTTAATCCCTGTCACTTCTTATTTTGCATCATAGTTTTATAGCTTTCTACAGGGAGAGCGCATCGGAAGCCCCAGTAGTAATTTGCGCTGTCAGGTGTCTGCCAGGAACGAAATGTGTTGCGGAAATAATAGGCCTGGCCTGAATTAAACCATGAACCTCCACGGAGCACTTTAAATTCTCCGTCTTCCGGTCCCCGGGGGTTTTGTTCTATGACTTCACTGTAATAAATATCCAGGTACCAGTCAAGACACCATTCCCATATATTTCCTGCCATATCCATTACACCGTAAGGACTGGCACCTTCAGGGAATATCCACACAGGAAGTGTTCCTATACTTCTGGTCATATTAAGGGAGATGCGGCTATGGGCACTGGTGGTATACCAGAAATCTTTTCCTCTTTCTCCTTTTAATTTCGATTCAATTTTTTCTCTTGCTGTATGTATATTATTACATTTATCTTTATCCCATTCATTACCCCATGGATAGAGAAAATTCTGAGGACCTCTCGCGGTTTTTTCCCATTCTGCTTCTGTTGGAAGCCGTTTCCCTGCCCATCGGCAGTATTCATCTGCATCTTTCCAGGTAATCCCCACTACAGGGTGATTTTCTTTTCCCTCTTCGAAATATTTATCCCACCATGAAGCACTTCCCTGAACTGCCTGCGGCTTATATCCGCTCTGTTCCATAAATAAGAGATACTGTCTGTTTGTTACAGGATATTTATCCATATAAAAGGCTTCGACAAATACATTATGAACAGGTTTTTCAAATTCCCTCGCCATAGTATCATCTTCAGCTGTACCCATGGCAAATTCCCCTTCCGGTATAAGTATCATTTCTGTTCCGTCTACAGGGGATATTATGACAGGAGGTATTTCTATAACTTTCTTCTCATCTTTAATTGCTACTGCTATACGGGTTTCTTTTGTGATTTCTCCTGATGCTACTCTTTCCCTTACGTCTGTTTCTATTTCCAGTATTTTCCTTTTAGACATTTTAAAGGATTTAATTATATTGGAAATTATTTCTCTTCTCTCTTCATCTGTCATATCTTCAAGATATATGGATATGAGGAATTCTCTCAGTTTATCTTCTATTTTTCTTCTTTCTTCGTATTCTTTGAGTTCTTTCCCTTTAAGTAATCCTTTGTGGAACATAAGCAGTTCCAGTTGATCGAGAAATTCTTCTCCATCCTGATATCGTTTGGAAAAATCCCTTTCGAGGCAGTTTAATATGAGATTTTCCATATCGTCCGATATTTGAGGACATAGTTCTCTCAGTGACCTGAAAGGGGAGAATAATATGGCTCCTCCGATACCTGCGACAGTTTTAGTCGGAAAATCATAGGGCATTTCTCCTGTTAACATTTCAAAGAGTATAACGCCGAGAGAATATATATCAGAGTAAAAATTTATTTCTGTCTCTGTGCCGAAATGTTCAGGTGCAAAATAATATGCAGTTTTTACAGGGAAACCGGGCAGAAAATCAATTTCTGCATCAAAAGCCTTCATTATTCCGAAATCAGAGATTTTAATTTCTTCATTTTTATGAAT
>DAIOEN010000167.1:0-15698 GCA_036746235.1 Vulcanimicrobiota bacterium | reverse complement strand
CTGCAAATAAACTGAATACACATCCTGCTACAAGAGTGGCAAGAAAACCTGCCTTCATACCTCTTCTCATTACAAGTAACATGGAAGGTAAAGGGCCTACAAACATGAAAAAAGGTATTAAAAGAGAGAAGAGCCCTATTACTACAGAAAAGGCAGCCATTATGGCCCCTTCTACCTGTGCATTGACAGACATATAGGGCTGTTTGTCCGGCACCTTCCAGTAATTTTTAAGTGTTTCCTG
This sequence comes from Vulcanimicrobiota bacterium, assembly GCA_036746235.1. Classification (GTDB taxonomy): domain Bacteria; phylum Vulcanimicrobiota; class SpSt-956; order SpSt-956; family JAKJGF01; genus CALARM01. The sequence continues at coordinate 15,457 of DAIOEN010000167.1, read as the reverse complement.
GCCAGTTATTTTCGTTTCTCCTGATGGAATTTCACTTGGTTCTTTTTTCGTTTCCATAGGAGAAACCTCAGGCTGTTCCTTAAAATTTTTCGTTTCCCCTGATGAAATTTCAGGTGCCTCTTTACCTGATGAAACTTCAGGGATGGCTCCGAGAATATTTGTTTCTTTCGAAGAATCCTGAATTGTTTCCTGAGATATATTTTCTCTTTTAATTTTTTTAGATTTTCGACGCAATATTTACATCTCCAAAACACATGGTAGGCACATTATATATACCGAAAAATGAATGTTCCCACCTGCTGTCATCTGCTACCCAGAGAAGGTTCTTAAAGACATCGAATACATTACCTGCTATCATAATATCTTTAACCCTTCCTTTTATTTCACCGTCTTCCCATAGAAAACCAAGAACAACATTTACGCTGAATTCACCGCTCATGTTATTACCCTGTCCGGCTCCCAGAACATCTTCCACTATGAGAGCTTTTTTAATGCCTTTCATCAATTCTGCTTTACTTTTATCAGATGGCATTATAATAAAATTACTCGGCCATGAAGCGGGAGGAGCCGTAAGTTTAAATGCTTCATAAAGGCTGGCTCTTTTTATGCCGTTTCCCGTGCTTTTGCTGTTGTATTTTTCTGCTCCTGTAAGATCATAATAAAAACCTTTAAGAATTCCGTCTTTAATCAGTTCCGTTCTCTGTGACGGCACTCCTTCGTCATCCATAGGGGCAGAAATAGGGCCGAAAGGCACCGTATTATCATCAACTATAGTAAGGATGGAAGGCCCAATTTTTTCTCCCATTTTATCTCCTATGGGAGAAATTTTTTTGCCCACTCTGTCGCCGCAGAATGCCATGTACAGAGGAGGATAGAGAGTTTTAAAACCTCTTGCACTGAAAATTACAGGAAGTTTTCCGCTTTTTATCAGAGCAGTCCTTTCGGAATTTGTGCAATCTTCCACAAGTTTTAAAGCCAGTTCTTTCTGACTTCCCGCACAGGAACCGCTTGAAAAAGTCGATTCAATCTCCAGTTGTTCTTCTTCTCTGACCATGGTTCCGCACAGAGATACGGCATAAAAAGTCTTTTTAAAATTTTTATCTATTCCTGAAGTATTTAACAACCTGATATTACTGTTTGCTCTTCCCACTTCGGCAGTAACAGTGATGGAAGGTTTACATGCTTTTATAACTTCCATCATTTCCTGACCATTTTTCATAAGATCTTCTTCATTTATGTGAGATAATTTTTCGTCGAATGTTTGAACCGTCCGGTACTCGTCATTTTTATAACAGGGAATCTGAAAAGGTGTTTTTTCGCTCACAGAAACTATATCCATTGCTCTTTTTAATATTGATTCTCTGTCGGAAATATTTGTAGATGACGTAAACCCCGTCTTCCCGCCTTTCCTAACCCTGAGTGTTATCCCTTCTTCTTCTTCGCCTTCTATGTTGTAAACCTGTCCGCTTTTAAAATTAACGGCTCTGTAGTCTCTTTTTATATGAAAGATCTCGGCCCAGTCTGTATGATTTTTTGCAAGTTCCAGTAATTTTTCCATTTTATCTACCTCCGACAAGTACATTTAAAATTCTTATATGAGGACTTCCCATAGAAACGGGTAAAGGATACTGAAGTCTCTGGCCATATGATCTCCCGCAGGAACCTCCTCTGGAAAAAGTAAGGTCAGAACCGATCATGTCGATATTAGCAAGGGTCTCGAATACATTACCTGTCAGTACCACGTCTCTTAACATTTCCTGTATCTTCCCATTTCTTATTATAAAGCCTTTTTCCGCAGAAAAGGTAAACATGTCCATACTGGTATTACCGCTGCCGCTGCCGCAGGCATAAATACCGTAATCTATTCCTGCCAGCATGTCTTCCAGAGTTGCGTCTCCTTTATCGATAAAGGTATTTGACATTCTGCATATGGGAGGGAAACGGTAACTTACGGTTCTCGCATTACCGGTAACAGCTTCTCTCATTTTTCCTGCAGTCTCTCTGGAATGAAGTCTGCCCTGAAGTTTTCCTTCTCTTATCATATGGGTAAGAGCCGATGGTGTGCCTTCATCGTCAAAACCATAGGAACCTCTGAGGCCCGGTTGAGCCGCACCATCACATACATTCAGATGTTTTCCGCCGAAAACCCTTCCGAAGGTCATCTGCTCCTGAAGTGTAGGGTTGGCACATACTGCATCACCTTCACTTAAATGGCCGAAGGCTTCATGGATAAATACACCTGCGATGCGCGGATCCAGTATGACTGTATAGTGTCCTCCTTTTACCGGTTCTGCTTCCGTTAAATCCAGCGCATCACGTACAAGTCTGTCCTTATGCTCTTCTATAACTGTTATGTCTTCCCAGTTGTTTTTTGTCCCGTACGATTGATGGGCACTCTGAATTACATTATCCTTTCTTGCTATAACAGACAGGCCTCCGGAAATATCCAGATCTTCAATAGTTAAATAGGTCCCTTCCGAGTTTGCAATTATAATATTTTTTTCTCTTTCTCCATAGTTACTTCTTACGTTTATTATCCTTTCACTGGCTTCCATAAGGCCTGTTGTAATGTTTCTAAAATAATCAACCTTGTCTTTAAAAGGAATAGTCCTGGGATCTTTCCTGCCCTCTGTCGATGGTTTTATATCTTCTCTGTATGCAGAGACAGGACTCATACGAAAGGCAGGTTTCTTTAATATCCTGGCAGCTTTAACTGCAGAGAGGGCATGGTCGAGAAGACCGGATGTGTCATTGAAACTCTTAAATCCCCATCCTCCCCCTATGAGAGCTCTCACGTAACCTCCTCCGTCTTCAACCTGCTGTGAGCTTTTGAGGGTTTTGCCTTCAAAATTTATAGATGATTGTTTTGTATGTTCTATACGTATTTCAAGATAATCTGCCTTTACTTTACTGATAGTTTCTTCTATAAGGGATTTCATTTTATTCCTCCTTTGCAAACGATTCGCCGGGTTTTTGCTGCTATTTATCGTAATCCTTAATATTCGACATTTATTTTAAAATCTATCCTAAAATCTACAGAAAATTTTAAATTATTTATTTTTCTTTTCTATGAATGAGAAACCTGATACTGTTAAAAAAGAATAATAGCCAGCAAGAATGCCTGCTGGCTATTATTATATGTTAACAGAGGCTATATATTTCCCATCATTTTAATAAGACTTGATGCTTCCAGTTTTGCTCCTGTTGCATCCTGTATTTTTTCCTGCCAGAGCTTAAGGCCTCCGTCTTTATAATATTTTTCCTTTAAAAATGTCAGAAAATCAGGTGAAAATGTGGAACCATGATGTTCTTTATAATAATTTATTGTCTGATAGGCTATGATTTCGGCTAACAGATAGTTCTGCAGATAAAGAGGGTGTGTCGTATAAACAGGATCATAGGCCCATGAAAAATCTTCAGGAAGGTCAAGGAATAGATGTTTTTTTACATATTCTTTATAACGGCTGTTAAGATCTCCTTCAGGATTTTCATAAATGGAATATTCAAAGAGGTAATCATTTATGAGTCGCCTGTACCAGTAGCAGTTTTTGAGTCTGTTCTGGGAGAGAAATGTTTTTATGACTTCTTCGGAAATATTAAAATATTCTCCGAGCCACTCTTTATCACTCATAAATTTCTGGAATATACAGGCCATGCCTTCTTTAAAGTAATCAGGTTCACCTGTACCTATTATGAATGACGGGGTCTGAATAAAGCAGTTATGAAGAGCATGACCGAATTCATGGTAGAGAACTTCATACCAGTTATAACCTTCCTGGGGATTGGCAAGAACCCTTACGTCTTTTCCTACTTCCAGTGTAACACTCATGCCTCCATAGGGAATATCACAGTATTCAACTTTTATAGGCAGGTCTGTTGTAGATAGTTTGAATTTTTTGAATAAATGTTCTATTGATTTGATTATTCCTTCTTTAGGAAATAAACTGTCTTTCAGAGATGACAGATATTTATACTGGTAATATTTAATATCCCACAGATAAACTTTATCTGCAGAGAGTTTTTCTTTACAATCTTCAACCAGTTTTTTATATGGTTCTTCTGTGAGATTTAAAATCTGTTCGAATAATGTGAAAATTGTTTCTTTATCTAAATCTTCCAGGAAAAAACAAAGTTCTCCGTAATGTTTATAGCCGAGAGGTTTTACTTTTTCATTCCTGAGACTGCAAAGCAGAGCGGTTTCGCTTTCAATTTCTTTACCCAGGCCTGTAAGTGCTCTCCATGCCGATTCCCTCTGTTTCCTCTTATCTTCTTTTTCAATTATATTATAAAGGGTACCTCTGTCATATGGTTGCCCATCGATTTCCGGGGTAAAATTTATAATCTGACAATCCAGTTTGTTTTTCAATGCAAATACTTCAGGCTCAGAAGAAACTCTCGCACTCAGAAACTCCTGTTTGAGTAATTCTAATTTTCTTTTGAGTAATCTGTCTTCTACTTTTGGCAACCAGTCTTCTACTGTAAAACGATATTCAGGGTTAAGCAGGATCATGGATCTTTCTTCATCTATAATATTCGGATCCCTGTATGCCATCTTTAAGATTTGATTCCAGTAAGAAGCCGACCTCTGTTGAAAATTATCCTGTAATTCTCTTTCAATCTTATCAACCAGATTACTCAGATCTTCCTGGTTATTAATCTGAATTTTCAACATCATCCCCCCTATCAGGTACTGTTAAACTTTTTTCAATACTTATGAAGAATTTCATTTTAACATATAGATACAAAATTTACAATATAAATTAGGGTACAAAAAAATAAGCAGAGTTTCTACTCTGCCTATTTTTTCTATCAAATCGGATATCCTGTTATGAGTTTCAGTAAACTTACCAGGTCATGGCACTTCTCATTTTATCCTCTATTCTCTCGATCTCAAGGTTTATCTCAGATAGTCTCAATCTTACGTCTTCTTTCCAGTAACCTGTTTCATAGTAATTATCTCCTCCCTCAAGATCGTTACTGTAACGGAGGGCTTCTTCTCTGAGTTCATAGAGTCTATTTTTAAGTGTTTCAAATTCTTCTTTTTTCTGTCTTATCTTTTCATTTTCTATTCTTTCTGTTTCTTCTCTGTTTGCTTTTTCTGTTTCTATTCTGTCGTTTACATCGCTCAGTTTTTCCTCTATATCGGCTTTCTGGTCATCATCTGTAGCTTCTGCAAGTTGTGATTCCAGAGAGCTTTTCTCATCATATAAACCTTCCAGGTTGTTGTCATGTGCTCTCAGAGCATCGTTCTTATGCGCCTCAAGCTGTGAAATCTTTTCTTCAGGGTCCAGGCCTGCTGATACGTCTCTGTTTCCGCCCAGATCATTCCATGTATTGTCAAGTTTATTAAATATTTCTTTGAAATCCTGCCTGTCTTTCTGAAGATCCTCTCTTTCTTCTTCCTGTCTTAATCTTTCATCTTCAGGCTGTGCTATTCTGGCGAGTTTATTGGCATCTGATATAAAGGGATCCATGTAATTATACAGGTCTCCGTCGAGTATTGCTTTGTCGGAATCCCAGAGAAAAGAACTGACATCATTAATATCCCTCGTTCTTCCAAATGGTATTTCTACAGGACTGGACCAGGGCATTTCTCTCGTATTGCTCCATGGTATTTCCACGGGGGCTGACCATGGATTTTCTATCTGATTGTTCCATTGAAATTCTCTCGGGCTGTTCCATTGAAATTCTCTCGGGCTGTTCCATTGAAATTCTAAAGGATTGTATCTCGGTGTTGAAAGATGTTTTATGTGAAAGTTATCCATATTATGCTCCTCCTTGAAAAACTTTTATTCTAATTAATTTATATTATATAAACAAAATCTTAAAAAAATCTTAAAAAAAACTTAAATTTTTTTGAAATTTTTATATTTAACTGTCAATTACAGAAATTTTTTAATTTTTCTATTAATCAGGTGATATAATATGTATTATTGCTGCAGAAGCCCATATATCATATTTATTATCTTTAAGAAATTTCTCGAGAATAGTTATACTTTTAGGATTTGAAATTTCTCCAAGTGCGCGTATAGCTTCTGTTCTGACATTATAGTTTTTATCTTCAAGGGTTTTTACTATAAGATCGTGCATTTTTATAAGTTTTAATTTTCCTGCAGCACTCAGTGCAGATGCTCTTACTGAAGCATTGCTATCTTTAAGAGCGGCAGAGAGGATTCCTGTGACAGAGTTATTACCTGCCCTGCCTATAGAGTCCATTACTGTAACTCTTACAGCCGCGTTTTTATCACCTGCATATTTTTTTAAGATTTCCAGTGAACTGTTATCTTTTATAAATCCCAGGGCTTTTATTGCATCAATTTTAAAAGCTTCTTTTTTTAACATCTTTTCCAGAGAAGGCACCGCAGAAGGTGAGCCAATTCTTCCAAGAGCCTCTATCGCCGCATAAACAACCCAGGCGCTTTCATCTGACAGGCTTTTCTCCAGAAGTGGTATGGCAGATATATCTCCTGTTTTCCCCAGGGCTATTGCAGCAATAGATCGCACTCCCGGATTTTTGTCTTTAATGGATTTTTTTGCAAGGTTTATATTATTTGTAAACATAATTTCTTTTAAAGCCGAATCAATAAAACATCTTGCTAAAGGATCATTATCTTTTGATACATTTTTAAGTGCATCTATTGAGGAAGGAAGATGAAATTCGAGGAGAGCCCTTGCAGCGGTTACTCTTATCTCAGGGTCCTCATCTTTTAATGACTCTTCAATCATAGAAACTACAAGAGGATCTTTTGTCTCAACAAGAGCCTGTATGGCAGCACTTCTTATAGAACTGTTTCTATCATCAAGATATTTCTCCAGCAGAGGTATAATAGAATTATCCTTATGTTTTCCCAGTGCAATAAGAGCTTCTCCTTTTACTCTTATATCATTATCCTTCAGTGCCTGTTGAAGCAGGAATATAGAACCTTTATCCTGAAGGTTGCCAAGGACGGACATTAAAATAAGTTTTTTGTTTACATCATCTTTATAAATATTTGTCTTTAAAATCTGCCAGCATTGATTTTCTATATCTGCAGCAGATAATAAGCCTGCAGTGAGTAATATTAATATGAAAACACAGATTTTTTTCTTCAATGGTTATTCTCCTTCTGGTTTGTTGTGATTACATTTATAACTTCTATGATAACCATATATGTCCTTCATTATAAATATAAAAAGTCAGGAGGATTTTGAATTACTCTGAAGAAATTATGAACTTTCATTTTTATAAAAGCTGGTGATTTTGTTGGCAGAAAAAGAGATACCTTCAGTATCCATAATAATTCCCACTTACAATGAGAAAGATAATCTTCCTGAACTTGTAAAAAATATATCTTCTGTCGTGAAAAAAGACAAATTTGATATGGAAATTGTCATTGTTGATGATAATTCTCCTGACGGGACAGGTGATGTAGCCAGAGATCTGGCAAAAAAATATTCACTTCAACTTGTAAGCAGACCTGAAAAATCAGGACTCTCTTCAGCAGTTCTTGATGGTATAAAAAGTGCAAAAGGTGATATTATCGGTGTTATGGACGGAGATTTAAGCCATGACCCTGTCATTATACCTAAAATGATAGATGCCATAGCAAGACAGAAGAATCAGCTTGTAGTAGGCAGCAGATATATTAAAGGAGGGAAAATAGAAAACTGGCCTCTTTCAAGAAGAATAATTTCCTGGGTGGCAGTGCTTATTGCTTTCCCTTTTACAGGTATAAAGGATAGAACTTCCGGTTATTTCTTTTTTAAACGGGATATACTGGACGGAGTAACTCTTGACCCTATGGGATTTAAAATAGGTCTTGAAATTATGGTAAAGGGAAATTATAAAAGATGGAAAGAAATTCCCTATATTTTTAAGAACCGTACTACAGGGAAAAGCAAAATGAATTTTGATGAAATAAAACATTACCTGTCTCAGCTAAGGAGTTATATCTTTTATAAGAAACAGCTTACCACAAAAGGTTAGTTGCAGATAAAATTTCGGCTGTCATTACTCACAGGCCTGATGAAGATTCCTCTGTGAAATTACTCCTGTTCAAAACAGATTTCATGTGATATAATAAAAAATTAAAGTAATTCCAATGATAAAATTTTCAGGAGAATTTATATGATGCTTATCAGATTGGTTATTCTATTCTTCAGGGTACTGATAGTATTAATCCGTTTTTTATGGAGAGTAATAAGACGGAGAAGCAGAAAGTCCAGAATCTGGTAATTTAAAGAGCTTTATCGGCGTATCCTCATTTCATGTCACCCGTCACGGGTCACGGGTCACGATTATTTAATTAATATTCTCTCTTTCTGAATTATATTTATTACCTCATGTCGTCAGTTCAGAAGGTTCTTCCGGCTCAAGTATGGCTGATTGACTGAGTAGTTTTTCCCTTAACATATCGGTAGAGAGAAGAGATGGATCTGTTTTTTCCTGAATGGAGAGTGCTGCCGCAGTCCCGACTGCCTGACCCATTGCCATAGAGGTAGCCTGAACCCTGGCAGATGCATGGGCACGAAAGGTTGCAGAAAAGCATTTGCCTGTAATAAATAAATTTGGAATTTTATCTGCAACCAGAGCATAATAAGGGATACCGTAGAAACCTTTTCCTCCTACTTCTTCTGATTCTATTCCGCTTCCTTCTGGACGATGGATATCTATAGGAAATCCTCCCAGTGCTACTTCATCAGGGAATCTGCGTCCATGTATAAGATCATCTTCTGTTAAAACATATTTCCCATGTATCCTTCTGACTTCTCTTATACCCAGAAGGGGAGCTTCTCCTGATATTTTTGCATCTTTGAAGGGTCTTAATTTTTTTTTCAGAAAATTAAATATTTCATACATCTGACGGCGCCCTTCCCTTTCCGCATAAAGAATATCCAGCGGGTCGGAAGGATCTATATCATTTATTCTTGTACTGTTTACTCCTATTTCATCTTCTTCCATTGTCTGATAGAAGAGTATCCTGTCTCTCGGAACTTTTAACCTGGCATTTTTCCACTCATTGAAAAAACCTGACACACCCGGGCATGGTGAATCTTTTAAACGGTCAAAGAGCGTTTCATTATGAAAATTATCTCTTTGTACCATCATAGTATCTATTATCTCTTTTATGTTTACATTTCTGATTTTAAATATAAGAGTTACCGGCTGCACTCTGTCATTACGACCTGCTTCGAAATCATTGCCGGCTCTTGCGGCAAGCATGCCTTCTCCTGAAGCATCGATGAATATTCTTCCTCTTATATGAAAGCTCCCTCTGTTGTTTTCAAGCATTACTCCTTTAATTCTTCCGTTTTCCATGTCCGGTTTAATAAAATAAGTATTGAATAAAGGAGCCACTTTAGAATTTTCAAGTAAAAGGAGAAGAATATATTTCAGTTTATCCGGGTTATTGGGTGTTACTGAATAGGCTACTCCTACGGTATCTCTGATATGACCGTGAGTGCCTCCTATGAGGATTAGATTTTGAATAATTTCCTCTGCTATGCCTCCGATAATTTTATGTCCCTTTTTACCGTGGAAAGTCAGCATACTGTGAACCCAGGCGCCTGTCGCCATACCGCCCGGATACCCGCACTTCTCTACCAGCAATGTTTTTGCACCATTTCTGGATGATGCAAGAGCGGCACATACACCGCTTACGCCTGCACCTATTACTATTACATCATAATATCTGTCTGGATTTCTGTCATTCATATTCATAGAACTTTATAAATTTTTTTTTGCCTCTTCTATTTCTTTCCAGGCTTCATCTATAAGTTTTTTCTCTTCTTCCAGTTGTTCCCAGTTATATTCCAGAAGTTCTCTTTTTTCTTCGAGGGCACTGTTTACGCTTTCCATAAGGGTCTGTCTCTCATATTCGAGCTGTTCTCTCTCAACCTGCATACTCTTTCTGGCTTCTTCAAGACGTTCCCATCCTTCTCTGAAGCTTTTTCTCTGTTTTTCCATATCTTCCGAACCGGTATCTAACTTCATTGAGTCTGATTCCTGCCTGTCCTTTTCCATTGCCATTCTGGCTTTTTCAATTTCTTCCCACTGTTTTTCCTGTTCTTCCATTACAATTCTTGAACTCTGTACTATCCTCTCTTTCTCTTTTTCTATTTCATCCTTCTGTTTCTCCAGTTTATGTCTCAGACGTTCAAGTTCCTGCCAGTCTTCTTCTCTATGAGGGGAAACAGACATACCTGTAGACATAGAAGCTTTTTCTTCCAGTTCTTTCCACGATCGTTCGATTTCGGCTTTTTCTTCGTAAATTTCTCTTTTGACCTGTTCCAGATAGGTCCAGCTTCTCTGCTGTTCTTCCATACCTTTTGTGCCATGTAATATTTTGGCTTTTTCCATCTCTATTTCCAGATCTTCTCTTTCCTGTTTTAATAATTGCCTTTCATCTTCAATGGATTTCCAGTTTTCTTCAATAAGTTTCATCTGTTCTTCTATGTTTTTATCAGATGTACCGAATATCTGTTCTTTTTTGTCTTCTATTTCTTTTCTCTGTTGTTCTATAAGACTTTTCTCTTCGTATATTTCTTTCTTTACCTGTTCCAGATATGCCCACGTTCTTTTCTGCTCTTCCGTAAAAGTTTTTGTGTCTTCGTGCAGTTTATTTTTCTCTTTATTTATTTTTGCTTTTTCTCTTTCTATTTCTTCTTTTAATGTTTGCAGTTCTTTATTCTCTTTTTCAAATCCTCCTGATATACCGGGAGATAAAGAACCTTCTGCCTCCATCCTGAATAATTCTTTTTCCTGTTCAAACTCCTGTCTTTCTTCTTCTAACTGTGCTTCTTTATATTCCAGTAATTCCTGTTTATCTCTACAGGATTCTTCCACATTTTTTATTAATTCTTCTTTTTTTCTTTCCAGTTCTCTTCTTTCAATCTCAATAGCCTGCCATGCTTCTTCCAGGGCTGTTCCATCCACTTTATCCGATGGTCTTTCTTTTACTTCTTTCTCTTTTTCCTTTTCTCTTTGAAGTTCTTCCGTTATTTTTTGTTTTTCTTCCTGTAATTTTTTAATATTTTCCTCTAATAGTAATTTTTCTCTGTCCCTATCTTCTTTTTCTCTTTGAAATTTTTCTGTTATTTTTCCTTTTTCTTCCTGTAGTTTTTTAATATTTTCCTCTAAGAGCAGTTTCTCCCGGTCTCTATCTTCTTTTAATTTTCTCTGTTCTTTTTCCAGTTTTTCCTTCTCTTTTTCCAGATTCTTCAGCAATTCATTTCTCTCATTATCTTCTGTTTCAGTTGCTTTCTTTTCTTCCAGATATTTTTTATCGTAACCAAGTTTTCTCTTTTCTTCTTCTATTTTCGACATGGTTATCTCTATTTCTTTTTTCTTCTCTTCCAGGTTTGCTTCATGTTCTTTCAGATATCTTTCAAGCTTTTCCAGTTCTATCTTTTTGTCTGAGAGTTCTTTACCAAGTGTTTCTTTATCTCTCTGTAATTCTTCTAATTCTTTATGTTTCTTTTCTTCCAGTTCTTCTAATTCATATCTGGTGATTTCAAGATTTTGTTCCTTTTCTTTCAGGGTTCCTTCAAATTTTTCCAGTTCTATCTTTTTCTCTATAAGTTCTTTACCGAATTTCTCTTTATCTTCCTGTAATTCTATCAATTCTTTTTTCTTTTCTTCCTCTGCTCTGTATTTGAGTGCTTCTATATCTTTTCTGCTTTTTTCAAGTTCCCAGGTAAGTTTTTTCTGTTCCTCCTGCCAGACATACTTTTCCTGTTCTAATTTTTTGATATCCTTTTCTAATGACAGTTTTTCTTTATGAGACTGTTCTTTTAAAAATTCATTTTCTTTTTCCAGTTTTTCTTTATCCATTTTCAGGTTATTTAAATTGTCCCTTATAGCCTTATCCATATGTTCTATACTTTTTTGTTTTTCTTTTTCCAGTTCAATTTTTTTATCTTCCAGGTATCTTCTATTAAAATCAATTTCCTTCTTTTCTTCTTCCACTTTGTTTAATTTAATAGTAAGTTCATTATTTTTATTTTCAATAATTTTTTCTCTGTCCTTTACCATTGCTTCCATTTTTTCTATCTCATATTTTTTCTCTGCAAAGGATTTTTCTTTTTCTTCCTTTTCTTTTGTAATCTGCCATTTTTCGTAATCTAACTGTTTCTTCGTATCTTCAATATACTTCTTATGTTTCATTACTTTGCTGGCAAGCTCTTTCTTGCCTGCTTCAAGCTGTTTTCGCTCTTCTTCCAGTGCATTATTTCTTTCTATGGCTTTTTCATTAAAAATTTTTCTATCCAGTTCTAACTGCATTATTTTATCTTCGAGAGATTTTTTGTTCTCTTCTTTTATTTTTTCAAATTCCATTCTGTTCTGTTCCAGTTTTCTCTCTTTATATTCCAGTTCTTTCTGTTCTTTTAATAAGTTACCCTTTTCTGCAAGGAGGAATTTTCTTGTATTTTCCAGATTTTCTCCACTTTCTTTTTTCTTCTGTTCGAAATCCAGTTTTTCTTTCTCCAGATCCTTTCTTTTTTCTTCCAGTTGTCTCTCATATTCCAGTTTTTGATTATTAAACTGCCATTTCTGAAGATCCATATCTTTCTTACTATCTTCAATATATTTTTTATGTTTTTCAATGTTTGAAGCCAGTTCATTTTTTTCATATTCCAGTGCTTTCAATTTTCCTTCGAGATGTTTCTTTCTCTCCTCCATGTAGGCTTCAAAATCGTTTTTCTTTCCTTCAAGTTCTTCTTTTTCTTTTGCTACAATTCTTTCCTGGCTTTCCCTGTCTATACTGAATTTCCATACGTCATAATCAAGCTGTTTCTTTTTTGTTTCCAGTTCTCTTTCTTTTGATTCTATTGACTGATTAAATTGAGCTTTTTCTTCTTCCACTTTATTTCTGAGTCTGACGAGGCTTTCTTCCTGATCTTTTCTTTTGCTTTCAAGTGCTTTTCTTTCATAATCAAGTTCTTTTTTGCTTTCTTCCAGGAATTTTTTATGTTTGTTTATTTTTGCTGCCAGGTCTTTTTTGCTGAATTCGAGTTGTTTCTTCCCATTTTCAATTTCTTTTTGTGCCTCTTCCTTTTCCTTTTCAAAAGTAAATTGTCTGGTTTCTAACTCTTTCTTCTCATTCTGCAGTATATGTCTCGTTTTATCCGCTTCTTCATCGAATTTCTTCTTGTCTTCTTCCAGAATTTGTTTTTTTGTTATAAGTTCTTTAAACTGTTTTTCCTCTTCCTGTCTGGCAAGTTTCTTTGACTGCTCAAATTCTGAATATTTTCTGTCCAGATCCTTCTGTGTTTCTTCCTTTTTCTTTTCCAGTTCCCACTTTTCGTATTCTATCTGTTTTTTAGTATCTTCCAGGGTTTTTTTATGGCCGGCTATTTTCCCTGCGAGATCTTTTCTTTCTATTTCCAGCTTTATAGAGGTTTCATCAAGTTCTTTTTTCCTCTTTTCAATCTGTTCTTCATGAGATTTTTTTTCAATATAAAATTGTTTTTTTGCTTCTTCCAGATTTTTTTCTAATTTTTCCAGCTTTTTCTGTGTATTCAGGCAGGTTTCTTCAAATTTCTTCTTATCACCGTCTAATTTTCTGTAATGGTCCTGTATGATTACATCTGCTTCTGCTACTATATTATTTTTTCTTTTGTCCAGTTCTTCATGTTCTTTTCCAATGAAAAATTTTTCTTTTTCCAGTTTTTCAAAATTTCTCTCCAGTTCTTTTCTCTCAGATTCAAGTTTTTTTCTTTCTTCTGCTATCTGTTTCCAGCTGAATTCAAGAGCTATTTTCTGCTCTCTCATTACTGCTGTTCCTTCATCTGACAGGAGTTTTTTATCACTTTCTATAGTCAATTTATCCTGTTCCAGAGTTTTCCTGGTTACGTCCAGTTCCATTTTGAGTTGTGTGATTTCGGCTTTTTCCGAAGCAATTTTGCTTTCAAATTCTCTCTTTTGAATTTCCAGGTAATTAATCTTATCTTCCAGTTCTTTTCCTTTTATTGCAAAGTCCCGTTCCTTGAATTCAAGGTCTTTCCCTCTGCTGTTGACCTGTTCCTCTAATTCTCTTACTCTTATTTCCAATATATCTCTGTCTTCTGTTAACCGGTTTACTATTTCGTCCTTTTCCTGTCTTACCTGATTTACCAGCTCATCTTTTTCCTGTGTTATCTGGTTTAGCAGCTCATATTTTTCCTTCTCTAACCGGTTTATTATCTCATCTTTTTCTCTGTTTAATTCATGTAATCTATCCTGAAGTTCGCCGGTTTTTCTGGTATTCTGCATATCCAGGAGCTGTCTTTCTTCTAAAAGCTGCTGTCTTAATGTTTCCAGATTTCTGTTTTCTTCTGTTACCCTGTTTTTTTCCTGTTCTAACAGTTTTTTTTCTTCTTTAATTTGATTTAAGGCATCTTCAATGTTCCGTTTCTGGTCACCGACTCTGGCCTGAATCATATCCCTTTCTGCTTCCAGTTGTTTTTTATCCAGTTCCAGTTGTCTTTCCTGTTCTTCTAAGCGCTGTTTCTGTTCTTCAAGTGGTTTTTGAGCAGTTTCATAGAGGTTATTTCTTTCGTCTTCCAGTTGCTCTTTTTTCTGTAAAAATTCTTTTGTATCATGTTCAATCTGCTGTTTTTTACCTGAGAGGTCTTTCTTTTCTTCTTCCAGTTGTTTCCAGCTTTCTTCCAGGAATTTTCTTTTTTCTTCCAGGTCATGTTCAACACGATCAATTAATTTCTTTTTTTCTTCTTCCAGTTCAGCCAGTTTTTCATCCAGTTGTTTCCATCCTTCTTCAAGCTTATCTCTTTCTTCCTGTATATGTGCTTCCAGTTCTTTTTTGTGTGCTTCAAATGTTTGAATTTCCTGCTGTAATCTGGAAGACTGTATATTAATCTGTTCTGCCTGTTCCTGCATATAGGATATATCCTGAGTAATAGGCCCCTGGTCAGGTACTCTGGAAGGAATCTGAGAAACAGTTGGCGGAGCCTGTAATTTTTGTTCTCTCGGTGCAAATTTCTTCTCTTCATCAAAGGGTTTTCTTCTCTCAAACCCTCCTCTTTCACTCTGGACCCTTCTGGCCTGGTCTTCAGATAATATTTCACTTGCAGGTTTTAATGAAAATTTTGGTCTCTGAACATTACCATCTCGAGGCTTGAATAAATTTCCCGATGATCTCCTGGCGAATCGTCTGGGCTGTTTCGGATCATTCTCGTCCACCAACAGTCCCCCTCTCGTTAAGAAATAAAGGCTGGAAATAACCTTTAAAACTTAGACATTTTATGTAAACTTCCTTCTATGTGTAATATTTTATTATAAAAAATCACAGGATTTTTTGATGTAAGATACATGGCAGATTGGAAAATTTGTAAGAAGTGAAAAGTGAATGGTGAAGGGTGAAGAACGAGCAGGGTAATTACTGAAAGAGGTAAATTAGTAACCCTTTTATCAGCTTCTGCCTGCCAGGCTCTTACGAAGAAAAATAATTTGCCTTATATAATTTGTTTTACAGACAAT
>DAIOEN010000166.1:8174-15766 GCA_036746235.1 Vulcanimicrobiota bacterium | reverse complement strand
TAGTCTATCATTCTACCTGTGGAGGACATACGGAAAATAATGAAAATGTATTTTTAACAAAACCTGTAGAATATTTGAGAGGTGTTCCATGTTATGCAGAACTCTTCCCGGGAAAAGAAAAATTATTTTTCTGTGCTATGTCTCCTTATTTCCACTGGAACGTATCATGGGACAAAAAAGAACTTTATAAAATAATTAAAGACTATATATCTTCCAGGTATCCTTCATGTGAGATTGGAAATATAAAAGAAATTTTTATTTTAGAAAGAGGAATTTCAGGCCGCTGTCGTGTATTACTAATAGACGGAATAAAAAAAGATTTTAAACTGGATGGTGATGAAATAAGAAGATTATTAAAATATAAAAATGAACATGGGAAATATGTATCATTGAGAAGTACCAATTTTTTTCTTACTGAAAAAGGAAATTCTTTTGAAGCTACCGGCAGAGGCTGGGGGCATGGATGCGGGCTCTGTCAGTGGGGAGCCTGCGGTATGGCATACCTGGGGGCCGGTTATGAAGATATACTTCATCATTATTTTCAGGGAATTGATATAGATACCAATTATGGACAAAAAAATAAATAAGCTTACTGGCAATCGGCAATCAGTATACAGCATAAGCTGACCGCTGACAGCTGAGAGCTGACAGCTATAAAGAGGTGTTTTATGGCAGGAGTAATATTAAAAAATGTATGGAAAATTTATAAAGGTAATGTAGAAGTCGTAAAGGACGTGAGCATTGACATAAAAGATAAGGAGTTTCTTGTTCTGGTAGGACCTTCGGGATGCGGGAAAACTACTGCCCTTCGTATGATAGCAGGTCTTGAGGATATAACAAAAGGGGAGATTTATATAGGCAATAAAAAAGTAAATGATGTGTCCCCTAAAGATAGAGATATAGCTATGGTATTTCAGAATTACGCTCTTTATCCTCATATGAATGTTTATGATAATATGGCTTTCGGCCTCAAGCTGAGGAAATACTCAAAAGAACAGATAGATAAAATGATTAATGAAGCAGCAGAGTTACTCAGTATCGGACATTTACTTAAAAGAAAACCTGCAGAACTTTCGGGAGGTCAGAGACAGAGAGTGGCCATGGGAAGAGCTATCGTTCGTGAACCTCAGGTTTTTCTTATGGATGAGCCTTTAAGCAATTTAGATGCGAAACTTCGTGTTCAGATGAGAGCCGAACTCCAGAAGCTTCATCACAGACTCGGTATAACTACTGTTTACGTAACACATGATCAGACAGAAGCTATGACCCTTGGTGATCGTATAGTAGTGTTTAACGGCGGCATCATTCAGCAGGCAGATACGCCACTCGTGCTTTACAGCAAACCGGCAAATAAATTTGTTGCAGGTTTTATAGGAAGTCCTTCTATGAATTTCTTTGATGTGAAAATTGTAAAAAAGGGAGATGGCATGTCTCTTGAAGGTGATAAACTGAGTCTGAAGATTCCCTCTGAATTTGCCTCTCAGGTAGGAGAACATGTTGATAAAGACGTTATATTCGGAATAAGACCTGAAGATATTTATGACTGGGAATTTGCCAGAGAAAAGAATGAAGATACCAGTCTTATTGCTTCCGTAGATGTAACAGAACCTATGGGGTCTGAAATATATGTTTATCTTACTATAGGTAAATATACGGTAAACGCAAGAGTTGATGCTCATTCATCGGTAAAAGTAGGAACTGATCTCAAAGTTTTTTTTGATATGAAAAAAATGCATCTTTTTGATAAAAGCACTGAAAAGTCACTACTTAATAAATGAGAGGAGTTAGTTGTGGTTTAAAGTATGGGGGCAGGGTTGAAAAACTCTGAACTCTAAACTCTAAACTCTAAACTATTATGTATATAGGAGTAATAGGCCAGGGACAGTGTGATGATGAAACTTATTCCATAGCGGAAGAGGTAGGGCGACTGATAGCTAAAGAAGGAGCTATTCTTGTATGCGGAGGGCTGGGAGGAGTTATGGAAGGTGCTGCCAGAGGTGCAAGAAGTGCCGGCGGTATGACTATGGGTATTCTCCCCGGTTTTTCCAGAGATGAAGCAAATCCGTACATATCTATAGCTATCCCTACAGGATTTGGCGTGGCCAGGAATATACTTGTCGTAAGGTCATCAGACGTATTGATTGCTATAAGCGGCGGTCATGGTACCCTTACAGAAATTTCCTTTGCTTTACATTTTGCCAAACCTGTTATCGGTCTTCATACATGGGGGCTTACGAGAAACGGAAAAGCAGTTGAAGATATTATACCGGCAAAAACTCCGGAAGAAGCTGTCGGTAAAGCTATGGAATTTATAAAGAAAAGAGAATAGATTTATATGGGAATCGTAACGTGTAACCCGTGACGGGAGGAACAGGTTCTCATAGTTTTGTGACCGAACCGGTCATGGCCGTTAGAGAAAAATAATTAATTTGTATTAACCGGATACTGAAGTCATATTTAAGAAAGATATTTATTATTATGGAAGTTATAAATGATATTCCCAGAAACCCGTTATTTCTTGACTGGCAGAAAATATCTGCCCGTCATCCTCTTACTATGATGAGATATCCTCTGTCTTTTGCAGACAGAGATATAGATTATTATCTGAAAATGCTTAAAGGGCAGCCTGATGAAGAAAATAAATTGAAATCAGTTCTCAAGTCTCTGCCTGAAAAAGATATTGTTATTTTATTTACTTCAAAATATCTTGGCAGTGGTGATCAGGCCTATTCCGGTGAGCTTTTGCATAAATTTATTTTTGCCCTTACGAAGATTTTACCAAAGCCCAAAATGATTATTTCATTGAATGAAGCAGTTGAGCTTATGGCTGAGAATTCTCCTGTTTTGGATTCTTTACGTATACTTGAAAAACAGGGTGTAAAGATTTATGTCTCCAGTTCATGTGCAGAGTTTTATAAATTCTCTGAAACTATTAAAATCGGAACTATGATTGATATTTATGATATATCCAGTTATATCCTGAATTCTGCCAGGGTAATTTCTCTGTGAAATATAATTTGCCAGGATATATTTTTATTTTTTTAATTATTTTTTTATTATAATTTTTTAGAGTATTTTTTTGAGGAATTTTTAAGGTTTTAATGTTAGTTTTAAATATAATATATTTCTATATTGTAAATATTAAAAAAGTTACTTTCTAAATAAGATGGAATTTTTGAGATATTTAGAAATATAGGGAAATGTAAAAAGAGAAAAAAGGAGAAAAAAATGAATATTAACACAAATCAAACGACTATGTATGCCCCTGTTATGTTAAAAGGAAAAGAAACTGGAGCAAAAGAAAAAAATCTCACTACTCAGGACGGAGTAGATATGAGTTCTGCAAACAATTATGATGCAAAGTGGGAAGAATTCTCTCAGAAAATGCAAGAACTTGGAAAAACTGAAAAATACAGAAGAGCAGCAATAATGGGAGGAACTATTGCTCTTGGCGGAGCTCTCGGTGCAGTAGGAGGTCTTGTGACAGGTGTGGCCGGAGCAGTTATAGGTGGTATATCTGGCTTTGTTGGAGGCATTACTGCCGGTGCAGCCGCAGGATCTGTTATTGCAGAGTTAATTGAACCTCATGCAGGGTCAGGAGCTTTGGCATATGTTGGACTTGGTGCAGTTGTTGGAGCAGCAGCAGGACTGGTAGGAGGAGCTATAGCAGGTTATGGAGCTTCTGCATTTATCGGGGGAGTTTCTGGAGCCCTGGGGGGAGCCTCTTTAGGTTATACGCTTCACGATTCATATGAAAATCATCTGATGGATAAAATAAAAGAAGAAGTATTTGGTAAATAATTATTTTCTATTAAATAGTACAATCGATTGTGATATGGATAAAAAATGGATTATGCACAGAATGTTGCAGTCTACATAAAATTATCCCATTCAGTTAATAATTGAAAAAATATTTTATGAGTAGTGGATGGAAGCTTCCATCTACTACTCATAATCCACTTATAAAGGCATTCCTTCTATATATCATCCTTTCAAATTATTGTTTCTCCATAAATCTTTGTATTTTAACATAAAATATTATTTTTTTTACTGAAAATACTGTTGATTTACCTCCATAACGTGTAAAATATCTCAAATAAAATAGCTTGCAATAATAATAAAATTTTTGTATAATAGGAAAATTACAGGTCAATCAGACCTGTACCACGATAGGGCCTTCCTACTCTTATAGAGTCGCATGGCCAAAGGAAGGAGGTGTTCTGGTTTTGGTGAGAAATTATGAGACTATGTATATAATCGATCCTGTTCTCGAAGAAGAGGCAATCGAACAGCTAACAGAAAGCATTAAACAGCAGGTCACGAATTTTGGCGGTACCATAGTAGAGGTAGATTTCTGGGGAAAGAAAAAACTCGCCTACGAAGTAAGAAAACGTTTTGAAGGTATATATGTAGTCATTAAATTCCAGGGTGAATCAGGTATAGCCAACAAACTGTCTCATTTCTTAAAAATCAATGATAAGATTTTACGCTACATTGTTGTACTGGAAGAGTAATTGGGAGGTGTTTTTGTGTATAACAAGGTAATTTTAGTTGGCCGTTTAACCCGGGCTCCCGAGTTGAAATATACCAATACAGGAATTCCTGTTACCCGTTGCAGTATTGCTGTTAACAGGAATTATAAAAATGCTCAGGGTGTTTATGAAACAGATTTTTTCAATGTTGTCTTCTGGAGAAAACTTGCTGAAATATCGGCAAAATTTCTTAAAAAAGGCAAACTTGTATTGATTGAAGGTCGTCTCCAGACTCAAAAATATCAGGCTCAGGACGGTTCACAGAGAACATCTTTTGAGATACAGGCAGATCAGATGCAAATGCTGGATTCAAAAGGAAAAGAAGATGGCGAAGTCGTTCCTCCTTTTGGAAAAGATGGCGGATCTGCTCCTGATATTCCATCAGATATGGATTTCTCCGGTAAAGATGATGATTTCGGTAAGCCGGGACATGATGATGTAGATTTTGAAGATGTTCCTTTTTAGAAAAGCTTAAGGAGGTGTCAACTGTGTGCCATGATACTGTCATGGCAGCAGAAGCAAGTGGCTACAAAGAAACAGAAAAAGGTAAAAAAGCCAAAAAAGAAAATTTGCAATTTTTGTGCTGATAGTGTAAAAAAGATAGATTATAAAGATGTGCCGAAATTACGTAAATTTACTACTGAAAGAGGTAAAATACTTCCCAGAAGAATTTCCGGTAACTGTGCACATCATCAGCGTATATTGACCATAGCTATTAAAAGGGCCAGAAGTATTGCTTTGCTCCCTTATACGATGGAATAGGCTGATTTAACTCCCCATTCCTCCCACTGTACTGTGGGCTGGTTACTTCGTGATTAATGCACCGACATGGATCACGATTTTGGAATAATTTTAGGAGGTGTAAAGGGAGTCCGGTAGGACTTTTCATATAACAATGAAAGTAATTCTTGTAGAAGATGTTCCCAAATTGGGTAAAATGGGCGATGTCGTGAAGGTTGCCAGAGGATATGCCCGTAATTATCTGATGCCGAGAAAACTTGTTCTTGAAGCAACAGATGGCAATATAAGGCATATTGAAGAAAAAAAGAAGGTTGAAGATAAAAAATCCAAGAAACGTCTTGGAGAATCCGTTAAGCTTGTTTCAAAATTAGAGGGTATGAAGGTTATCTTTAAAGTTCGTGTTGGAGAAGAAGGTAAATTATATGGTTCTATCACCAGCAAGGATATTGCAGAAAAGATACTCACTGACTCTGGTATTGAAATAGACAGAAGAAAGATAGTTCTTGACGATCCTATAAAAGTTGTAGGCCATTATAATATTCCTGTAGTCTACCACAGTGAAGCGAAAGCAAATATTTTGCTTGATGTTCAGGAACTTGTGGAACAGGAAACAGTTTAAACAGTGAGCAGTGAGCAGTGACCAGTGACCAGTAAAACTGGTTTATAGTTTAATGTTTTAAACTCTTAAATATCAACATTAAATTTATGATCACTGATCACTGATCACTGATCACTGATCACTGAAAAGGATACCCGGCATGGAGGGAGACTTTTTAAATAAAATCCCACCCCGAAGTCTGGAAGCTGAGCAGGCTACTCTCGGTTCTATGCTCATAGAACCGGACAGTATACCGGTAGCTACTGAAATATTGCGGAGTGAGGATTTTTATATTGAAGGCCATCAGATAATTTTTAAAGCCCTGTGCTCTTTATATGAAAGAGGTGAACCGGCTGATATTATTACTTTAGACGGTGAGTTAAGGAAGCTGGGAAAACTCGAAGTAATAGGAGGACTGGGCTATTTAACGACCCTTACAAATACAGTCCCTACTGCGGCCAACATTGAATATTATGCTAAAATTGTGTCGGAAAAGGGACTTTTAAGGGACATAATAAAGACCGGTACGAAAATAACAGAACTCGGCTACAGGGAAGATAGCAGTGTAGATCAGGTAGTAGACAGTGCTGAAAGTATGATTTTTCAGCTCGGTCAGCGTCAAAAAGTTCAGGACTTCATTCATATGGGTTCTGTTATGAAAGAGAGTTTCAGAAAGGTTGAGCGTCTCTATCATAATAAATCTCATGTTACCGGTGTAACAAGCGGTTATGCAGAACTTGATCGTATCACTGCCGGATTTCAGCCGGGAGAGTTGATTATTCTTGCTGCCCGTCCCGGTATGGGAAAAACTGCCCTCGCTTTAAATATAGCCCAGCTTGTAGCTGTAGAAGAAAAATTGCCTGTTGCAGTATTCAGCCTTGAAATGAGTAAAGAACAGGTGGCACAGAGATTGATTTGCTCACAGGCCATGGTAGATGCTCACAGATTAAGAACAGGCTATCTGAATTCAGATGACTGGCCGAAACTTACACAGGCTATGGCAGAATTGTCCGATGCCCAGATTTATATAGATGATACACCCGGTATCTCTATCATGGAAATGAAGGCAAAGTCAAGAAGAATAAAGATGAGAAAGGATATACAGCTTATAATAATAGATTATCTCCAGCTCATCAGCTCAACTAAAAATGTGAACCGTAATGAACAGGTAGCAGAAATATCGAGAGGTTTGAAGATTCTTGCAAAAGAACTCTCTATTCCTGTTATAGCTCTCTCACAGCTTGCCCGTGCAGTAGAAAGCAGAACAGACAGAAGACCCCAGCTTTCCGATCTGAGAGAATCAGGTGCCATAGAACAGGATGCAGATATGGTAACATTTATTTACCGCGATGATTATTATAACCCGGAAACAGAGAAAGTCGGCACTGCAGAAGTTATAATAGGCAAACAGAGAAACGGCCCCCTGGGAACAGTAGAACTCCTCTATTTAAAACAATATACTAAATTCGTCAGTAAAGATAAATACGAAGTAGACGGATTTTGAACAGTGAGCAGTGACCAGTGAGCAGTAGAGCCTTGAATTGTAAAAATGCGCATTACGTCTCACGTCTCACGATAAAAAATTATCTCTCTAAAAATCTTGATTATTAACAATTATTATTATATAATAGGGAAACATTAAAAATCGCCGGTGTAGCTCAATGGTAGAGCAGCTCACTCGTAATGAGCAGGTTGTCCGTTCAATTCGGATCACCGGCTTT
>DAIOEN010000166.1:0-8074 GCA_036746235.1 Vulcanimicrobiota bacterium | reverse complement strand
AGAGCAGCTCACTCGTAATGAGCAGGTTGTCCGTTCAATTCGGATCACCGGCTTTATTTATTTTACCTGAAAGTTCAATATGACTTTCATTCTCCTTTATGATAGAAATCTGTCATAAATGCCCGCTATCAAATGTGTATTACAAATACCATCGCTCTGGCTGTCTGATATTAAAGCCTATCCGAAAAGTATTACACAATATTACACCGGTAACCGTTAACTGTTCACTGGTAACTGTTAACTGGTAACTGTTTAACACTGGTAACTGTTCACTGCTCAACCAGTCTTCTCCATGAAATCTCACCGGGACATGTCATTCCGTCAAATAGAAGTGTTTCCGTATCATCTTTAACCGTTACGGATTTTGTCCCGAGAGCGGTAAATTTTTCTGAAAGAAGTTCTACCTTATAAAGTCCTTCCATATTCCATTCATTGCCTGAAAAAGGATTTTCTGACATATGCAATCTGAAATTCAATTTCCCGAAAACAGCAGTCAGAGTATCTATTGCTACAACAGGTATGTTCCCGTAATCACGTCTTATATACTCTAAATGTTCCGGTATTCCGTATTCTTCATAATGAACCTGAACATGAGCGGGGAACAGTTTCAGACCATCTATTTTGCCTTCAAATGTCTTTGCTTTCGGAGTATAGAGAATATTTTCCATACCCATACACATTGCACCGGCACTTACTCCCATGAGAAGGCCCCCTCTTAAGATAAATTCTTTCAGACTATCTCTGAATTTTTTCCCCGAATTTAACAGAAGGTCATGATGTCTCAATCCAGATATGGTAGACCATCCTCCTCCCAGGTATATTATATCGCTTTTATTCATATAATCTTCGAATAAATCGAGTTCTTTCTCTCTGTCAAATTCCAGATGTTTTGAACCTGTATCTTTAAGTCTGTCCTGTGTGAAATATTTTTTGGACATATCTCCTTCCATAGAAGGTATCAGGAAAAATTCCTTACCTGTTTCTTCTCTTTCTGTAAAGGTATCTAACTCCTTCTGAGAACCACATGCAAAAATACCTGCTTTTACATCATTGATACTGAATTTTTCAAGGAGATAACGCTGCATTTTCCTGAAATATTCCAGTTGTCCTTCCATTTCTACACTGCCAGGCAGAAATAATAGTCTTGTATTCCTTTGTATGTGTCTCATAGCAAATTCCGGAATGGCTTCATTATCCGGATAAAAACCTTCGAAATTTTCTTCATTTGCCGCACCGTGAACATAAACTGCAGGGTATGTAATGAGACTGTACGAAGATTCTTCTCCTATTTCTTTTACTGCCATATTGGCTGAAAGAAATGCCTTTGTTTTTTCTTCCTGTTCCAGCAGTTCCCTGTAGTATTTTAACCTGTCTTTTTGATATTTCCACACTTTATGGACATAGATTTCATGAGAGTAAGGAATATCATGTTCTGTACAATATTCCGTTACCGATTCATAAAGGCTGAGAGATCTTCCACTGTCATATTTCTGCTTCAGTTCATAATGACCTATGGAATTATCATGTTTTAAGAAAAGTTCATATATGAGCAGATCCTGCAGGATTTTCATATGACTCTCAGGAAATATACCCGGGTTAGCAGCCAGATAGCCACTTAATCCTTCTGTAATATTATTCTCTTCAATAAACCCTTTAAGGCCGCTTTTCCCGTCTTCTCCGTAAAGAAGTTCTTTATGTCCCACTTCCCTGTAAAGAGTTGTAAGATTATTATAGAACTTTTCCAGTCCATAAGTGTCTATTTCTTCAATCTTCTCTATTTCTTCTTTTATCTTTTTTATCTCTTTTCTTATAACCCTGAGATTAAACGTCCATGCTGCCAGATCCCATATCTTCTGTCCTTCAGCGAAGTAAATTTCCCACAGAGGATTGGATGCTCCGTCTCTTCTGTTTTTACCATCATTATTTGAACCTTCCAGTATAATTTTTTCCGGATTTATAAATACATTTTTCACTTTCTTCATTTCTACGCCATAATCTGACAGGCACAGAGACATATTATTCACATAAAAAGAAGAGACATGTTCCTGAAGTTTTTCTTCTATTTCCGTAGATATAAGTACATCATTATCTACAGGCGATATAAGATAAGGTTTTTCCGGTTCAATCTGGTCGTAATTTACATCTATTCTGAATCTGCTCAGTATATCACCTGCTGTAAGATCTCTTTTTTCTATTACAATTTTCACTGATTCCCTGGTTCTTGCTACTTCTCTCGATGTTTTGGACAGGAGTTCTTCAATGCCTTCTCTGCTTGTAAAACCTGCCAGTTCTTCATTTACAAAGGCACGGTAATATTCCTGTACGTCAGAGGCTGGGTGGGGAAGGGAATATTTTCCGCTTTTTATATATTCCATGAAACTGTTTTTACTTATTTTTTCTATGGAGGTGATTGATTTTTCAAGTTTAAGAATATTCAGATGAATCTTTGCCACACGGTCTGCAGACAGATCGGGCCCCTGATTTCTCTCTCTTCTGTACCGGCTTTTACATGCTTTGAGTTTTTCTAAAAAATCATGACTTACTTTAATATTAAAATGCTCTTCCATAAGGAATACTGCTTCTGTTGCCCGGAGTACTGCATCTTCTGCCACATGGTTGTTAAAATCATCAAAAAAGTATGCACATGATGTATAGGCTCTTCTCATCCTGTTCCATATGCAGAACAGTGACCATATTTCATCTTTTTCTGTTTCATAGAGAGGCATTATGAGATGTTTTTCAAAAAAATCTTCTTTTGATTGATAGACACAGGCCTGTTCTTCTGTTATGGAAGGATAGATGCTTCTCAGATATTCGAATTTTTCTTCATTTTCATCGGGGATTTCAAGCTCGTCAAGTCTGAAGACCATAAAATCTGCTTTTGCTTTCACTATATCTTTAAAACATGGCTTAACTTTTTCTTTAAACAGTTCCATTACTTTATCTTCTATTATCATTACTGCTTCACGAAGATAGGTTTGATAATCCGAATTACCTGAGTCAAGACTGCCGAAAGCCCAACGGCCCGCTCCTCCTGCTTTTATTTTATTAAATCTTCTTATGTCATAACAGACATTTACTCCTCTGTACATGTCTCTTCTTATTTCTTCTTTTCTTTTTCTGCTCAGAGGAAAGGTCTCTTCCTGTTTGAATTTTTCCATTTGCTCCGTAACAAAATATTCCCACTGACTATCATCTACCGGGTCAACTGTTCCTCCCTGGAGTTTTCTTATTACAAGCATTTCTGAATAATATCTTATAATATCTCTGTCTGAACTGTTCATTAACTGTTCTATGTCTATGCCTTTAAGTGTTGTAAAGGACTTGATTTCATAGCCTCCGCATGACCAGGATGTGGGAAAATCAGGCAATTCCGTTTCGGGAAGTGAAAATTCCCTGCCTTCAAGCATGGCTTTCATCTTCAGAAATCGAATATAACGGGAAGGGGTCATCATTATGACAGAAGGATGTTTTCTTCTGTATATTTCTACAGGCAGTTCTTTGAAAAATCCCGATACGTCTGCATGACAGTATTCCCATCTGTGATGGACAAGTTCACCATCATGGGCAAGAAGTATCATGCTGTTATGAGGTATGTTTTTTAACATATGGTTCATTGTATTATGGGGATTATCTGTAGTCCATTTGTCAAAAGAGAGTTCTTTACTGAAATGGTGATAATAAAAAACCATAAGTTCCAGTTTTTCTCCATCTTCTTTTTCCCATTTTATTTTATAAGGCTTTACCGTATTTATAAAATAGGCAGACTGATCGCCTCTCAATATGATAAAATCTACCCCTTCTTCTGCAAGACATTTAGCTTCTCTTATACCTATGGTACATTCGGGTATCCATATGCCTCTGTAACTGTCTTCAGGTAAAGGGCCGAATATCAGATCCCTGTATTTGATACCTCCTGTGATTTCTACTCTGAGGTCTTCTTCATTTCTTATAAGAGGAAGTATTTGATGGGTATAGGTCTGGGCCATAACCGGCTCCCGTCTGCTGGCTTTTATCAGTCTTTCCATTATGTCAGGTCTTTTCTGCCTGAACCATTCTAAAAGGGTGGGGCCAATATTTACAGAATAATATTGATATATCTTTGACATAGAATCGTAACATTCTTTACAGATTTTTTCATGTATGTAATCTGCGAATTTCACATCATATCTGTCAGGTTGATAGATATGATGGTGGTCCGAGAAAAATATGGCTTTGCCGGAGTATGCAGCCAGAGTTCTTTCTATTGTTCTTCTTATGGCTTCCCTGAAAGGTATTATTACAGAAGTCATATTTTTTTCTTCTACAAATTTTTGAAATTTCATAAGAGATTCTAATGTTAATAGACCTTTTTTACCTTCCAGAAAATCTTCAATAAGTTTTTTAAGACCGAATGTTTCATCTTCCACATACATAAAGGTTCTGGTGCTCTGTGGTTCTATGATTTCAAAGAGTTCTATCATTTGTTCGTAAATATTCATATTTTATCCTCCCGATACAGGTGTTTTTATAATAATAAAAATTATAACGCGTGGCGGGAGGACAGTTTTTTTGTTCAGTGCCTCTGTTGACACCGGCAGGAATTGTTTCCACCCGTCACGCGTCACGAAATATAATTATAATTGACTTTGAATTTTTTCCTTTATATCCGCCTGAATTCTGTTCATTTCCACATTTACTTTATCCGGCGCTATTTCAGCAACCCTGTCAAGACAGGCTTTTGCTTCGTCATATCTTTTGAGTTTATAGAGAGCAAAACCTTTTTGTTTCAGCATATCTGTATTGGTCTCTTTTGCCAGTATTTTATCAAAAGCTATGAGACACTCCTGCAATTTCCCCAGATCATAGAGAGCAAAACCTTTCAGTCCTTCAAGAACTTTACAGAATTCGCTTTTATCGGAAATTAAAACATTTTCAATTCCTTCTTTTTTACTGTTTTCCACAGCCCACCACTGTGGTTTAAATTCCAGCTCTTTTCCTTTCGGTGCCAGCACAAATGTACCATATTCATAAAGAGGTTTTGTACTTATCATAAGAGGATTATGGCTGTTTATTAATTTTACAAGTTTCTCAATTTCCTCACAGGCCAGAGTAAATCCCTTTTTATCCAGCAAATGTACACATATGCTTCCTCTGTCATTTTCTACTATAATTTCTTCACCTTTACGGTTTTTCATCATCTTATCTCACCTTCCCAGTGCTTTTAAAACTTCTGCTCTGTTTTCCTTGGCTTTTGTATAATTCGGGTCTATTTTTAAAGCTTCATCATAACATGTAAGAGCTTCTTCCAGTTTTTTGCCTGCTTCATCAGGTTTTCCCTGTTTAAATAGAGAGGAAGCTTCTCTTTTTAAGTCACTCCCTTTACTGTTAAATTCGCTGGCTTTTTCATTTACATTTGAGTTTTCGGCTGTGCAGGACACAATAGACAGGATTATTAGTAGAGCAATTGATAGTGTTATGATTTTTTTTAAAGTCATAATAAATCTCCTTTTTCAGGTTCTTATCATTTTTATAATTTCTTTTATGTTTAAGAAAATCCTTCATGAAAGGATCAATCTTTCTCCAGACCGAATATATTCTTGAGTCTTCTTATAACCAGTTTCTCTTCATTACTTAATTTATCAACCCTTCCCAGAGTAGAGCATAATTCTATTATTTCCTCCAGTTCTTCTCTTGTATGGTTATATTCATTCAATTCTTTTTTTATTTCATCTGTTGTAATAGCCTTATTTATACAGGATGTAAAATATTTTCTGTCTTCATGACTGATTTTTGCTTCTTCAAAAATAGCCTGAAGCCCCATAACTTCTTCAGGAGAGAATTTTTTATCTGCATAAATCACGAGAGCGCAGGCTTTAAAGAGTAATTTGAATTTTTTTAACTTTTCTTCTCCCACTGGCCGTTCTGAAGAAAATTTTTGAAACATTGACTTCCAGATTTTGAAAATAAAATTTTTCTGTTCATTTCCCATTCATTGTTCATCCTTTCTTTTTAAATGTACCGGAAATTATAATATTTTACCATATAAAAGGATAAATACAAAATTTATATAATACTATAGTACCGAAACAGGTAAAAAAGTATCCAAAAAACTATAAATAGTGAATAGTTAGGTAAAATCCACTCACTACTCACTACTTATAAAATTAAATATGATTTTCATTACAGGTAAATCTACGTTTCATAAAAAAACGTAGTCTACCAGAATACCACAGGAAAGGAGACATTATTTATGCGAAAAGTTCTCGTACCTCTTGCAGATGGGTGTGAAGAAATGGAAGGGGTTATAATAATAGATACTCTCAGAAGAGCAGGATGGGAGGTAGTTGTTGCCGGTTTAAAAGAAGGTACTGTTACGGCTTCACGGGGGGTGAAGATAATCCCTGATATTACACTTTCGGACATAGAATTCAATGATTTTGATATGATAGTTCTTCCGGGAGGTGCAGTAGGTACGGACAAACTTATTGCCAGTGACAGACTTCTTACGGCAATCAGGTTTTTTCACGAAAAAGGAAAAATTCTCGGAGCTATATGTGCGGCTCCTCTTGTACTTCAGGCTGCCGGCATATTGAAAGGAAAAAAAATAACCTGTCATCCTGCTGTTAGCAACAGATTAAAAGAAGGGGAAAGACTGGAAGAAACAGTTGTAATAGATGGAAATATAATTACAAGCCAGGGCCCGGGAACCAGTTTCCAGTTCGCTCTTTCTATTGTCGCTCTTATAGAAGGTGGGGAAAAAGCTGATAATCTCGCATCTTCCATGATTGTACAGAGAAAAAATATATTTATTGTTTGATTTAATAAGGAAATCTGTTTATGGTGGGTTTCATAATAATCTATAAATTTACTTTTTTTCTAATTGTGCCGATAGAATTATTATGGAGTAAGTCACGAATATAAAAAGGAGGGATGGCTTTGAAAAAATACCTGTTTTTGATTTTTTTCCTTTTACTTTATTGTATCTCTCTGGCAGGGGAGATGAAATTTCAGGATTTAACAGGCAAATATCCTGATGAACAGACAGGACCCTATTATTTTCTTTATATTGATGATAAACCATATAAAGAACCTTATATTGCAACTTCACCTGTTAACAGTAAAGAAGTAATATATTATTTCCCTGCAAGAGATTTTCTGAATATACTTAATGTTACGGGAACTTATGATAAAGCAAAAGATGTACTTTTAATTAACAATAAGGAATTTCCGAAGGAAAAAGCTGCTATTGGTAAAGATATTAAAACAGGGGAAAAAATATTATATTTACCTTTTATGGAAGTTTTGAAATTTTTGAAGATAATCGTAAAAATTCAGGAAACCAGTCTTGGCACAACGTATCATGTAAGAACAACTGGCTCGTCAGTATCTTCGCAGACAGTATCTGATACCGGCTCAGGTGACAGTAATACTATCACATGGTATAGCTCTATAAGAGCAGGGCAGACAGCTGCACAGGCCAGTGGCAAGAGATTACTGGTTAAATTCGGAGCAGTCTGGTGAGGGGCCTGTGTACAACTGGATCGTGCAATCCAGTCAGCAGATGCAGAATTTATTGCCGCTGCCAATAAATTCGTGTGTGTTAAAGTTGAACTTGCCGGATGGAATGATCCTGTAGCCACCCAGTACAGTGTTAATTCAATACCTAAAATAGTTATAATGGATCAGTCCAGTGCAGGTATAATAGGTGAAATACCATGGAAGAACTACCAGGGAGATCTGAGTAAACTCAAGCAACAACTTAAGAGTGCTGCTACATGGTGAGAGTTGAGATCCGCTTCAGACTTTCAACTTTCAACTCTCAATCTTAAGAGCCTATCCGAAAAGTAATATTTATTTTCACATCCTTTTCATTGCCAGGTTCTGGAGAAAAATATATACCGTATTAACAGCAAGTTGTAAATTAAATAGACGCAAAATATTAAATGTCTGTAAAAACAGGTTCTCTTTCAGAAGGATTATAGATTTTTCGGAAGAGCCTGGCAGTGAAAAGGTACAGGAGGACTTTTCGGATAGGCTCTAAGTACCGCTCCAAATAAGTTCGTAACCATTTTATCAGCTTCTGCCTGACAGG
>DAIOEN010000165.1:0-15835 GCA_036746235.1 Vulcanimicrobiota bacterium | reverse complement strand
CTGTTTCTGTCCTCCTGAAAAGGTTTCCCCTCCTTCACTTACATAGGTATACATACCCATGGGCATGGCTTTTATATCTTCTTCAAGGCCTGCAATCTTCGCCGCTTCCCAGGCATCGTTTATAGTAAGGAGAGAAGAACCGATGATATTATAATAAATTTCTCCCGCCATAAGGGAACTGTTCTGAAGTACAACACCAATCTGATTTCTCACGGAAGTAAGATCCAGTTCTTTGAGTTCTTTGCCGTCATAATAAATAGAGCCCTGTTCCGGTGTTTCAAACCCCAGGAGAAGTCTCATAATAGTTGATTTACCGGCACCTGAAGGCCCTACAAAAGCAACAAACTCGCCTGGCTTTACGGAGAAGGTCAGATCTTTCAGGATTAAATCACTATTTTTTTTATATCTGAATGACAGGTGATTGACTTCTATGTCACCGCTTATTTCTCCCGGTTCGTTTTTACCTTCATCAACTTCCGGAATAGTTTCAAATATCGGTTTCATTCTTTCTACGACAGGAGCTATATTGGTAAGAAGGGCTATGGTCATGCCCAGTTGCATGACAGATACCATAAATGAGGTGAAAGCAGTATTAAAGGCAAGAAAATTTCCGCTGGATATAGCACCATGACCTTTATAGATATCTGATGATATGACAAGAAAAATTACTATTGACGAAATAAGGAGTATAACGGAGTTAAAGACTTCGTAAAAATTTTTAATATTCTGAATTTTGAAAGAAAATCTCTTCTGAAGTCCGAATTTTTCAGCCCACTGGGTAAAAGCTCTGCTTTCGGCACCTGCAACCCTGAGTTTTGTTATACCGTTTATAAGCTGAAATACAAAACCGGAAATCTGTCCTTCAAGGGTGAGTAAATTTCTATAAAAAGACAGTTGAAAATAAGTGGTAAACATTATGACAATAACAGTGATAAAAGAAAAGATAACAGCAACTACTGCAAGGCTTCTGCTGTAATAAAATAAAAGAAAAAAGTTGAACAATGCATATATGAATGAAAGAAGTGACGGCAGAGTAAGGCCTGTAAAGAATTCTCTGCATATGCTGTCAAAACCCAGGGATCGTGCCGCAAGATCTCCTGATGAATATTTTCTGAAAAATGAACATGGCAGAAGGAGAATTCTGTCCCACAGGGCTGATTGTATGGTCCAGTTCATTCTGCCCTGTATTCTTATAAGAGAAACACTCTGCAATATCTGAAATACTGCTACGGCGACACCACTGATAAAAAGAGCGATAGAAAGTTCCATAATATGACTGTCTTCACCTGAAGGAATAATATAATTAAAGATAACACCTGTTGCTATCGGAGTAATCATACCGAGCAATCCTACAATAACAGATATAAATAAAAAGTTTAACATATCGGATTTACAGTATTTCAGCCCGAAGCCCATAATATCTGCCAGAGTAATGGCCTTCAAAGGCAAAGGCGGATAAAACATATAAGCGTGAATATGAATTTTAGATGCAATACCATCTGTGATGTGGCATTTCCTGTTATTTGAGGGGTCAATCATTTCATAACCGCCTGAGAATAAAGGCAACAAAGCAACAGGTCTATCATCTTCCGATGAAAAGCCAAGAAGAGGGCCATTATCTTTTTTCCACCAGTTTTTCTCAAGAGTGAGTTTTCTGTGTCTTACCTTTGAAGCTCTTGCTATAGCAGTAACAGGATCTATAAGCTCTTTATCATATTCAAAAAGAGGTTCTTTAAAGACAATACCTGTTTGTTTACCTGTTATCTGACAGGCAACAAAAAGTGTGTCTTTCCGGCCGGTCTGATACGGAAGGGGCCTTTCTTCCATAGTAGATGCCAGTCCCGACACTGCATCACTGAGGGCAGAAAGCTCCGTCAATTCTTTTTTTTCAAGATGTTCTTTTTCATCTATATATTCTTCTACCAGTTTTATCTTTATAAAATCCAGTATAAAATCATGAAATTGTTCCAGATGAATTCTTTTCGGATCGTTCATGAGATATTTTTCCGTATTGAAGGTTCTGACTTCGGAATCCTCTTCTGCTTTCCACCAGAGAGAAGGAGTAACAGGGAACAGAGTATCCTCTTTAAAAGGTGAAAGGTCGTCTCTTCCCATAAAAGAAAAAGAACCTTTCAGATTTTTTATCCACAGAACCGAAGATGAACTTAACATGGCTTCACCTGATTTTATCGTAAGCTCTTCATCAGAATTAACTGCTTTAAATCTTTTTACTCTTTGAGGAAGATTGCCGGTGAAATCCATTATCCATTTATCAATATAAGGGGACAGTTCTTCTTTCAATTCGTCTATTTTAATCTTTATAACCTCTGTTCCCGTTTCGCCTGCAGCAAGAAAACCGAAGGTGTCAAAAGGTTTGAACCCGAAGAAAGCTCCTCCTTTTTCTATGGTGCATATATGGTTTCTGGGGCCTGTAATAACTCTGTCCTTCAGATAAACTCCGTAAATATTGACCTTCTGTTCTTTAACTATCCAGATATAATCGGTATCATCAATAAGAAAAGGGTTGTTGCCGCCAAGGTGTATCAATTCAGTATGAGCAGTGTCTGAAAGGATATCAGATTTATTTTCACTGTTATTATTTGTATTATTATTTTCATCCATTTTTATTTCTCCGTTATAATCGTGACTGGTGACGTGTAACGCGTGATGAGTAATGCGTGTTTTCATCAGTACCGGGCGAACACGGTTTGCCCCTGCTGGTAACTGGTCACTGGTCACTGTTTTCCCTTGACGACTCAATAGATCTGAACAAGAGTCCTGTAAAGCCCATTCTCATCCTTCACAAGTTCCTCATGTCTTCCTCTCTGTACTACCCTGCCTTTATCAAGAACGATAATTTCATCACAATCTTTTATGGTGCTCAGCCTGTGGGCAATTATGACGGTGGTGCACCCTCTTTTTCTTAAATGTTCATCTATATTCTTTTCCGTAATGGCATCAAGAGCACTTGTAGCCTCGTCAAGTATCAGGATTCTCGGGTTTGTAGAGAGAGCTCTGGCGATTTCCAGCCTCTGTCTCTGGCCGCCGCTAAAATTTCTCCCGTCTTCTTCTACAATAGAGTCATATCCTTTTTCTTTTTCCGTTATACCGTCATGTATAGAGGCATCTTTTGCAGCCCTTATAATATCACTCTTCGGAATGGACGGATCCCAGAGACTTATATTTTCGCTTACTGTTCCTTCAAAAAGCATAATACTCTGATCCACCATAGCCAGGGTATTTTGTATAATCTCTACAGGTATTGTTTCTACAGGTTTTTCATCAAAAAGTATGTCTCCTTTCCAGGGGCGATAAAGGCCGCATATAACTTTTCCGATTGTCGATTTGCCGCTTCCCGAAGAACCGACAAGGGCAACCCTTGCCCCTGGCAATAGAGTAAGATTGAAATCCTCAATAAGAGGAGGTTCCAGAGGACTGTAGCCGAAAGATATACCCTTAAGTTCAAGTTTTCCGGATAATTTCATAGACGTATCTTTAATTATATCTTCCTTCTCTCTATCTATATCATATCTCAAAATATCATTGAGTCTGTCCATATCGCCGTGGGCTTCCTGCATGGTGCCTCCCAGGTTTACGAGCCTGTTAAAAGGTGTCATAAAAGAACTCATAAGGCTCTGATATGCTACAAGCGTGCCGGCTGTCATATGACCTTTTATAATAAGATAGGCGCCAATAGACAGTATAACCATTGTATTGAGAGAATTCAGAAATGACGGAATAACTGCAAGAAACTGGGCATAAACATTCAATTCCTGTTCTATATTGATCGTTTTTGCAAAGTATCCTGACCATCTTGTAAAGAAATCTCCTTCTGTACCGCTGGATTTAATGGTTTCAATATAACTCAGGCCTGACATGGATGTGCCCATGAGTTTTCCTCTTTCCTGAAGGACTCTCATATTCCCGTCTATCCTTTTTCTTGCTATATATTTAAGGGCAAGAACATTCAGAAATACAATAAATAAACCTGTAATGGTAAGGGAAATATTATAGGTAAAAAGAATAACAAGATAAAAAATACACATAATAATATTGAGTATATTGGGTGCAATCTGCTGGGCAAGCAACTGAGAAACTTTATCGTTTATGGCAACCCTTGAGCTTATATCGCCGGCAAAGCGCTGTGTAAAAAATTCAACAGGAAGATGGAGTATATGCCAGAAAAATTTGCTTGACGTGCTTAAAGAAAGTTTTGTTTCGAATCTTAATATATAATAGGTCTGAAGATATGTAAGTCCTCCCTGCAGTATGGCAGTAATAATTATGCCGGTTATAAGAGGAACAATAATATTTTCCATTCTATTTATAAGAATATTATCTACAAAGATCTTCATAAACATAGGAATAATAAGACCTGGGAAAACAAGGAGCAATCCTGCAAGCAAAATATAAATAATGGCTGTTTCAGAACCTTTAAGGCGCTTGAGAAGGTTTTTGCCAAGGCCGGGTTTTTCCCCTCCTTTTTTAAAATCAGGCCCGGGCTCAAAGGTAAGTACAATACCTGTAAAGGATCTGCTGAATTCATCTTTTGAAACAGTTCTCGGCCCTGTGGCAGGATCATTTAAATATACGCAATTTTTCCCCACACCTTCCACTACAAGAAAATGATTAAAATTCCAGAATACAATTACAGGGAATTTAAGTTTTAACAGCAGATCTATGCCGGGGGCTTTAAACACCTTTGTAAGAAGACCGTATTTTCTGCCGGCTTTTAGTATATTTATTGCTTTACTGCCGTCACGGGACACGCCGCAATCTATCCTCAGTTTTTCAAGGGGAACGATTCTTCCGTAATAGCCCAGGATAATAGAAAGTGATGCGGCGCCGCATTCCACTGCTTCCATCTGCAGTACCGTAGGGGTTTTAACTCTTTTATTGATTATTTTTTCTTTATTCATATATTTATTCTGCGGAAGGGAAAAGAAGGTTTACAGGATGAATCTTTTTTAATATTACAGTTCCTCTGCAGAGGGTTCCGCTGTATATATGAGGCCCTCCCCTGCCTGATGACCATTTCAATTCCCCCTTTTCATCACAGGAAAGTTCTACATGCACTTCCATTGAAGGGCCGCGGGATAAAAACATAGAAACCAGTTCTTCATTGCCTATAACCTTCATCATACTTTCTCTCGTTTCAGGGAAAACATCTACAGATTTTATTTTACCGGGGATAAAGCCATAAAGGTCTTTCCTGGCTGTAGAAGGTGAAATCTGAACATCCATGGACGGTTCAATTGTTTTATCCGTAGTCAGAGGTATATACAGTATAGCTTCCATTGTTTCATCAGGAGACTCTATAACTGCTATAGTCTCATATTCTTTTATAATATCACCGGTTTTTACGATTAAATCCAGTAATTTTCCTCTTACAGGGCTTCTTATTTCCGACAGGATTAATTTCTTTTCATTTAATAACTTCACTTTATTTTGCAATTTCTCAATCAATTTAACGTTTTTCTCTTTATTTTCATAAAGTTTTTCTATTTCTTCTCCTGTCTCATTAATCAGAAGATCTATATCTGAAATCTCAGGTCTCATAACCTTTGCCAGCAGTTGATCAGCAGTAACGACATCACCTGTTTTCACATTCAATTCGGTAACAGAGCCGCCTGTCATAGAAACAACTTCCTTCAATCCTCCTCCTTTCAGGAGGATACCTTCTCCTGCAACAGTAACAGGAATGATACCTGCAATTAACCACCTGAAGATTACCGCTATTATTACACCGAACATAATAAGAGCGAGCCATCCTCTGGAATCAGTTATGGTAATCGCCTGATCCAGTTGTTCAGGAGAAGATAGTTTCTGAAGTGCTTCCTGTCTGAAAAGCTTTTTTTCAACCATTGTTATAAATAATCCTTGCCTTTAGTGAATATTCATTGTTATAGTGTATTTCACAAGTAAATAATGCGTAATGCGTTATTACCCCTTCGCATCAGGCATCAAGCATTACGCATTACGAAGTTATTAATTATGAATTACTATGAACTTAACTATAAAATTTTCTACCAATAAAAAAATATTCCTGCCTGTCTATTCAAAAAGTAAAACTGAAGGAATTCTGTCTGGATGGTTCATACGTAAAAATTCATAACCTGTACCTGAAATACCCTGAAAGAAACTCAAATTGAACTGGCCTTCTGTTCCGAAGTTAAAGGCTCCTCTTTTTTCTGCCCCTGATAATATTCTGGCTGCCTGCTGCAATCCTTTTTCTTTTAAATCACTTCTGTCAAGTTTTATGCCTGCAGTAAAAAGTATGTCTGCTCTTCCCATATTACCGCAGCAAAGATGATCCCTGTCAAATGAGGGGGCATTAACAGTTGTATTCATTGCAATATCTATGTATTTTCTTATATCTTCTCCATCCAGAATTGACAGTGTTCCAGCCTTTGAAAGCCCTATACCCGGTGCTCCATGACACCAGGAACTCATAAATTTATCATGTTCCGGTCTGCCGGCAGATACTCTTACATCCAGCCAGTTACCGAATTTTTCTACAAAAAGAGTATCTTCGTAAGCCAGAGCTTCTTTTGCTGCTTCCAGATATGATTTATTATCTGTCAGTCCATAGAGTTTCAACAATGCATAAGCTATTCCTGACACTCCATGAGAAAATCCTCCGAGAAAGTGATGGTCTGAAGTTTTCCATACCCTGTAACCGGAAGGACTCTCTTTCCTGTTTAACAGAAGATGGTCTGCAGAGCTATTGCAAATATCCAGGATTTTAGTATCTTTCGTAATATTATAAAGTTTAATAAGACCCACTATTGTTCCGGCAGCACCTGATATAATATCAAAATGTTTATCCCTTTCTATTAAATCAGACGTTATCAGCAA
The DNA here is from genome assembly GCA_036746235.1 of Vulcanimicrobiota bacterium. Lineage (GTDB taxonomy): Bacteria > Vulcanimicrobiota > SpSt-956 > SpSt-956 > JAKJGF01 > CALARM01. The sequence goes on along the minus strand of DAIOEN010000165.1, from coordinate 8,977 downwards.
TGAAACCCTTGTGGCATAATCTAAAATTTCCTTCATGCCCAGCAACTGACTTATAGAAGTAAGACTGTAAACAATAGAGCCAAGCCCTGTAGCACCTCCTGTGCCTGTTTCATTTGCAAGCATTTTACTCATAAGATCATCGTGAATATCTTTAAACAGCGGTTTCAATGAATTTAAAATAGTTTCACTGTATCTGCCATGTCCGTCAATATGTTCAAGAGCCGAAAGAAAAAGGGCGACTCCGCATATACCGTTATAAAGGCTGTAATCCATAGGCTGAAGCCTTGCTATATCCATTGAAGGCATATATTCATATCCTATCCACGTAATCCCCTCTTCTTCAAAACGAATAGCAGAGTTAACAAGGTCTCTACCTGTTACAAGGGCCTGTTCCATAAATTTCTCTTTATCTACATTTATATGTTCATAGTTCTCTGTTTCTTCTTCTAAAATTCCCGGTCTTTCTATATTTACTGCATAAAGGGCACCTTTTATCAGAGCAATCTGTTTTTCCATATCTCTGACTGAAAGGTTTTTTATACATGATATAAGAGAGTTATAACCCGGTTCGTCAAAAAAATCTTTTATTCTTTCTCGTCCCGGAATAATCAAATCGGCAGAATCTGACGAAGAGATAACATAAGGTATATCCAGTTGTTCCAGACTTAAGATTTCTTTTTTAACCAGAGTCCAGAGAAATTCATTTTTTGTTTCATTCTGGCTTATGGCCATCGAAAGAATATCTATTTCCATACTCCATAAAAGGGGGTCTTTAAATAATCCTGACGTCATAGAATGGTTTAAAATCAGAGCATAAGTGCCTGTTGCACGGGGAACAAAGCGAATGATTTTACCGTTAAATCCATTCAGAGGGCTGTGAGGAGAAAGAAGTTCTTCCCTGTGTTCCATAATAAATAAATACATATCTTTAAAACCTTCGATAATATAATCTTTATATTCCAGAGGATTAAGAACCAGTCCGTTTAGAACAGGGAAATTCACATGTTCTTTAATCGTAAAAAATTCAACATCTGTCGTAAGTCCGTCTGTTTTTAAATTTTTCCATATATCTCTTTTTATAGACCTGTCCTTTATTCCTATACTGCCAAGGCCGCTTACATCATAGGGCTCTGATTTGAATTCCCACCTTGGCAGAAGACCTGTTTTTAAAACAGAATTAAAAAACTGCCTGCTTGCAAGCAAATTTACTCTTTTTTCATATTTCTTATCTTCCCGGAATCTTACTTCAGGCTGCATAAGTGTTTCTAAATCTACAAGAACAGGATAGTCTCCGCTGGCAATAATATTTTCCATATGACAGTCAGAACAGCCGAGAACATAGAGCAAACACAGAAGCTGGCCTGTACGTCTGTAATAATTTCTTCCATCTTCTTCATCTTTGCATGGGAGATGTTCTACAAATTCTGTCCATCCGTAATTTTTGCAGTTAATTACTCTGACTGTTTTAAAGTTAACACCTTTCTCATTAAACCAGGAAAGTAAACTGAAATAAACTTCTTCTAAAGAAAGATCTTTAGGTTTATAAATAAGTTTCAAACCTGATTCGAATGTTACACTTATAACAGTTCTGCCTCCGTTATGTCTGTCTGAAAGTAATGGCTGTACCTCTGTAACTGTTCCCGTTTTTTCTCCTTTCAGAAAAACCGTAGAAATCAAAGGTAAATCCTCACCGAGTCTCATTAAAAATTCACTTAAAGAATCTACCCAGAATTTTATACGTACAGATATAAGACGGCCCATTACAGGGTATTTATATAATAAGTCTTTCCATGAGTCATTTAAAATTTTCTTTATAAAATTATCATACAGTTCCGTTTCTTTTGTTTCTGTAACCTGAGATAGAAAAATCTCAAAAGATGAACGACAGCTTATGTTAAACAATGAAAATTCAGCATATAACGTATCTGCACATATCCTGTTAAGAGATACAAGTAATTCCTGTTCAAATTCAGCACGGGCTTTTTCTTCTAAAAGGTCATAACAGGGCTGTTTCTCAAGCTCTTTTCTTGCAATTAATATAAAAGGTACAAAAGCTTCCTCAAAGGGAAGAGAACAATGGGGCAGGAAACATCTGTTATAAACATTCTCTCCTGATCTGATTTTTTCAAAGGTAATTTCTTCTTTCCCGGAGATAATTTCTTCTAATATACTGCTCCATGGAGGTAAATTATTTTTATCGGAAAGACTGACTCTGCCAAGTAAAGGTTTTACGGATTTTATATCCAGATTATCAAAAGAAAGACGTTTTTTTAAAACTTCTTCATTTCCTAAAATTGCTTTCCATTTATCAAGGTAAAAATCAATTGTTCCGTCACAGTTTTTATTCCAGGGAATAAAATGCCCGTCTATTCTTTCGTGAAGAAAAGCTGTTTTTTCAACGAACTCAATTATATTCATGTTCATATACTTCTAATTATTGTTATTTCATAACTTATTTCGTGACGCGTAACGCGTAACGCGTGACGGGTTTATATCGCGCATCACTCATTACGCTTTACGCATTACGAATATTCATAGATAGTTATTAATCTAACTATAATCTATTCCTTTCATTAATATAAATTCTATTATACAAAAAATTTTATGCATCTCAAAGGAAATCTTAAATTTTTCCAAATTATATATATAGTAACATATTTACGGCACTCACCGCGTCACGCGTCATGCGTCACGCATTACGTTTAACGAAAGAGGTGTTTATTATGACAGAAATAATAATAGCTGTTCTAATGGTTATTCCCATCATATTACTGGGATGTAAATCTGTAAAGGCCGATATACCGGGACATGCTGATAAAATTCTCGAAAAAGCTACCTTTGCAGGAGGATGTTTCTGGTGTCTTGAAGGGCCTTTCGAAGAGCTTGACGGCGTTACGGAAGTAGTTGCAGGATACACAGGTGGCAAAACAGAAAATCCTTCTTATGAAGATGTATGCACGGGAACAACAGGCCATTATGAGGCAGTTCAGATAACGTATGATCCGTCAAAAATAACGTATGAAGAATTACTTTATGTTTTCTGGAGGCAGATTGACCCTACAGATAGTGACGGACAGTTTGCAGACAGAGGTTCTCAGTATTATACCGCCATATTTTACCACAATGAAGACCAGAAGAAAAAGGCGGAAAAGTCAAAGGAAGAACTTGACAGTTCAGGCATTTACAATAAACCTGTAGTAACGGAAATTCTGGCATGCACAACATTTTATAAGGCAGAAGATTACCATCAGGATTATTATAAAAAATGTCCTGTGAGATATAAAACATACAGGTATGGTTCAGGGAGGGATAAGTATCTGGAAAACATATGGAAAGAGAAGAAACATTCAGATGAGACAGACTATAAAAAACCTTCTAACGAAGAGCTAAAGAAGAGATTAACACCTCTTCAGTACAGTGTAACTCAGGAAAACAGTACAGAACCTCCTTTTAAAAATGAATACTGGGATAATAAAAAAGAAGGCATTTATGTAGATATTGTAACAGGGGAACCTCTGTTTACATCCTCTGACAAATTCGATTCCGGATGCGGGTGGCCGAGCTTTACAAAGCCGGTTTCAAAGGACATTATAGAAGAAAAGACTGATACAGGTTACGGAATGGTCAGGACAGAGGTAAGAAGTAAAAAGGGAGATTCCCACCTGGGACATGTATTCAATGATGGGCCGGCCCCGACAGGGCTTAGATATTGTATTAATTCTGCTTCTATCAAATTCATTCCGGTAGAAGAGATGTCTTCTGCAGGTTACAGTGAATATTTAAAACTTTTTTAAAAAAAATGAGAATTTTGTTTTTAAATATGTTATAGTGTATTTCATAACCTGTTAGAATTTAGTGAATGGTGATATGAAATACACTATAAAATATTATAAGATAATAGAAAGGAGTAAATTTTCTCAAAAGACACATAAAAAATGAAAGGATTTTTATTTATGATAAAATCACTGATAATAACTGCATTTTTATTCATGTTAATATTTATCACATCCTGCACTGATAACACGGAAAACCTGAAAAAAGGTAAAGAAGCTATGAACAAAAAAAACTGGCAGGAAGCTCTCAGTTATTATGACAGAGCACTGAACCTTGATCCTAAATGTGTGGAAGCATTGAGTAACAAAGGTTATATTCTCGGAGTTCAGGGTAATGTTGAAGAAGGACTTGTCTGCCTGGATAAAGCAATAGAAATTAAACCTGATTACGGAGATGCCTGGGCTAACAAGAGTTTTGTTTTATATATTCAGGGAAAATTTGATGAAGCGAATAAAGCTGTCGACAAAGCGCTGGAAATTAATCAAAAAGACGTAAAAGCCTGGTGTAATAAAGGAAATATTTTTCAGGTACAACAAAAATATGATGAAGCAATTAAATATTATGATAAAGCAATAGAAATTGATCCCAAAAATATGGATACATGGAAATATAAAGGTATTGCTCTTATATCATCAAACAAAGCTGACGAAGCTATTAAATGCTTTGAGAAAGCAATAGAGATTGACCCGAAAGAAATGATTAACTGGGTGGGGAAAGGTGATGTTCTTTATCAACAGGGCAAATATGAGGAAGCTATAAAATGTTTTGATAATGTTCTGGAAAATGACTATAGCCTTCTCTATCAATTAGGTAAATTCGGAGAAGTCCAGGAATGCAGTGATAAGGTGTTAAAAAGTAACCCTAAAAATATAGAAGCTCTGAACTGTAAAGGTATCATGTTAGCCTTTGACAAAAAATATGATGAATCCAACAAATGTTTTGATAAAGCAGTAGAAATTGATAAAAATTATACGAGAGCATGGTGTAACAGAGGCAAAAATCTATCCATAGAAGGTAAATCTGATGAAGCCATTAAATATTATGATAAAGCAATAGAAGTTGATCCAAAATATATAAATGCCTGGAAATATAAAAGTCTTACATTACTTGCTCTAAAAAAATATGATGAATCTGTTAAATGTTCTGATAAAGTACTGGAACTGGATCCGGACGATTTAAACTCAATGGCAAATAAAGGGAACGCTTTATATCAGGCAGGTAAATACGAAGAGTCTGTCCAATGTTTCGATAAAATGTTAGAAAAAATTCCTGATAATGTAATGATTCTGCTGAGCAAAGCTATGGGACTCGTAAACCTTAAGAAATATCAGGAAGCGGTGGCAGTATATGATAAAGTTCTGACTATAGAACCAAACAATCCGAGTGCTGTGGAAGGCAAAGAGAAAGCTATGAAAGAAATGGGACAGGGTAATAAGAAGTAATTTTTTATCTAAAAAGAAACAGACACTTGAGTGTCTGTTTCTTTTTATGACTTTTTTTGATATAATAAATCATTATGATAACAGAAAAAACTGCAAATAACGATCGGTCTGTCAATTTAAATCTGCCTGTAAATCAAAACTTTTTACCTGTCATTATTTCTTTTGCAGAAAAATCTGCAGAAATATTTCACCTTGGTGAAAAAGAGAAATTTCAGCTTGTTCTTGCCACAGACGAAGTCTTTACATATTTATGTCAACACAGTAAATCTGAAGATATTATAAACATAAGATGTACAGACATAACATATTCCGTAAAACTTGAATTTATTTTTCCTGTAAATGAATTAAACCTGAAAATGTTCAATATAACCTCCACAATTTCTCCTGACAATAAAGACGATATAGAAGAACTGGGAATATTTATTGCTTCCCGTTCTGTAGACAGATTTCAAATCATAAATGATCATCATGGAAACATGATTCTCACTTTATATAAAGACAGGAAATATCCCCATATAAAAGAAATAATCATAGATGACCATGAAGAACTGGCAGAAGATTTTATAATCAAAGAGGCATCACCTGAACAGGTTAAAAAATTACTATATAAAATTATAAAGCACTATCCGGATTACCTTTATCCTAAAAATTTTTACTATCCCGGAAAAATAACAGACATGATGTCAGAAGGAATATACCATATATATGTAGTTCTGGATAAATGTGACAGAGTGGCAGGAGGTATACTGTGGACTTCAAAGAGCCAAAAAATAGCCCAGACCTTTGGCCCCTATATATTTAATATTCCGGAGCCTTCAAGCATATGTGAAAGACTGATGGACATATGCATCAATAGCCTTGCAAGAAGTGAAATTACAGGAATTTTTACAATCTATCTATCTGCTCATTTACCGGTAAATTACTTTGAATCTCTGAGAAGTATTACTTTATACAGGGAATCACAAAATCCCGTAATAGTTCCTGCATTTTACAGAGAAATCAAAGAAGATCCAGGAGGTCATATATGGATAAATCCTTTAATAGAAACATTTATTAAAGAAGAATATAAAAAACTTTTTCTGGCACGATATATGGATAAAATCAGTAATACAGGTGAAAGTAAACCGGAATATTCAGTTTTTTCTTCAGAGATAGACAGGGAGAACAATGAGGTTCGACTTTATCCTGTATGGCCGGGAAGAGATATGGAAGAAAACCTTATCAAACATATAGAAACCTTTGTGAAAGAAAATCTAATTAATATTTTCTGTTTTATTGATCTTGCCTCATCATGGCAGGTAGAATTTATAACTGATTTAGTAAAACATAACTTCAGCCCCAGGTTACTCTTTCCCTATGGCGGCAAATCAGATCTGGTGATTTTTCAATATGAAATCAATTGACAGGCTTGTTCCCTCATATTTACATAATTTTGAACCCTATATACCGAGTAAACCTGATGAAGAACTGAAAAAATTATATGGTATAAACAGACTTATTCGCCTTAATAACAATGAAAATTATCTTGGCCCTCCACCTTCTGCATGTGAAGCTATTACCGCATTTTCTCCATTTAAATCTTCCATCTATCCCAGCGGAGACGGTTTTTATTTAAGAGAAAAATTAGCAGAAAAATATGATCTCCACAGGAATCAAATAATGACAGGTAACGGAGCAAATGAAATAATTACTTCTATTATCAAAGCCTTCTGTGCTGCCGGTGATAATATCATTACAGCAGATAAAACCTTTGCTGTGTACGAATGGGTTGCAAAATTTTCCGGTATAGAAGTAAAGCTTATACCTCTAAAGGATTTCACTTTTGATGACAGAGCTATATTAAAAGCTATTGATGAAAAAAGTAAAGTTATTGCCATCTGTAATCCCAATAATCCTACAGGCACTTACTGGACAACGGAAACTCTTCGTAATTTTTTAAATACTATAAATGAAAACCAGATAGTAATCTTAGATGAAGCATACTGTGAATTCGTAGAAAAAGGAGATTATCCGAATGGGATTAATTTAATAAAGGACTATCCCAATCTGGTAGTTATAAGGACTTTCTCCAAGATGTACGGTCTTGCAGGTCTTCGTATCGGCTACCTGGCAGGAGATATGGACACTGTTGATATTATAAGGAAAACATATATTACCTATTCAGTCAATACTATTGGACAGATTGCGGCAGTGGCAGCTCTTGACAATAATAAAGAACATATAGAAAAAACCAGAAAAATGGTAAGAGAAGGGAAAGAATTTCTTGGTTACGAAATGGACAGAATGAATCTGTTACATACTAAGGGTGAAGGGAATTTTATGATGATCCGCCTGCCCATGAGTGATACACTGGCATATAAAAAACTTATGTATAATGGTATAATGATAAGAAGTATGACAGATTTTAGATTTCCCAATTATATAAGGGTAACTATTTCGACTATACCTGTAATGGAAGCTTTTGTAGAAACTTTAAAGAAAATACTCTGAACAGTTATCAGTGAGCAGTGACCAGTGAACAGTGAGCAGGGAACAGTGAACAGTGAGCAGGGGCGTTTAATTAAATGCCCTGGGATTAAACACGCATCACCCATCACGCATCACACATTACGAAATCACCTGTCACGCGTTACGCGTAACGATTATATCGAAAGGGATGAGTAATTGAATAGCATTATAGGAACTGATACACCAAGATTTGATGCCAGAACTAAAGTGGCAGGGGAGGAAAAATTTGCCATAGACTGTTATATGGAACATATGTTATGGGCAGGAGTTAAAAGAGCAGGAATTCCACATGGCATAATAAAACATATTGATGTGTCAGAAGCAGAAAAAATCCCGGGCGTTATAAAAATACTTACAGGTAAAGATGTTCCCGGGACAAACAGACAGGGAATCATTCATAAAGATATGCCCGTTATTGCAGACAGTAAAGTTCGATACTCAGGCGATCCTGTAGCTCTTGTACTGGCAGAAACCAGAGACATACTCAAAGAGGCTATTGAAGTAATAAAAATCGATATTGAGCCTTTAGAGGCAGTATTTGATACGGAACAGGCAATAAAAGGTGATGCTCCCTGTGTTCATGAGGAAAATAAAACAGGAAATATACTTGTCCGGGGAACAATAAAAACAGGAAACTCTATAAATTCTTTTAAAGAATGTAATGTAATCATAGAGGAAACTTTTAGAACGCCCGTGCAGGCTCATGGCTTTCTGGAGACGGAAAACGGAGTGGCCTGTGAGGAAAAAGACGGAACTATTGTTATGACCGTGTCCACCCAGGCACCTTTCAGAGATAGATTTGAAATTGCCCATGCACTCGGACTTCAGGTAGAAAAAATCCGCATCATAAGCCCCTGTCTCGGAGGAGCCTTCGGTGGGAAAGACGGTTCAACAGTACAGTGTCTCCTGGCTCTCGCAGCACTTAGCTCAGGAGGAAGACCTGTAAAAATGGTGTGGGACAGAGAAGAAAGTTTTCTCGGAGGGTACAAACGGCACAGGGCAACAATGCACTATAAACTGGGAGCAAAAGACGGAACCCTTCATAGCCTCCACTGTCGTCTTTATTTTGACACAGGTGCCTATGCCCATCTGGGAGGAGAAGTTTTAGAGCTTGCCATGGAACATGCCGGAGGACCTTATAAAATTCCCAATACACTTATTGAAGGATGGTGTGTTTATACAAATAATCCTGT
>DAIOEN010000164.1:0-16053 GCA_036746235.1 Vulcanimicrobiota bacterium | reverse complement strand
GAAATTACAGATAAAAAAGGAAAAATATCGTGGTTTAATCTTTATATGGATCATGGGAAAGTAAAGAATTTCTACTATGGACACTTTCAGATTACAGACCTGTCACAGAAAAATCTTCTTTATTTTGAAAAAGAACCATCGTTACATCCATTAAAAATAATAGAAATTACAAAAAAGGTAAAATATATAACAGAACAGAAGATTAAAGGTATAGAAAATGTTACAGTTCCTTACGGGCTGGTCTCAGCCGATTTCACAAAAGAACAGATACTGTTAATATCCCATGGAGTATCGGACAGTTTCTGGCAGTTAAGCGGCATTTATGCCATGGAATTGATTGAAAAAATAAAAAGAGAAATGGATATTTACGGTGCTTACTGTGCAGATCCTGCTCTTATAAGTATCTTTAAACATGGTATAAAGACAGCAAGATTTATAAATTATAATGATCTATAAGGGGAACTAACCGAGAAAACCTATAATTGAAACACCCAGGATTATTAAAATTACTCCCATCCATTTATAAATATTTACATCTTCTTTAAGAATATATTTTGCAAAGACCATGCCCCACATATAGGACATGGCAGAAAGGGAGTATATAACAGAAATTTCTCCGTAAGGCAGGAGCATAATATAAAATACTGCTCCTACAAAAAAAGTTATAACGGCAATATAAAGATATTTATTTTTTAATAATCCGTCAAAAGAAAGGGAGAGATTCTTTGAAGCAAATTTATTAAAGAGCTGTCCCGTTGCATTAACAAGGGCAACTAAAATCATTGCCAGAATTATCCACAGAGGTGTTTTCACTCGACTTCTCCTTTTCTTTCACTTAACTTCTGGCCGAAACCGGTAAGAGCTATGCCGCTCACTATAATCAAAACTCCTGTTACTTTAAAGAGGGTAATATGTTCACCTAAAACAATTCTGCTGAAGAGAATATTCCATATAAAGCTTGTAGCAAAAATCGGATAAAGTACCGACATGTCCCCGCCTTTAAATCCTCTGGCCAGAATAAGAAGGGTTAACATAAAAAGGAAAAACCCGAATCCTATTACAACAAGATGGAACATGTTGCTGGAAGTATTAAAGATATTTTTAATTATTCCCACTCCTGCCTGTTCAAACTCCGACTTAAGTCCTGAAAGTTTAAAGGCAGAGCCTATTTTAAGAACAATCTGGGCCGCAGCAGTAGCTACAGCTGCAGTTAGAATTAATATGACGGAAGATAATTTTGTTTTCATAATTTTTTCGGAATACGTGATACATAACTGGTAGCTTAAATCGTGATGCGTGATGCGTGATGTGAGCGCTTAAATAAATACCCCTGGCGGTTGCCGGCCCCCCTTCACTGCTCACTGGTCACTGCTCACTGTCCCCGATTATACCACTCTAAAATAAATAGGTAAAGAATTTTCATAAAAATTTCTCACTTGTTAACAAAATTTTAATATAATGTTAACAAAAAATATCTTTCTTTTATGAATAATTAATTATATAATTAAATAGAAGAATTATATCTTAACAAAGGGTGTGATAGAATGGATAGAATATCTCAGATACAGAATCGCATAAGAGACATAGAGAGCCAGTTTAATCCGCAACCAAAGCAGGAAGGGCCGTCATTTCAGGCTATGCTTTCACAGGCACAGAACACAATGAGGGTCAATAATGCAGGAGGTCCCCAGTCAGTATACGGACAGATGACACCGGCAGCGGCAGGTGCATCAGGATTTGTAAATCCATGTCCTGCAGGAAAACTTTCTCCATATAAAGGTGATGACGGTCTTGATATTCACGCACCGGTAGGAACTCCTGTTTATGCTGCAAAAGAAGGAGTGGTAGTATATAATGATCCGAGCGGACACAGTGCATGGGAAGGTGCAGGGAATGATACGGGAGCTATAAGAATAAGACATGCCGACGGAACAGAAACCTGGTATGCCCATTTATCTGACAGAGACCCCAATTTAAAACCGGGTATGACTGTAAAAGCAGGACAGGAAATAGCTAAAGTCGGGACTGCCAATAATGTTCCCCATCTTCATATGAGTGTATTCTATTCAAGCGGCGGAGATGAAGGCGGCTTCATGGATCCATTCGAACTGGCAAAAGCAGTAGAACAGGGGGGACTGACGAATGTTGCACAGACCCAGGGTGCTGCACCTATGCCTCCATACAACCCGGTATTCGGCATGAACAACATGTTACCCGGAGGAGCAGGCCAGGCATCACCGTTCAATCAGGTAGGAAGCGGACTGAATATGAACAGTATTATGAATATGAACCTTAACAATGCCTTTGGAGCTATGGACTCTGACGAAACAAAATCTTAAGATAATTAAAAAGGCAGGAAAAAAATCTTAAAAAGACTCTTGCCTTTTTAATTTTTACATGTTATAATACGTTTCATTAAAGATTCCTCGATAGCTCAATTGGCAGAGCGAGCGGCTGTTAACCGCTAGGTTGTTGGTTCGAGTCCAACTCGGGGAGTTATTTATTTTATGAAGAAAAAAATAGCCAGAACACTTACAGTGGATCTTATAATTATACTGCTCCTTATATTTTGCCTCAGTAGAATTCAGTTTATCATGAAAAATTCGCCTCCCCTTGCCATGGCGATACCTGTCATATGGTTCCTTTTTGGTGCCAAATTTATAGTAAGAAAAGATCTGTACGGAGATATTATAAAAGAACATTTACTCTTCAGATGGGCTGTAATGTGTATTATTATGGGAGTACTGTCTCTTTTATATGTAGCAGGGTCTTTTATATATAAATAATTTTGTCTTTATAGTGAAAAGTAAATCTAGATATCATAAAAAAATACAATCTACTTGAAATTTTTCAAATTTTATATTAAAATTGACTGAGAGAGATTAATAATTAAAGGATCAGGTGATGAGTATGAAAATACAGGAATATATGGATATGATAAATGACTGGAATTCTGATATTCCTATGAATATGTCTATACTTATTACCAAAGGTCTGAGGAAATTCCTTACCAGCTACACAAAATACAATGAAGATTCGGAATTTAATCGGGATATACTGGCAAAACTCAAAGAAATTATCGTCAGAGATAACGGTAAAGCAGAATGGGAAGAAGCATGTATATACATAGATAGCTTTATCGGCACGTTGAGAGATTAAAATTTTACCTAAAAGACCTTTCATTCCTCTTCTATCATCAATAATACAAACATACCTGGCCATGTTATGAATTTTCGGGGTGACCGGGTGGAAGGGTTCAAATGGGATGAGTTCAGAAAAAAACCTCCTGACAGACGGCACAGTTCTTCAGACAAGATATAAAATAGAAAAACTCCTGGGACGTGGCGGATGGGGGGCAGTATACAAAGCCTGTTATATATCACCTGAACTTTCCAGAATTTTTGGTTACTGCGCCATAAAAGAAATGATCCCTTCACCTCACATGGCAATTCCACAGGAAACACTGCTGGAAATGTTTTCCCGGGAAGCAAGGACACTGGTTCAATTAAAACATGAACATATACCGAGAATAACCGATTACTTTAAAGAACATGACAGTTATTACCTTGTGATGGAATATATAGAAGGGAAAGATATGGAAACCCTTATTGAAGAAAATAACTTTCGTCCTTTTCCTGAAGAAAAGGTATTTCAATGGGCTATAGAAATATGTCAGGTTCTGGATTATCTTCATACAAGAAAACCTTCTCCATATATCTTCAGAGACCTGAAGCCGGCAAATATAATAATCGACAGATACGGAAAAATTACACTCGTTGATTTCGGCATAACAGGGCTGTTTAAACATAGAGAAAAGGATGAACTTAAATTCGGAACTCCCGGTTACTCACCTCCGGAACAGTATAAAGGACAGGAAGATCCGAGAGCAGATATATATGCTCTCGGAGTTACCCTCTATTATCTTCTTACAGGAAGAGATCCTTCGAAAGAAAAATTGTTCACCCTTCAAGATTCACCTGTGACGGTTTTCAACCCTTCTGTCTCAGCAGAAGGAGAGCATATAATATTACGGGCAATTCAGAATGACATAAACAAAAGGTATCAATCATCAGGGGAAATGCTTCGGGATATGACAGACATGTTCTGGGAAAATATTTCTTCTGACAGAAATGAAAAATTTACATGGATTGAAACAACAGGACATAAAGCGATAAAGGCACCGGCATTTACAAAAAAACTTGATTTTAAAGCTCTAAAGGTCGCCGAAACATATTATAAAGGAGATAAAACTTCATGTGAAATCTTTTTTATTCCTCCAGACAGAAACATATTTAAAGAAACAGATCTCTGTGACCCGGAATGGTTTGATTTAAGAATGAAAGCAGAAAGATTATCACTTACATCGGGATTTAACAGATTGATTTCTCTGTCTTCCATAGAGGTAGTTCCCTATAACCATCAAAAAAAAGCTGCCCTCGACGCGTTAAGAATAATGAGAGGAAGAGTCCTTTTATCGGACGAAGTGGGTCTGGGAAAAACTATAGAAGCAGGACTTATTATAAAAGAGCTTCTCCTCAGGGGACTTGCCAGGAAAATACTCATACTGGTTCCTGCTTCCCTTACAACACAGTGGAAAGAAGAAATGAGCCTTCATTTTCAGGAAGAGTTTTATATACAGAATAATAAAACTGACTGGGAAGAACATAATAAACTCATTGCATCCATAGATACTGCAAGAAGGGATGACCACTGTGAGATAATAACAAAAATACCTTATGATCTCCTTATAATAGATGAAGCACATAAGCTGAAAAACCGTACAAGTAAAGGGTGGAAAATGGTAAATAAAATAAGCAAAAGGTATATCCTTATGCTTACTGCCACACCTGTTCAGAATGATCTGGAAGAACTATTCAATCTTATTACCCTCTTAAAACCCGGACAGCTCAGAAATTTAAGGGATTTTCGTAAAAACTTTGTTGATTCTTCCGATAAAAGAATACCTGTGAACGGAGAAGAATTAAAAAAACTGATAAAAGAAGTTATGATAAGAAACAGGAGAAGCAATGTAGATGTATATCTTCCTCCCAGGAGGGCAGGTATATATTATTTAAGAGAATCTCTTACAGAAAGAAAATTCCGTATGGAATTCACACAGTTTATAAGGAATTATTACAGAAAAAATAAAGAAATAAAAGGACTGTCTCTTCACCTTATTCAGATGCAGAAAGCCCTGGGGAGCAGTATTCATGCAGTTCTGGATATGATGAAACACTGGAAAGAAAAATTTGATCCTTTATCAGAGGACTATAAGAATCTGGAAAAGCTCTGCCATATGGGAGAAGGAAACGGTGAAAGCAGAAAAAGCCTTGCACTTCTTGAAATACTCAAAAGAACATCTGATAAGGTAATAGTATTTACAGAGTTTCTAATAACACAGGATCACCTGCGCAGAATGCTTGAATCTCATGGTTATAAAGTGACAATATTTAACGGTGAAATGAGTATTAAAGAAAAAGATGAACAGCTTCTATATTTTAAAGCAGACGGGCAGATATTGATTTCCACCCAGTCAGGAAGTGAAGGGAAAAACCTGCAGTTCTGCCATATTATGGTTAATTATGATCTTCCCTGGAATCCTATGAGACTGGAACAACGTATAGGAAGAATCCATAGACTTACCCAGGAAAGAGAGGTTCTTGTATTCAATCTGTCATTACTCGACACATTCGAAGGATATATTCTTTATCTTCTTTCGGAAAAGATACGTATGTTCGAACTGGTCATAGGTGAACTGGACCTCATACTGGGAGATTTTAAAAGTGATGAAACATTTGAGAAATGCCTTCAGAAAATATGGCTTGACTCAACATCTGAAGAAGAAATGAAAAAAGAAATAGATTTACTGGGAAAAAAACTGGAAGAAGCAAGAAAAATTTTCCACGCTTCTATGGATACGGATATGAATATATCGGCACTGTTCGGGACGTGATGGGTGATGCGTGATGTATGATGCGTAATGCGTGTTTTCACCGGTACCGGGCGAACACGGTTCGCCCCTACGACTCACTACTGTTAGAAAGGACAGAAATGGCAGAAGGGGATATAAAAAACTTTACACTTAAAATCCTGGAAAAACTGGGAGGAAATTTTGAATTTATTACTTCTGATATATTAATAGCTACCTTTAAGGAACAGATTTCCAGTAATATTCCATCTAAATTATATCTTTCTTTTATACCGGTTCCGCCGGAGTTTTCCAGAGGAGAATACAAATTTGAGCCGGTACTTCCCGGCAGTGATCTACTGGAAGAGCTTATATCCATAGCAAGAAAAAAAGGAGGCGCCGGGACAGGCATTTTTTTAAAAGCCTCTCACTCCTGTGACCCTGATAGTCTTCCCGTGTCTTTCTTTTCCGTAGCCATAGAAAGTGTGGAAAGAGTTTTTTCCTATATGCCTCTTATGGAATTTAATTTTCGTGTATCTTTTCTTACCGATGAACATGTTGAAAGTATCTATTCCGTTCTTCTTGAGGATAAAAACAGCGAGGTAGAACTGGATTTAAATACCATTACAGATTATTCCTATGAACCACAGGAAGGATTTATTTATAGAAATTTTCCTCTTAACGGAGAAGAAGCCTTTGAGTATGCAAGGGAACTGGTTATGTCCAAAATAAAACTTCAGGCAAAAATAATAGAAGAAGAACAGGAGAAATTTTTACATAATTCTCTTTTAAGGCTTGAGTCATATTATGGAAAAGAAAGGGAATATGCAAAGAAAAAGTATAAAGATGAAGCTTTTCCTGTCCTTGAAGAACTCACTATGGAACTAAAACAAAAAAAAGAGGAACTGATAAAAAAACATGCTATAAAAACAGCCATATCACTTATAAATTTCAGAGAAGTGTTCATACCTGCCATAGGTTTTCAATGTGTCATTTCAAAAGATGACAGAAGAAAAATAATTCAGTTTAAAAAAGACCTGGTAAGAGGAAAACTGTTTCTCCCATCATGTGAAGCATGTAAAAAAGAAGCCAGAGCTTTTACTGTTTGCAGCCATGAAGGACATGTTCTGGGCAACTGCTGTGTTCCCCCCTGTGAGTGTTGTAAAAAAGAAAGCTGTTCAATCTGTAAACCATTAAATAAATGTTTTATATGCAATGAAAACATATGTGATGACTGCGGCACTCTATGTCAGATGTGTAATAAATACTACTGTTATTCAAAACATTCCGTTAAGTGTCTGACATGTGGTGAAGATTTCTGCAATAAATGTACGGAAAAATGTAAAAAATGTTCGGAAAATTTCTGCAAATCTCACATAACAACATGTTATCAATGTAAAGAGAGGTTCTGTTATGCTCACAGCGACATCTGTCATCTGTGCAAAAAACAGGTCTGTAAGGATCACGGAAGTATCTGTGCCGGGTGTGGAAAACCGTGCTGTAATATTCATTTTACACAGTGTAATCTATGTCATGAACGTTACTGTACCGAATGTATAAAAGAGATCAACAAAAAATTCTTCTGCAAAGGGTGTATATCTCTAAAAAAACTTGATAATCCTGACGAAATAGGCGTAATTTTTTCACCTCATATAAGCAAAATAAAACATATACCTGTGTTAAGTTTAAAACACTGGAAAAAAGGAATTACTGAAAAATATTTTATATTCACTGCGTCAGGATTTTTCAATTCCTATATTTTTATAATAGACAGAAAGAGCGGAAATATTGTCAATTATAGAGCTTCAGGCTTTTTAAAAGCCCTGAAAAATATATTCGGTTTATAGATAAAGGTTTTTTTCAATAACCTGTAGAAATTTTATATAATACAGCATCAATAAAATACGGGTCACGCATTACGCATTACGCATCATGCATCACGTTCAAGGAGGTTTATGTAATGTTCAAACATCTATATGTTATTCTCTCTATTCTATTATTAATATCTATTGCATCCCCTTCTTACTGTGAAGAGCAGAAAGAAGAGCCACAGTTACGACCTGTGGCAAAATACGGTTATGTAGATGAATCAGGGAAACTTGTTATAAAACCACAGTTTGATTATGCAGGTGAATTTTCTGAAGGTATTGCCGTAATAGGTATTGGCAGTAAATACGGCTACATTGATACAACAGGTAAAATGATTGCAGAAGCAAAATTTGATGAAGCAATGGAATTCTGTGAAGGTTATGCAGTTGTAAGAACAGGTGAAAAATACGGTTATATTGATAAAACAGGGAAAATTATCTGTGAACCGAAATTTGATTTTGCCTATAATTTTTCAGAAGGCTATGGAGGAGTTCAGTCAGGAGCGAAATATGGATTCGTTGACGGAACAGGGAAAGTAGTAATAGATATAAAATTTGATGATGCCTGGACTTTTTCCGAAGGGCTGGCCATGGTAAATATGGGAGGAAAAATGAATAATCAGGGTATGGTAACAGGTGGGAAATGGGGGTTCATCGACAAAACGGGGAAATCTATTATTGAAATTAAATATGACGGTGCGTGGCCTTTCTCTGAAGGGCTGGCATCAGTAAAAATAAAAGATAAATGGGGTTATATAGACAAAACAGGGAAAGTGATAATCGATGCAAAATTTACTCAGACATTACCTTTTTCCGAAGGGCTGGCAGCAGTAAAAATAAAAAACAAATGGGGCTATATAGACAAGACAGGAAAAGTAATTATTGAACCGAAATTCGATTTTGCAGATTCTTTTTCTAATGGTAAAGGACATGTAAATACAGGAGGTAAAATGAATAAATACGGTGAACTGATGGGAGGTAAAAATGGCTATGTAGACAAATCTGGCCATGTAGAGTGGGAAAAGTAAATATGAAGTATATTATAAAGTATATTTTTATGATATAATGAGAGAAAATTGTAACATCATAACAGAGGTGATATTATGGATAACCAGGAAAAAGAAGCTCTTATAAAAGAAAAATACGGATATGCAGTTCTGGAAAGCGGGCCTGTAGATCCGGATAACCCTACATTTGCTTCCCTTCTTGGAGCAATGAAGGAAGTATATGAAGGTAAGTTTGGCATGGATGTTCTTGTAAAATACCATGAAGGACTTTCAAAACAGATTGAAAATTCCAGAGAATTTTTGAAGAAAACCGATAAAGAAACACCGGAAGAATACAAAGCCCTTGTAGAAGAACAGCACAGGATAAGCCTCGGTGCTCTTGATATTGTACAGGGCACCCTTGATTTAATTGATAGTTATATTAAAAATCCTTCTAAAGAACTTATGGCTACATGCGTGGAATCCCTTTTAAATTCACAGAGAATAATGAAAGGTGTCCATGATATGCTGGATGAAAATATAAACATAGCTAAAGAAGATGAATCCCAGGATTTTGACTTATAGTCTGCTCCCGGAAAAAACTGCATAAAACAAAATAAAAAGAAGGGGTTTTATATAACCCCTTCTCAGTTTATCCCCGCCTATCAGGCTTACTGTAACAGACCAAGAACTGCCTGTTGCGACTGATTGGCCTGGGTCAACATTGCAAGTGAGGCCTGCTGTTTCACCTGATCTATGGTCTGTTGCAGGACCGCCTCCGCATAGTTTACATCTACCTCCTGAGCCAGCGCTCCTTCGAGATTTGCCTTGTAGGTTTCATTATTGGAAATACCTACCTGCAAACGATTCTGGAGTGAACCTATCTTGGAGCGTTCATTGGAGAGCTTATCTATTGCGTCATCAATCATACTTACACTGTTCTTGGCTCCAAGGGAAGAAGATACATCCAGTTTGGTAATTCTCAATCCGTAAGAACTCATATCACCAACACCTATAGTCATTTCTTCACCGGCATTTGCACCTACCTGGAAGGCAACCGACTTATCCTCCGTTACACCTGCATCATATGATGTAATACGTAACACGGCAGTTTTACCTACGTCATTACTGGCATCTACCTGGTTGAGATGGAATGTAAGTCCTGTAGCCGAATAGCCGGTTTCACCGGCCATATTAACATCCTTACCGCCGGAAGCACCTACATCTGATATTGTAGTCAGAGGTGTGGCGGCAACACCGGCAGTAAAGCTCTGATTGGAAGCGAATATCTGGGCATCAACACTGTTACCGTTGGCAACCAGTTTAATCTGGAATGTAACATCAAGATTATTTCCGGTCTTGCTGACAGTGACAGCATGGTTGGTCAATTCACTTATCAGATTTGTAGCACCACCTGATGCTCCCTGAACAGAAGATTCATTTACAGCAATATTTGTAAGTACTGTTGCTGCTGCATCTTTCGCTGCGACACTGTCTTTCACATCACCGTTTAAGAGGTGTCTTTCCTTGTATTTAGTATCTCTTGCAATTCTATCCAGTTCTTTTCTGTAATCATTGATCTGTTTCTGATAATTTGTACGGTCTGCATCGGTTGTAGCATCATTTGATGCCTTTACTGCAAGCTGTCTCATATTCTGAAGAATATCCTGCATATTTGAAAGGGCTTTATCTGCTGTGGCAAGCATCTTATCTGCTGCTTTACTGTTATCAATACCTACTCCGACACCGTTTTTCTGGGCTGTAAGTCTCTGGGAAGTAGCAAGAGCTGCAGGATCATCCTGGGCATTCTGAACTCTTTTACCTGTGGCAATCTGTGACTGAGTTCTGCTCAGATTTGACTGAGCAAGGTTGAAATTTTGAAGGGCTGTAATACCAGCCGGATTAAAATTAATACTAGGCATTATAAATTCCTCCTTGATTTATATTTTCAGGACATATCCCTGTCCCGAAGGGGATTTTATTAACCTGTTTCCACTTATATATTCGGCATTTAATTTTAAAACTTTAGGGTTTTTATGAGAATATTTTTTTTAGACTGCAAAATTAAGATGGTGAAAAGGTTCAGTGTATTTTATAACTTACTGTGACACGTAATACATAACGCATAACGAGTTACGGAAGGAAGACTTTTATGAAAGTAACTATAATTTACAACACATATTGACCGGAGTATTAGTTCCTCCCGTAAGTTATTAACTATATAATAGCCAAGATTTCATGCCATTATTTTATCTGTCCCGGTAATAACCACTCGATTTTCCCGGATAAAATATAAAAGTAGTACTCCTCTCATCAGAAAAAAAGTACTACTATAGGAGAATATACAATCCATTAAATTTTTACTATGATATATTCAGTGGAAAAAACTGATACAAACATCCTTAATTTAATAATCGGCAGAATAAAAAAAAACTTTAGGGGTAAAACAAAAAAAATAAAAAAAAATTTAAGGGGGGACAGAAAATGATTAAGCAATGCGCCTGGTGTAAGAGTCTGATGCTTGACGGTATAAGAATAAAAAACTCAAAACAGATTATTGCAGGTATGTCTCATGGTATATGCCTGACCTGTAAAAAAGATATGGAAATGATTTATAAGAAAGAAAAGAAGGGAATCAGGGGCACCATGCTGGCTGCTGCAGTATAAAGGAGTGAACTCATATGGTCAGAGGAATTCTTGTTGCCACAGAAGGTATGATAGCACAGAGCAACCGTGCTTCAGTATATTCCAATAATCTTTCCAATGTTTCTACCTGCGGATTTAAAAGGGATGAAATGGGAGTAAATTCATCTTTTTCACTTGAATTAAGACGTATTGATGATGGAAAGAATTCTTCCAGACCGTTTATTGGTTCATTAAATGTCCCCGATTTCAAATATATGGTTGAAGCAGATGCAAGTGGTGGCTCATCAATACAAACAGGAAATCCTTTCGACCTCCTTATAGACGGATCAGGTTATTTTGCAGTTCAGGGAAAAGATGCAAAAGATACTATTTATACAAGAAATGGAAATTTCACTCTCAATACAAAAGGGGAACTGATAACTCAGGAAGGATTTAATGTCCTCGGAGAAAAAGGCCCCATAGTCATCCCTTCGGGACAGAAAATTACAATAGACGAAGATGGCCGTATAGTAGCAGATGGAAAAATTATTGATAAAATTCTTATAAAAACCTTTCCTTCTCTCAAAGGTATTGTAAAAACAGGGAGTACCTTTTTCCTCCCTCCGGAAAGCACTCCCGTTCAATCCTTTAGCGGCAGAGTAAAACAGGGATATATTGAAGGGTCCAATGTAAATACGGTAAAAGAAATGATAAATCTCCTGGAAGCGCAGAAAGCTTATCAGGCAAACGAAAAAGCCATAAGAGCAGAAATGGATGCTTTAAAGGAAGCAGTATCAAATGTAGGAAGAGTGGGGTAGTATAAAAAGGAGGTAGATTATTATGATGAGAGCACTTTATTCATCAGCAACAGGCATGATGGCCCAGGAACTTCAGATAGATACGATTTCAAACAATCTTGCCAATGTAGGTACTACAGGTTTTAAAAAGGTAAGGGTAAATTTTCAGGATCTCATATATCAGACTATGAGAAATGCAGGTGCTCCTACTTCTGCAGGTACACAGATACCAACTCCGATACAGGTAGGGCTCGGAACAAAAGCCGCATCCACTCAGAGATTATTTTCTGCAGGAGAATATCAGCAGACAGACAATCCCCTGGACATGTTAATAGAAGGAGACGGATTTTTCCAGATAACTATGCCGGATGGAACAGTTGCCTATACAAGAGACGGCTCTTTCAAGATGGATAGCCAGGGAAAAGTAGTTACGTCAGACGGCTATTCTCTCAGTCCTGAAATTACCATACCATCAAATGCCCTGTCCATAAATATAAGTAACGACGGAACTGTTTCCGTCATATCTCCCGGAACGACTGACCCGCAGAATATAGGCCAGCTTACCCTGGCAAGGTTTATAAATCCCGGGGGACTTGAAAGTATGGGGAAAAACCTTTTCAGAAATACTGCAGCCTCAGGAGAAGCCATTACAAACACACCGGGCCTTGAAGGGTTTGGAACCATTGCACAGGGTTTTCTGGAAATGTCAAATGTACAGGTTGTATCGGAACTGGTAAATATGATAACAGCCCAGAGAGCCTACGAGGTTAACTCGAAGACCATAAGAGTGGTCGATCAGATGCTTCAAACTGCAAATAATATAGTAGGTTAAGGAGTATATAATTATGAAGGGCAGTTTCTCAAAAATAATGACACTTATATTTATTTTTGCATCTTCCCTTCAAATAGCTTTTGCAAAAAATACTACCGTTATAATAAAGAAAGACATAGAAATAAACAGAGACACAATCTATCTCGGTGACATAGCCGAAATAACAGGGAATGATGAAATTGTAAATCAGCTCAAATCTCTGGATATAAAGAAAGCTCCTCTTCCCGGTTATTATGTAACTATAACAGGGTCTCAGATAAAAATGCTTCTCCAGCATAAAGGTTTTGATATGAACTCTATAGAGTTAAAAGCACCTGAATCTATTAAAGTAACCAGAAGCAGCCAGATTATTTCCGGCAATATTCTGGTAGAGAGAGCTGTAGAATTTCTTAAAGAGCAGTTAACATGGAAAGAAGAAGAGGTAAAGATTACGGTACAATCGCAGATTCCTGACTCAGTATTACCACCGGGAGAAATAACCTTCCTTCCCTCATGTTCTCAGAATACAAACTCCATAGGAAATATTTCAGTTTTTATAGATATACTGGTAAATAAAACAACTGTAAAAAAAGTATGTGTCACACTCAATCTGAAAGTTTATCTTGATGTAATAGTAGCAAAAAAAGATATCAAATCGGGAGAAATATTTTCGCCAGATCTGATAGCCATAGAAAACAGAGAGATCACACAGTTAAACAGAGATGCCCTTACATCAATGGATCAGATAAAAGACATGGTAGCACTGACCGGCATAAAACGAGGAACTATTATAACTGAAAAATTAATTGACAGCCCTGTTATTATCCGCCAGGGAGAACAGGTTTATATTATAGCAAAAACCGGTTCCATAGAAGTAAGAGCTCTCGGTAAAGCCAGGCAAAACGGGCGACTCGGCGATACAATCTTTGTAGTCAATATCGATTCCGGCAAGATACTCCAGGGGACAGTTACAGAACCGGGAACTGTGTTAGTAAATATAAAGTAATTTTTATAGACCGGTAAAAGGAGATTATAAAAATGAAATATTTAATCATCTTATTTATAATATTCAATACATCCTTATCCTATGCAGGTTCTATCTTCAGACCGGAAACTGCAAGAAAAGAAACATTTTTACTTACTGACCTGTCCTGCAGGGCAAGCCAGGTAGGAGATATTATAACAGTAATAGTACAGCCTGATACACAGATAAACTCTACCAATACATCCCAAATAAAAAGAAGTATGAATGTAGGTCTCAGTTTTCTGCCTCTTAACCTGGAAGGAACCGATGAATTCACTCCTCTTTCCCTGAGCGGAAACCATGGAAATTCCAGTTCAGAAACAGGAAAGCGTCAGCTTTCTTTCAAATCCACTATGAGTGTAACAGTACAGCAAATACTGCCTAACGGGAACTTTCTTGTTACAGGTCATCAGCAGATATCCATAGGCGATAAAGACCAGTTACTAAATGTGACAGGTGTAGTAAGACCGGGAGATGTATCGGCAGAAAATACCATATATTCATCACAGATTGCTGACCTTATAGTAGACATAGAAGGAGAACTGGGAGATATAAAAGACAGAAGAGGAATTCTCACAAGAATTCTGGATCTATTATTTTAAGATTTCCAGAGAAATCTTTATAAACTTGTAAAGAAAATAAATTTTTGTTAAAATATAATTCAAGGAGGAATTGATATGCCAAGTATTAATTATAATCCGGCCGGTATCATAGCACTTCAAAATTTCAATCTTGCTCAGACCAATCTGAGTAAAACTCAATCGCAGATAGCAACAGGGAAAAGAGTACAGTCAGCACAGGATGACCCTGCAGCCCTTGCTACTTCCCAGAGGCTTACTGCACAGAAAAACGGTGTGGGAGTAGGTATTGAAAACAGTAAAGCGGCAGACAAACTGCTTTCCACAGCAGACAAAGCCCTTTCAAACATGCAGGATATACTGCAGAGTATGAGACAGCTTGCAGTCAAGGCATCAAATGATGCCACAACCGATGCAGACCGTTTGAATTATCAGAAACAGGTTGATGACTATAGAAAAGAACTGGATAGAATTGCAAGAGATACAAGATATAAAGAGAGACACCTTTTAAACGGTGATATAAAAAACAGTGTCGCAGCAAAAGATGCAGCAGGAACAATTCTTACAAATATTGCCGTAAACGAATCTTCACTTCAGGGAGCAAGCGTAGGGGCTACCAATTTGATACAGGATGTGGGAACAGGCAGTGTAACTGTTAATAAAACTACCAATACTTATGACGTTACATTCCAGATAAAGCTGGTTGCCAACGGCCTGAGTGTAGATGCACAGATATTTGCTTCTGATTCGATAGGCAGTTTTGGCGCCAAAGCCCTGACTACAATAGCAAATGTAGGTGCAGCAAGCGGACAGGATGTAGATCTGACCAGTTTTTATGCGACTTCAGGACTTACATTCCATCTCAATCAGGTAGATGTCAGTGCAGATGTAGGAAAAACTGCCGTATTACGTATTACATCACATGATGCAGGTGTAATGGAAGATAAATCCATTGCTTTCCAGATAGGAGCAAATGCCGGCGAAGAAATGCTTATAGGTGTCGGTGACATGAGTTCCTATGGATTACGCATCACCCAGCTTGATGTAAAAACATCTCTTTCGTCAAAGAATAGTGTCAGTATGATTGATGATGCTATAGACAGAATAACAAATGAACGATCCAAAATAGGTTCCATGCAGAATCGTCTTCAGGTAAGTATTTCCAACAGTGAAACTTACAAGGCGAACCTTGAAGGATCTCTGGCTCAGGAATTAGATGTAAATTATGCAGAAGCAGTATTACAGCAGACTATAGACCAGGTGAAACAACAGGCATCACTTGCAATGCTGACTCAGGCCAATCAATCCCAGCAGGCAGTGCTCAGTCTGTTACAATAACATGTTCTCTGGAACAGACGATAACACATGTTATCCTAAGTACCGTAACAGGTAAAAGGGTACCCATAAAAAGCTTCTGCCTGGCAGGCTCTGGAGAAGAAAAATTAGTTTTTTCTAT
>DAIOEN010000163.1:0-16109 GCA_036746235.1 Vulcanimicrobiota bacterium | reverse complement strand
TTATTAAAAACTTTAGTTTTTAATAAAAAAATTAATGTGACAATGTCAAGATAATATTAATTGTCAATTTTGCAGGTATAAGTTTTCATTAAGAGGGTTGTTTCTATCATTCTATAATGTTATTATATAGTTAGATAACATATTATAAGGAGGTACTTTTATGAGTAAAAAAATTAAAGCTTTATTTGACGGTAAAGTATTTCATCCTGAAGAAGTACCGGAACTTATACCGGATCATTATTATACAATAACGATTCATCCGGAAGAGGAAAAATGCAAAACTTTCATGAAAATTCTACAAAGAGCTACAGATCTTGGCATAAAAGATATGGCCAGAAATCATGATCATTATCTTTATGGTACGGAGAAATAAATGGCTATATTTATTGATACAGGTTATATTTTAGCTTTAATAAATACCTCTGATGAATATCATAACAAAGCAAAACATATTGTATCTGAAACAAAAGGTCCCTTCATAACAAGTGAAGCTATTTTGACTGAAATTGCCAACAGCCTTTCCAGAATAAGATGGCGCTCTATTTGTATATCTACATTATATGATTTACGAAGTGATCCTGATATTGAAATAATAACCATCAATGCAGAATTATTCGATAAAGCAATAAAGCTATATAGTACTCGACAGGATAAAGAATGGGGACTTACAGATTGCCTATCATTCATTATCATGAAAGAAAGAAGGATTATTAACGCTTTGACAGCAGATAATCATTACAGACAGGCAGGCTTTAATGCTCTTTTATTAGATTAAGAAAGGAAGAAATAAATGAAAAATTTCGAAAAAATCTCAAAAAGAATTGACTCTTATGAAAAATCTATGATTGAACTTCAGGGAACTCTGACTGCCATACCGGCTCTCAGTCCTGTTAACGGCGGTGAAGGGGAGGTAAAAAAGGCTGAAGCCATTGTAGAATTTCTTAAAGGAATGAATTTTTCGGAAATACTGGAATTAAATGCCCCTGACAGTTCTGCGCCATGCGGATACAGACCGAATATAATAGCCATGTATAAAGGGAAAAGCAACAAAAAAACCATATGGATTATGTCTCATATGGATGTAGTCCCCCCTGGAGATCTGAATATGTGGGAAACAGATCCTTACAAAATAGAAATAAAAGACGGGAAAATATATGGAAGAGGAACGGAAGACAATCAGCAGAGTCTTGTAGCGTCGATATTTGCTCTGAAAGCTTTTATAGATGAGGGACTGGTACCGGAATATGATACAGGCCTTGTATTCGTTGCAGATGAAGAGACAGGAAGTCAATTCGGTCTCGGTCATGTATTGAAAGAATACAAAAATTTCAGACATGAAGATTATATACTTGTTCCCGATTCAGGAAATCTTGACGGTTCTATGATCGAAGTGGCAGAGAAATCAATCCTCTGGATTCAGTTCACTACAACAGGGAAACAATGTCATGCAAGCCGTCCGTCAAAAGGAATAAACAGTTTCAGGGCAGCATCACATCTGGTAGTAAAACTGAATGAACTTTATAACATATATCCGAAGGTTAACAATCTTTTTGATCCTCCCATAAGCACCTTCGAGCCTACCAAAAAAGAAGGGAATGTGCCTAATATAAATACAATACCGGGGAAAGATATTTTCTGTCTTGATTGTCGTGTACTCCCTGAATATGCTCTTGAAGAAGTTATAGAAACAATAAGACATATGTGTAATGATATAGAGAAAACATTCGATGTAAAAATAGAAATGGATTTTCCGAATAAAGAAGAAGCAGCACCTCCCACAGAAGCAGATGCGCCTGTCGTAAAAGCTGTTTCGGAATCTATAAGAAGTGTCCATAAAGTAGAGCCGGTTCCTATGGGCATAGGAGGAGGAACTGTAGCGGCACTGTTCAGGAAAGCAGGGTTTTCTGCCGTCTGCTGTTCAAAGCATGACGAACTGGCCCATCAGCCGAATGAATACTGTAGAATCAGGAATATGATGGATGAAGCAAAACTCTTTGCCCATTTAATGTTACAGGAATAATTTTTTGTATGCCGGGATAGAATTTTATTCTGTCCCTACAAAATTTCTTTCTTTAACAGATAAACGGTAAAATCGCTGCCTTTCCCGAGATGGCTCTGAACTTCTATACGGCCGCCCTGGCTTTTTATTATACCGTAAGATATATATAATCCCAGGCCTGAACCGGGAACTTTACTTATTCCAAGAGAGCCTTTGGTGGTATAAAAAGGTTCAAATATTTTATCTATATACTCAGGAGCTATGCCTGTGCCTGAATCGGAAAACTTTATAGCTATATAATCACCTTTTATAAAGGTTTTTATAATTATTTTTCCCAGTTTGTTATCCAGAGCATCCCTTGCATTCGTAATAATATTCAGGAAAACCTCCTGAATTCCCCTTTTATTTGTATATATGTCAGGAATATTTCCGTAAATTACCTGAAGGTCAATCTGTTTACTTTCAAATTGTGCTCTGAACATATCAAGGAGTGTTTCAATTACGTGATTTATATTGGTAATAGAAGGCTGTAAATCTCTATCATATGGTACAGTAGAATAATCCTGAAGCCCTTTTACAAGGGTGGCTCCTTTTTTACAGCTCTTTCTTATAAATTCTATAGCTTTAAGATAAACTTCTTCTTTTTTCTGAGAAAGGGCTACCTGAGCCCATCCGTCTATACCTGCAAGTATATTATTGAATTCATGAGAAACACCATTGGCGAGTGTAGCAACAGCAGACATTTTGGATGCCTGAATTACCTGCTGGTGTTGAAATTTTATTCTGAGAAGGGATCTGACCCTGGCAATAAGTTCACTTTTATCAAAAGGTTTCGTAAGGAAATCATCTGCTCCGACTTCAATTGAAGTAACTCTATCCATTTTCTCACTCAGTGCTGTTAACATGACTACAGGCAAATGAAAAGTGCCTTCATTTTCTCGTAACTTTTTACACAGATCAAATCCGCTGAGTTCCGGCATCATTACATCAAGTAACAGTAAATCAGGAGTAAAATCCTTTAAAAGTTCAAGACAGTTTTTGCCATTTTCAGCCTGTATTACTTCATATCCTTCCCTGGAAAGATAGCTTGTAACAAGATCCCTGCATGTCATATCATCATCTACAACCATTATTTTAGGAGTTCTATTCATTTATTATTCACCTTTCCTGGCAATGAGGGCGAATACAGGATTTGCCCTTCCATTCACCTAACCTGTATTTATCACATCATGTAATATTTCACTCAATTCCGAAAGCTTATATGGCTTGGCAATAAAAGCTGAAAATCCGTATTTTCGATAATCTGAAACTATCGAATCTGTTGTATAGCCAGATGAAACTATAGCTTTAATCTCAGGATCAAAAAGGACAAGTTCCTGGATAGCTTCTTTACCTCCTATGCCTCCCGGAATAGTTAAATCCATTATAACAGAATCAAAAGGCACGCCATGTTCTTTTGCTTTCTTATACATTTCAATAGCTTCCGTGCCATTTCTTGCGAATTCAACATTATATCCAAGTCTGTGGAGAATTTTTCCCGTTACACTTCTTACCGTATCTTCATCATCAAGTAAAAGAACTTTCCCTTTTCCTGTAACTATATTATCTTTCTGTCTTTCACTGCTCATAACATCTTTATGACAGGCAGGTAAATAAATATAAAAGGTTGTGCCTGCTCTTACTTTTGATTCTACAGTTATAAAACCATTATGCTTTTTAATCAATGAATAGGTTGCTGAAAGTCCGAGGCCACTGCCTTCTTTTTTGGTGGTAAAATAAGGGTCGAAAATCCTTTCAAGATTCTTTTTTGATATGCCCACACCATAATCTTTTATAGAAATCTTTACATATTTCCCCGGTTTTAAAGGTACATTATGCTCTTTACCTGCAAAAATATTTTCAGCAGTAACCTGAACTGTTCCGCCTTCCGGCATAGCCTGCCTGGCATTCAGTATAAGATTACTTATTACCTGGCTTATCTGGCCTGTATCAATCTCAACATGCCAGAGATCATTATCTATGAAAAATTCACCTTTTACATTGGAGCCGCTCAATACAAGATTTGTAATTTGCTTTAATAATTCCGAAATAGAAGCAGGAGTTTTCAGAGGATAACCGGCCTTTGCAAAGGTAAGTAACTGATATGTTAATGTTCTTGCTCTGAGCGCAGCTTTTTCTGCTTCTGAAAGTATCTCACAGGGTTTTTCTTCAGAATTTATATACATTTTGGCAAGAGTTATATTACCCATAACACCTGTAAGAATATTATTAAATTCGTGGGCTATACCACTGGCAAGAACTCCTACTGATTCAAGTTTTCTGGCTTTAAACAGCTCTTCTTCAAGTTCAATCTTTTCAGTTATATCTCGAAATACAATGACAAAGCCTATAATTTTATTGTCTCTGTCAAATATGGGAGAAATACTTTCTGAGATAAGTCTTTCTCTGCCATCTCTGGATACAAGGAATATACGTTCAGGAAAAGAAAATTTTTTTCCTGTTCTTAAAACCCTGTCTAAAGGTAAAGAAGATTTTTCTCTTGTGCTGGCACTTATAATATCGAAAATCTCTGAAATATGTTTATTCAAAGCTTCTTCCTGTTTCCAGCCGGTGAGTTCTTCTCCTGCTTTATTGACCAGGAGAACTTTACCTTCTATATCTGTTGTAATGACTCCTTCTCCTATTGAACGAAGTGTAACTGTAAGTCTTTCTTTTTCCGCTTCAAGTAATTCCTCTGCAATCTTAAGATCGGTTATATCGTGAATAATTACCTGTATAACATCTTCCTTCAAATTTTTATCATAAACAATATAACTGTCATGGATGACCCATTTTTTCACACCGCTGAGTGTCTGAAAAGGATATTCAAGGCCTTTCACATGTCCGTGTTTACGAACTTTTTCACGGAAGGCACCTTTGGGTACTATATAGTTAAGAAGTTCGGAAATATTTTTTCCTGCAACTTCTGACGTATCAGAAAATTTATTTTCAAGGTCAAGAATCTTCAATGTACCGCGGTCCATAAAGAGTACAGTGCCATCAAAGGTATATCTGTAAAGTCCAATGCCTGCAAAGCCCATTGCTTCTTTACGGATGGCATCAAATTCTTCATTATTCAGTTTATACAAATTATTACCTCCCTGTATTTATCTTACAATTCAATCCTGTAAATCTCTGTCACGGTTGACATACATCACATGGTTTATAACCTTTTGTCAATATATATTCAAGAGGTACCGCTTCAGACCCGTTGGACAGATACTGACAGATATACTTATGATATTTATTATCTATCTTTGTTATATAAACAATCTTTGAAGCATAACCGGTTCTGGTAGGAGAATAAAAGTCTTTTTTTATTTCTTTAAAATCCTGCCTTACTGCTTTCCACTTTTCCATATAAACAGTTGTTACATCATTAATAGATATTTTAGCATATCCTGAAGAGTTTTTAAAGAAATTAAATGAATATAATCCATATTCATCGGAACAGGTTTCTAACAGAGCAGACGTTTTTGCCTGAATCAATCTGACTTTTATGCCTGCAGCAGGTTTCCCATCCTGATTTAACACATATCCCCAGACTATATTATAACATTCAGGTGACATATAACCTGCAAAAATAACTGATGTGACAGATAAAAAAACTATAAAAAAAACTATTTTTTTCATAATTTTAATTTCTTTAACTATCATTGTTTCCCTTCTTTATAAGTTAAGGTTTTATCGTATATGAAATAATTCTATATAATGATGTGGACAGCTAATCTCAGTAGAGTTATAATGTTGATGGTAATTTCGTAAAGGATAATTCAGGCCATGAAACATTATGATGAACATGATGACAGAAAAAATAAAATAGACTGGAAGGTATTGAAGAAACTCATCCCGAGAGTATATCCTTACAGATGGATATTGATTTTCTGTACAGTACTTCTTCTCTGTTCTTCCCTTTTATCTCTGGCAGGCCCTCTTCTGATACGTCATGCCATAGATGTAGAATTTGTAAAAAAAGATATTTATGGACTTTACAGAATAGTAGCGATTTATTTTCTCGTTCTCGTTATTTCCTTTGTAGTCAGCTATTTCCAGAGAGTAAATATAGAGATAGCAGGACAAAAAATTATCAAACAGATAAGAATTGATATTTTTTCACATCTTACAGGAATGGATCAGCGTTTCTTCGACAGTAATCCAGTAGGACAATTGCTTTCCAGAGTAGAAAGTGATACAGAATCATTAAGAGCCATGTTTACAAATACTATCGTAATTATTATCTCCGATCTGCTTATGATGGCAGGTATGATTGTTATAATGTTCTCTATAAGTATAAAATTAACACTTATATTACTATCTCTCGCTCCATTTATAATTCTGACTGTTTTTTACTTCAATGGAAAAATTGTACCTATATTTATAGAGGTGAGGAAAAAAACAGCAGAAATATACGGGTTTCTTGAGGAATATTTGAAAGGATGTAAAGTGGTACAGGTTTTCGACCAGGAAGAAAATGTAATTATGAAGATGGATAAAGTAAATAAATCCAGAGTGGATATAGAATATCCCGGCCATGTAATGGGTACCTATTTCGGTAATGTAATATTTCTGATCAGCACTGTAGCCATTTCGTTGATTCTTGGTATTGGAGGCAAATGGGTTATAGAAAGGCCTGACGAACTGAGTGTAGGGACTCTTGTAGCTTTTCTGGGGTATATTTACAGATTTTTCGGCCCTATTTTTCATCTGAGCGATCAGATGAATGTTATACAGAAAGCCTTCGGAGGAGCGAAACGTATCAATGATTTACTGGAAATACGTCTTACCGGATATGAAAAATTAGATACTTCTCCATTTCTCTCAGAAAGAAAAGGGATAGAATTTAAAAATGTCTGGTTTGCCTATAAAAATGAAGAATGGATTTTAAAAGATATATCTTTCTTCTTACCGGAGGGACAGAGGCTTGCCATAGTAGGACCTACGGGAGGGGGAAAAACAACCCTTACAAATCTGCTGTTCAGATTTTATGAACCACAGAAAGGTCAGATATTTATTGATGGTGTTGACATAAGTACAATCCCTCTGCAAGTATTACGAAAACGTCTTGGTCTTGTCCTTCAGGATATTATCCTTTTCCACGGCTCTATTCTGGATAATCTCAGACTGGAAGAGACTTCTATAGGTGAAGAAAGGGTCATAAAAGCCCTTGAAACAATTAATGCGAAAGATTTAACAGACAGATTTCCTGATGGATTAAATAGCGAATTATCAGAACATGGCAGCAACATGTCTATGGGAGAAAGGCAGCTTCTGAGTTTTGCAAGAGCCCTTGTATTTGACAGAGATATACTTGTACTCGATGAGGCAACATCCTCTGTAGATCCTCTCACAGAAAAAAAATTGCAGAATGCTGTTACAGAACTTCTGAAAGGCAGAACATCCATAATAATTGCCCATAGATTACAGACAATCATAGAGAGTGACATCATATTTGTTATTAAAGACGGAACTATTAAAGAAAAGGGAAACCATAAAGAATTGCTGGATCTAAAAGGAACTTACTGGCATTTATACAACATACAGGCAGGAGCGGGAAACAGTGAACAGTTACCGGTGAACAGTGAAGAGTGACCGGTTATATACCATTCACTTTTCAATACTCACTGATTAAAGAGGTGAAAAATTACGCGTTACACGGCAAGATTTTATACATCACGAATAATGACCGGCATATTCGATACAGATGAATTCAAAAAAAATATATTATGGCTCTATAAATTTTATATTCCTCTGAAAAAAAGATTGCTTATTATAGTATTGCTATCAATACTGGTTGCAATTGTATCTGCAGCAATACCATATACCTTTATAACAATAATTGACAGTATGCAGAAAACCCTGTCGATGAAATCCATAATTCATTCTATAATTATATTATGTTCTCTGAGTATTGTAATGTTTTTCCTGTCAGCTTTAAATGCCAACAATCGTGCTCTTACCAATCTTGAACTGGAATGGCAATACAGACAGAAAACCTTTGAGAGAATTATAAAACTGGATCAGTCTTTTTATGCAAAGTTCAGAACAGGTGATATACTTACCCGTCTTACAGATGACGTAGGAAGTAAACTGAGCTGGTTTGCCTGTTCAGGTGTATTCCGTTCCCTAGAATCCATGTTAAGAATAATCTGTGCCATTATAGCAATGTGTATGATAAACCCCTGGCTTGCTATAGTTACTTTCATACCATTGCCTTTACAGATAATCATTTTCACTAAAACCAGAGAATCACTGACCAGAAGATTTAAAGAACTTCAAAAAAGAATCTCAGTAGTAAATGAGACAATAGAAACATGTTTCTCAGGTATTCGTATCGTCCAGGCCTATTGTAAGGAACAGAAACAGGCGGAAAAATTTGCTTCTGTAGCAGATAAAAGAGTCGAAGCAGAAATAAGTGCGGAAAAAGGTCATATCCTGGTACATTCCCTGTATCACCATTTCTGGCAGTTTGCACAGGTTCTTGTAATTCTTACAGGAGGATGGCTTGTTATAAACGGGAAACTTACTATCGGAGAATTCGTAGCATTTGATTATTATATAGGACATCTGATGTGGCCTATGTTTGATATAAGCAATCTTCTGGTAGGATACAGGAGGGCTGCAGTATCAATTAAAAGGATAAGAGAACTTGAAGAATATATATGTAATATCAAATCACCGGAAGTGCCGGAATTACCAGAAAGCAATATGGGAAGAATTATTTTCAATAATGTCACCTTATATAAAGATAAAACATGTGTTTTAAATAATATATCTTTTGACACAGAGTCTAATAGAATGATTGCTATAGTCGGGGAAGTAGGAAGCGGTAAATCATCACTCCTTGAACTTATATGCAGACTTGTAGACCCTCCTGAAGGTGATATAAGCCTTGATGATATACCGCTGAAAAAATGGGATTTATCAAAACTGAGAAAAAAAATCGGATATGTATCTCAAGAACCTCTATTATTTACCGATACTGTAAGTAATAATATAAAATTCGGGAGAGACTGGATAGATGAAAATAATATATATTTATGTTCTGATATAGCCCGCCTTACAGAAGAAGTAAAGGAATTTACAAACGGGTTCGATACATCTATCGGTCTCAGGGGGATGACAGTATCGGGAGGTCAGAAGCAAAGGATAAGCATAGCAAGGGCTCTTGCAGGAACTCCGGAAATTTTAGTCCTTGACGATTCCACTGCTCATCTTGATGCAGAAACGGAAAAATCCCTCTGGGATAATATTTATAAAGTTTTACCTGAAATGAAGGTCTTTGTAGTTTCTCACAGGACTGCTACTCTGGAAAGAGCAGATATTATATTTGTATTGAGAGACGGTGAACTGGTTGAAAAAGGTAAACACAGTGAGTTGATAGGCAGAAAAGGTGAATACTACAGGATTTACTCTAAAGTGAAGGGTGAAGAGTGAAGAGTGAAGGGTGATGACAGAGAGTTACACAAAATTTATAAGATACTCGACTCTATCACATTTAACAAAAAAGCAATTAGCTTTTACTTACTAATTAAAGCTAACAGCTAATTGCTGAGTACCGAAACAGGTAAAAGGGTATCCCGTAAAAAGCTTCTGCCTGGCAGGCTCTGGAGAAGAAAAATTCGTTTTTTATATAGTATTAAAAATTAAATAAGGATTAATTTATTGTTTGTAAAACAAAGTAAATAAGGCAAATTATTTTTCTTCGTAAGAGCCTGTCAGGCAGAAGCTGATAAAATGGTTACTAATTTACCTGGTGCGGTAATAAGAACTAATAACTCAATTAATGTGACAATGTCAGGATAATAAAATAATAACATATGAAAAATGGAGTAAATATGAAGATTAAAGTTGGATTTCTACAAACATCCCCTGTATTTGGAGAAATACAGAAAAATCTATCTCGTTCACTGGAGATGATTGAAACACTTGATGCAGACCTGATAGTTCTTCCTGAACTGTTTAATACAGGTTATTTTTTCACAGAAAAAAGTGAGCTTGAACAACTTGCAGAGTCCGCCTTTGACGGAAAAACAGTCAAAACAATGATTGAAGTGGCAAAAAAGAAAAAAGCTTTTATTGTAGCAGGACTGGCAGAAGAAAGTGATGGATATTTTTATAATTCTTCTGTATTTATAGCACCTGACGGAAAAGTTAATGTTTACAGAAAAGCCCACCTCTTTTATAAAGAAAAACTTGTTTTTTCAAAAGGAAATACTCATTTCCCTGTTTACGATACCACTATGGGTAAAATAGGCATGATGATCTGTTTTGACTGGATATTTCCTGAAGTCTGCAGAAGTCTTGCTCTAAAAGGAGCACAGATAGTATGCCAGCCTGCAAATCTTGTTCTTCCCCACTGTCCTCTTGCCATGAGAGTTCGCTCTATTGAAAACAGGATTTTTACCATTACTGCCAATCGCATAGGTTCAGAAGAAAAAGAAGGAGAAAAACTCACTTTTATAGGGATGAGTCAGGTTGTAAATACAAAAGGAGAGGTTCTTATACAGGCCAGTTCTGATAAAGAAGAAGCAATGAGTATTGAAATAAATTTATCTGAAGCTCTCAACAAGAAAATTACAGAATACAATGATGTATTTGACGACAGAAGAGAAGAGTTTTATAATTTACAAAACTCTTTTTATCCTGTCCTGTAACAAATATATATTTCCATAATTTAACAAGAAATTGATAATCATACAGGAGAAGATAATGGTTTTAACATTCCCTCAAACTCTGGATATAAAAATATTCGAATATAATAATAAAAAATATGTACTCGATATTTATACATCAACCTTTCTGGAACCTGACGACATAACTATTGATATAATCGAACATGCCGGGAGCATGGATATGAACAGCCTTCTCAGTCTTCTTTATCATAAATATGGTTCTGTAAAACCACTGGAAGCTCTACAAAAATTTTGCAAGTTAAAGGGCAGAGGTATATTATCAAGCATTGAAGAAAGTCCCAGAAAAAAATTTATACCTCATGATATGCCTGTAAATTCTTTTTCTATAAACCTGACATATGACTGTAATCTCAGATGTAAATATTGCTATGCCGGTGAAGGTAATTACGGGATGCACAGAGATTATATGGATATCTGTACAGCAGAGAAAGTAGCAGATTTTTTAATTAAAACTTCCGGTGAAGCAAACAATATATCAATCCTTTTTTTTGGCGGAGAACCTCTTATGAATTTTAATATCTTAAAATATTTCGTTTTATACTGTAACAGTAAAGCAGATAAAAAAACTGACTATACTGTTGTAACAAATGGAACTCTTCTCACTGACAAGATAATGGAATTCTTTAATGAATATAATATAAAAATTCAGGTAAGTATAGACGGTAATAAAAAAATACAGGATTTTTTAAGACCTTTTCCAGGTAATATCGGTTCTTACGATATAATAGAGAGAAAAATAAAAAAAATTACTTCAGACCATAATGAAAGATGTTCTGCAAGAGCTACTGTTAATCATAACAACCTTGAACTTACTGGCATAACTAAAGAATTACTTAATATGGGTTTTAAATATATGAGTCTGGAAATGATTACTTCTCCGGAAAGTAATGAATTGCATTTGACAGAAACAGATGCCGGACAATTACTTGTAGAATATAAAAAACTTGCAGATTACTATTTAAATCAAATAAAAGAAGGGAACAGGTTTATTATCGAAGGTTTTTCAAAAACATTTAATTCTACCTGTAATAATATGCGGAAGTTTTACGGATGTGGTGTTGGCCGGACATTTATAGCTATATCTCCCGGAGGAGATATTTATCCATGCCATCGCTTTCAGGGCATGAAGGAATGGAAAATAGGAGATATATACAATGGTATAGATAGGCACTTCAGGAACATGTTTTTGAATATTTTTGTAGAAAATATTGAAGACTGTGCAGGATGCTGGGCAAGATATTATTGCGGCGGCGGATGTATAATGGAATCTATGGTTTATAATAATTCAATTTACAAACCTCCTGAAAGACTCTGTAACATCAGAAAATATGAAATTGAACTGGCTCTGTCCATTTATGCAGATCTTGTAAAAGACAATAAAGACTTTTTAGATAGCTTATATAGTAATAAAATATAACAGATAAAAAAAAGTTAACAAATTATTAACATATATTTATTGAAAAATATTTATATTTACACTAATATAGTTATTATTAAATAAAGCTTAATTTTAATAAGGAGTGATAGAAGATGCCAGGAATTCAAGGTTTTAACCAAACAGCCAGTTATGATTTTAGCGGTAAAGGTGTTAGTTTAACAATAGGTGAAGGCGGTAAGATGGGAATTGTTGATAGTAATGGCAATTCACTATCTTTGCAGGATCTTTTGAAAATCGGCGACCAGAAGAACACTGAAGATCCCGAAATGACCAGAATGGAAGACTTACGAAAAATAGCTTATAATTCCGGCTGTCGTGATACTATGAATCAAATGGAAGCCATGAGGGAATTGAAAGAACTGGAAAAAAAACAGGGAAATGAAGAAACAGTGATAAATATGGGTTGTCGTGATTTAAATTCCGGCTGTCGTGATACTATGAATCAAATGAGGTAATCTAAAGGATATCTAAGAACCAGAGTGCTTTTACAATAGTAAAAGCTTTTATAATTTATTTAACGGATTTTTTCATATACTCTGATATATTTTTCACATATAATTTAGAAAGGAAGAAGCACAAATGATAATTAAAGGGAATGTCAGTCAGACACAATTACCGGCAGAACAGAAAGTAAAAACACAGCCGCAGACAACAGAACCAAAAGATAATGTTGAAATAGGAACAAATACAGAAAAAAACGATTTTGTTCTTACACCGGCACAGAAACAGGAACTTAAAGAAATCGCTAAAGAAATGGGTATAAACCTTGGTCAGGAAGGTGTTACTCTTACTGAAGAACAAAAGAAAGAACTTGTTAACAAAGCTCTTTCTGAAATTGACAAGGCAGCAAAAGTAGGAATTGCAACTATCTCTGTAGTAAAAGGGGGATTTTCAGGTATAAGGGGATTGGCATGCGGTCTTGTAGGATTGGGTGCAGCAGCTATTGGTGCTAAAGTAGGAGCCGGTGCAATAGGTGGACCTATAGGAGTGGCAGTAGCCGCATTAGCTATGGGTGGATATGGAGTTTACAGGGAACTTAATCCGAAAAAAGGAATTCTCGCAGAATTTAAAGAACATTATTTTGGAAACCTTAGTAAACAAACACCTGAAGAAAAAGTAAAGAATGCTGTAATCAGGGGAGTAACAGATGCAGCAGCTACAGCATTGGGAGGACTGGTTCCTTATGGTGCAATAACCCTTGCTCCTCTTGCGACAGGAGCGCCGGCCGGGATTAAGACTGCAGTAAATTTATCACATGGTCTGGACCATCTACAGGAAGCCATAATAAATGAACTTAATACTCCTGAAGGACAGGAAGCACAGAATCAAATATTAAATGAAATAAATAATCAACTTAAGACAGAGTAATAATTAGAACAGATAATTAAACTAAACTACAGGGCAGTTGCCCTGTTATGTGACGCGTTACATATTTTAGTAACGCGTCACATATATAATTATTTAGCCAGCACCTTAACATTCCTCAAAAGAAGTAAAAGAGCGAGGCCTGCAGTAATTATTACACCGGTACCTGTCATGAGTAAATTCCTGTTTGACCCTTTGCTGTCTGCAGGAAGCTGAACAGATGCAGGAGATGCAGAAGGTTCCACTGTCACAGGCACAGGAGTGGCCTCAACCTTCTCTCCTGATTGTTCCTTAATCTCCATGATCATTTCATCACTGTTACCGCCTATCTCCTTTGTATACATCGCATAGGCACGGCACGGCATCACATGAAACACTCCCGGAGTCTCTGCCCTCAATCTGTAAGTTACCTTCCTCGTCCCTGATGAATAATAGGTGCAGAAATAAGCTATCTTCTCATCCCTCAGTTCCCTGTGAGCATACCAGTAATTCCACTCCGCCGCATTCTCCCTCTGCTTCTCGTCAAATTCACATCCTGCAGGCTTCGGATCTTCTATTATTATATACTCGTAATTCGAAGCACCTGTTATATTTAACTCTACCTGGATTATATCCTGGCTGCTCACACTTATAGTTCCGTTACTGCCCAGTTTTATACGCTCTTTCTCTATATCCTTCATCCCCGGTTTCAACAGGTAATAACTCCTTGTCACCTTAAAACCGGAACTCCCGGACTTTACGTTCTCTTCTCCCGTGTAATATTTCAGATAGGCAGCATAATACAGAACTCCCTTACCGGTCATCTCAAACCTTACCTTATTCTCTCCCTGCAGTAAACCCTTATCGAATGGTATCTCTATCTCTTTTCCCGGTTTCCCTACATCGTCTTTACTGAATTTTACTGTGTCCAGCTTCGTTCCGTTTAAATATACATGGGCCGTAAAATCAGGATTCATCTCACGGCTCTCCTTTATATATCCCGTAAGAGCCATCACCGCCGCTGCAGTATCCTTCGTCGAATACCAGCAGTCTCCGTTACGGCTTGTTGACAGATACCTCACTACCTTAGGTATGAGTGCACTTTCCGGTTTCACCTTCAGTAAGGCAGACAGACAGTATGATGTACACTCTACCTGATTG
Source organism: Vulcanimicrobiota bacterium (assembly GCA_036746235.1). Taxonomy (GTDB): domain Bacteria; phylum Vulcanimicrobiota; class SpSt-956; order SpSt-956; family JAKJGF01; genus CALARM01. The sequence continues at coordinate 1,435 of DAIOEN010000163.1, read as the reverse complement.
TCAGTCCATCCATGACTTCCTGCCATACCGCTCCAGCAGGCTACTGTACCGGATATTTCCGCTGATTTCTCCAGTAAATCTACCATCACTTTCGACTCCGCCATAAGACCGCTTTTATTCAGGGAAAGAGCCAGAACTGCCTTTCCGTAACTATCCAGTTTCTCACGGCTATCATACACTTTTAACAGAAGATCTTTACAGTTCTCTCCTGCTACTGTCATGGCAAATGCCATATAGGCTCTCGTATTTATGTCTTTCTCTTTTCCGTAATGCTCACGTAACCACCCCGTACCGGCTCTCAATTTGTTCTCATCTATCTTATATCCAGCTTCCTTCGCAAGGCTCAGACCATATACCACATAGGCCGTCATATAGGGGTGACTCTCATCATTCTCCCACCAGCCCCAGCCTCCGTCACTGTGGTGGAAATTATATAACCGCTCAAAACCCTTCTTTACCATATCAGGTAAATCTTTGTTGATTTTCTCATTGTATATATCCAGTTCACCGAGGGTCTTCGTCACTATTACATTCGGCAAAAAACGGCTCATTGTCTGTTCCACACATCCATAAGGATATCCTACAAGGTAATCAAGAGACGATAACACTGACGAGGCTAAAGAAGGCTCAAGGATTATCACACACTTTGCGCTTCCCCTGTCTCCTTCTTTCGGCATAACGAGAATCTCTTCTGCCTTATCCTTTGTGCTTCCTCCACAGGCTACAAACTTCTCCGTTCCGTGAGGCAATACGGGAACCTTCAGTTCTACAGCATCTGATTCCTCATCGGTAAGAGCCGTAAGTTTTATTACACTCTCTCCGCAACGTTTCACTTTTACCTTCCAGTTTACAGGTTTTGAACCGTTGGCAGGAATTTTAATTTTAACTTCAGCCTTATCTTCTATCTCTATATCTCCCTCTATTTCAAGCTTCGCCTCCACTGTTTTTTCACCGTTCAGGTAATTATGAACTATACCTGTTATTACACATTCGTCTCTTTCCGTAAAAAATCTCGGCGTTATCAGTCTTGCAAGGAGGTCTTTCGTTACTATTACCTTCTTCGTTGTCTCCCCTACCTTTGTATCCTTACTCACTGCCCTTACCGTAGAACGCCACGTGGTCAGAGTATCAGGCATGGATACCATAACCTCTGCCATTCCCTTTTCATCGGTTATTATATTCGGATTGAAATAGGCCGTATCAGGGAAATAAGAACGGGTAAAGTCAGGTTGAACCATTGGAGCACCGCCTCCGTCTTTCCCTCCGTCTGCTCTTGCCGGTGCTTTTTTATCGGACACAGAATTTAACATAGTACTTTCATCTTCACATTGCGATTTACACTGGCCGTCTCTTTCTCTGTAACCATAATAATAAGGCCCCCCGTAAACACTTCCGTCAGAACCATAGGTATAAATCGTGTTTTCCCTGTTCCCGT
>DAIOEN010000162.1:0-16140 GCA_036746235.1 Vulcanimicrobiota bacterium | reverse complement strand
ACATTATTTATATTATAAAACGGTAGGTTGGGGTATAATAATTCTTGACGTTACAAAATACTATAACTCACTTCTGGTCTGTAAAAATTTCCTTGTGGAAAATTAAAATTAGGGTATGGTTGCTGAAAGTCTTTTGGTTATTGTATAATTACTCATCTTTTTTTTATCCTTATTTCTTTAAATTTTTTTTTAAAGATTAAGGATTTTTTTTTTCCTCTTTTTTATATCACAATAGGAGAGTTTTTATTTACGATTGAACCATGCCCGTTTATTCTCAATTATAACTTTTAGATTCTTAAGTCAACATTAATTTGGAGGCGTACTGAGAGTTGGAAGTTGTGTCTGTGCTGGGTATATAAAATCTATCCAGCTAGATATAGACATATTCATACTCCAATTTATGGGAGAAGGATAATTCACCTTCGAGCCATTATCTTTATTAATTGCTGAATATGTACATCCTAACCCCATTTTTATTGTAAAACGTCCAGGAGGTATTAAATTATTACTCTGATAAGTTTGGTATCCATTATCTGGCCAATTACCATTACTAGGAACGTTTTCCGGAGTTATGTTAGCTCCCGCTTCATTGAGCGTTGCAGAAGCTAGAATATATAATGGTACTGGATCACTAATGTATAGTTCACCTTGATTGTATATGTTTACAAAAGCTGCATACAGGTTTGCGCATTTAAGGTCTTGATTAATTCCTGAAGGCGTAGTGGAAGAATTTATAAATATAGTAGATTGACTAAATAAAGTAGGCTCTCCTATAACATTAACGTCTGCCCATTGTTCAGCCCAAAACGCAGGATTAGTTATAAGGTAAGAAGAATTACCCGAGTAACCTAACGCCCCATACCCCCCATAAGTATTAATATTTTGAGTATTAACTGTAGACTTTATTGAGTATTGATCGAAAGAAAAAGCATTTGCTATAATATTATTTGGATCATTTATGTAATCAGAACCTGCATAATTCCCTTGTGGTATTCCAATAGCAAAAGGATTAGGTGGATTATTAGGCCAACCAAAATCACAAGTACGATTACTAAATTCATAAAACATAGGGTAAGGTACGTACATTTCATAAATAGTGCTTGGTTGATACCATGTAGGTCCATTACTCCAGGGCCATAGTACACAGAAAAAGCCAAAATTAAAGTTACCTGGGGTGTCTAGAGTTGGATCATTAGGGTTATAAGATTCTATATTTACTAATTGAAGTTGATTAATTGGAGGTTGTGCGGTTACAGGCATCATGGAACCGGACGGAGGATTAGAGTATTGAGGAAACTGTGCTGTATTATAAGATGTAGTTAAAGATTGAGATGGTGAGAAGTCAAAAAAGCACCAATTATTATCGGAACTAATATTTCCATTTGGATTCCATATGGTGCAAGGATACCAACTAGGAACACCTGTAACGTATGCTCCCATATTTGTGCCATTATAGTTACATGTAAAGCTAGCGTTATTTATATTACTGACTTGTCCCTGAAGGTAACTATAACTATTTGGCATTATAATAGTGCCATAAAGTCCCTGTACAGAGTTAGGGTCATCGAGAGTATTTGCAAGAATGTTAGCACATACGAATCTAGACCGGGCAAGTACTTGGTTGAAAAGAATATGTGATTGGGGATTTATATAGTCACCAATTATATAATGATTGCCGTCTCTGAAATCTATTAAATTTACAGCTAAATAATCAACTGTTCTCAGATATTGTTGAAGCTCTTCTTTTAAATTGTTTTCGAAATCGGTGTTAAAATTGTTAAGATCAGATTGATGAATAGGATTATTAGGATCAGTATAAATTTTATAGTTATAATAATTTTTTACAACAACTGCTCCTTGAAGTTGATAATTAATACATTTTAGAAAAATACATTCTAAAGCAGTATAAGCTTGGAGAATGTTATGCAGATCTTCTTTCCCTGAAGTAGGATTGTATGTGAGTATTATTTTCTGCGCCCATAAAGTTAAATAAGCATATGAAGAATCAGTTGCAAAATTTTCTGCTAAAATATAATCATGTATGCTACTAATATCTCCCGTCAATTTATCATTTAGTATATTTGGTTCAATAGTTTGATCCATAAATATTGAATAATTGTATTTTAATGCATTCAAACTCAGCCCATTTTGAGGGCAAACATAGTTAGGGTCTATATTACTATTAGGATCGTTTGGGTCAACAAGGGGAACATTTGGGTCATTAGCAATTACATTCAGTTCATTTTGATAAAACATAAAACTATTTGATAGAGGAAGTGAGTTAGGGTCAGACGTATTTCCATTAAAATATCTACCTATCTTATTTGTACAATTATTAATTTCAGAAGCTACTGAGCTAAGTTTAATTTCGTCTGATGTTATCTGGAAGTTTATATTAATTTCTTGTTCTATATTACTAAGTTGATTCTGTATTTCAGAAATTTGATTAATTATTTCATTTAGTTTTTGATGTAGTTCAGCTTGCTCATTTCGATGTTGTATAAAATCATAAATACCCTGAACAATACTAAAGACACCTCCTGCTGCATCTATAGGTGAAATCTCACCTCCTGCTACATCTGTAGGTGTAATCTCTTTCTGTGATACTTTATATTTATGCCAATCTTCCAAAATAGAAGAAATTACTGCATGTTTTGTTTTTTTTGCGTGTATTTTTTCCCATTTAGTATAGAAATCTAATTTAATACTTGGCAGAACTTGATCATTTGGGTCTACAGTTGGAGTAGGAGATATTGTAGATAATACATTTTCATCTCCTCCACAACCAAAACTAATTAATAGAATACCTGTTAATAAAAATAAAAATAATCCAAAGTGAATGTTTTTAAATACAAACATTACAAATCTCCTTTCAGTTTAAAAAAAATTTGGAACTCTTGTCAATAGTTGTGAAAAATTCTTCTAAGAGCCTATCCGAAAAGTCATCAAATACCTTCCGGTGGGTGAGGCTCTTCCGAAAAATCTATAATCCTCGTGCAAAACAACATGTCTTTAAAGACTGCTACGATATTACATTTATTTAATTTACAAATTACTGTTAATACGGTATATATTTTTCTCCAGAGCCTCACCCACCGGAAGGATGTGCAATAAATATTACTTTTTGGATAGGTTCTAAGTGCCTCCAACTCCTCTCAATTAAGCTGCTTTATCTAAATCAGACATATTCTGTACCATAATTCCATCAACAAATTTTGCCCCCTGTTTTAAAAGAGGCAATAAATCTTTCCCTTTTATAGGAAGCCAGTTTATAGATAATCTCTGGATCAACTTAAAAACCATATACTTACCATTTTCTCTCTTCCTGAAACGCTTAACTACATTTGTTCTGGTTTTTACTCCGGAAAATACAGACTCTATAGGATTGGTAGTCTTGATATGAACCCAGTGAATTTTAGGAAAATCATAAAAAGTTGGGGTTGGTATTTTTCCAACACGCTCTTAGATGAAAATTATGTACAGGCAGTTTATCTAAATAATTTATATATAAATTTTATTATAAAAAAGATATTATTTCAATGTTTAAATGTTAATAAATTGTTAAATAATTTTATATAAAATCACCTGTCCTTTTAAAATACTATAACTCACTTCTGGTCTGTAAAAATTTCCTTGTGGAAAATTAAAATTAGTATTATAATAATTTCTATGAAGAAGAGGTATCTTTCATTTATCCTGATAATTTTAGTATTTTCAATATCCGTACATTTATCCTGTCATATTCATATTCATGAAGATAACGATCATCACTGTATTAGCTGTTATTTAGCCTCTCTTTTAATATGTGAAGAAATTACAATATATTATTTAATTGTTATCATAACGGCTCTGAATATAATTAGATACATAAAAAAAACTTCATATGTCAAACCTTATTATAATGTTCTTCTTACAAGAGGTCCTCCTTATCTCTCCTTTTTTACTGAATAACGTTTCCTTTATTATTTATTCCTGTTTCTTCCGGTTATTCTATTTTATTATACCTGACTACTCATTACCCACTAAAATAGATTATTCCTTGTATTAAAGGAGAGATTTTGTGAATTCTATTAATAATTTTGCTGTTATTTTTCTGAGCATATTGATTGAAGCTATGCCATTTATGCTTATAGGTGCAATTGTTTCGGCAGTTATAGAAGTATTTGTATCTCCGGAAGTAATTTACAGATTTCTTCCGAAGAATAAAATTATGAGTATTTTTTTATGCGGTCTTATGGGACTTATTTTTCCTGTATGTGAATGTGCAATTGTTCCTGTTGTGAGAAGACTTGTGAAAAAAGGGGTTCCTTTTTCATCTGCTCTGACATTTATGCTTTCTGTTCCCGTGTTAAATCCTGTTGTCCTTTCGTCAACTTTTATTGCTTTTTATCCTGATAAAAGAATTGCTATTCTCAGAGGTATTATGGGATATACAGTAGCAGTTTCTTCAGGAATTATATGGCATCGTTTTTTTAAAGATTCTATATCTATGGAAGAGAAATATCGCTGTCATTCCTGCTGTCATGATCATAGTGGCCATGACCATGGCAATCATGATCATACCGGCCAGTGTAAACATAAAAAAAATAGTGCAAATATTATATTACTTCTGGATCATGCAGTGGAAGAATTTTTTGATACAGGTAAATATCTTATAGCCGGTTCGGTCTTTGCCGCTTTAATGCAGACCTTTATTTCGAGAGAAATGATAACAAACATAGTTATGTCTCCTCTTATTATAACTGTTTGTATGATGGGCCTGGCCTATGTGCTATCCATTTGTTCGGAATCAGATGCTTTTGTGGCAAGAAGCTTTGCCAGTATATTAAAAAATACCGATACAATTCCTTTTCTGGTTTATGGGCCTGTTCTTGATATAAAGTTAACTTTTATGCTTATGGGAGCTTTTGAGAAAAAGTCTGTTCTAAAAATAATGGTTATTGTAACATTACTGGTTTTTCTCATAACCCTTCCTGCAGTTATATTACGATAAGGAGATTTTTATGGATTATGAATTTATGAAATTAATAATACTTACCGGAATATCTGCCGGTATGATAAATCTGTTTTATAAAGGTAGAATGGCTTATATTATTCATCCCTATTTTTTTCCTTTTACCATATTTGCTCTGTTTATATTAATTATATTTACAGTTTATCAGATAATAAAATGGATAAAGACGGAAAAATCTGATTTCAAATACGGTATATTCATATTTTTTATACCTCTGCTACTCGGCCTGTCAGTTCCTCTTTCACCTCTAGGAGCCGATATGGCTTCTACAAGAGGAATAACAGGAGTAACAGGATATTCAAATAAGATAACAAAAAAGGAAATTATAAAAAAAACAAACGATTTTCATGAAATACTTGAAGATAAAATAATATTAAATGAAAAAAATTTTATAAATCAGACTGAAGATATTTATAATAATATTAAGGATTACAGAGGAAAGGAGATAGAAATATCAGGTTTTTCTTTTACTATGGATAATTTCAAGAAAGACCAGATAGGAGTCGGGAGAATGGCTGTTTTCTGCTGTGCTGCAGATGCAGTTATGATGGGGTTTATCTGTGAAAAATCGGATATGGAGAAAATTCCGGAAAATAAATGGATTGAAGTGGATGGTACTATATCAACTGTGAGTTATAAAAACAGAGAATTACCACTTATTAAAATAAAACGGATAACGGAAGGGGATACTCCCGGAGATCCTTATTTATATTTCAGGTGATTGTTGTGAAATATTTGATTATTTTTATTATCTTAATATCTTTCTTACCGTCTTTAGCCGGTACGGCAGATGATTATATGAAATCAGGTTATTCTCTTTTGAATCAGAAAAAATATAATGAAGCTTTTGAGGATTTTGAAAAAGCCATTAAAATAGATCCTGCGTATCTGGATGCCTGGCTCGGAAGAGGAGTATGCCTTTATTATCTCGGCAAAAGTGATGAAGCACTGGGTTCTTTCGACAGGGCAATAAGTATTAATCCGAATGATGATATGGCCTGGTACACAAAAGGTTATGTACTGTTCAGTCTTGGCATATATCATAAGGCTATACTCTGTTTTGACAGGACTCTTGAAATAAACCCCGATGATGACTATGCAAAAAGATATCGGAGAAAAGCTGCGGAAAATTTGTTTAAATGTAAATGCAGTGACTGTAATAAACAATAATGAAAGGAGATGACAGAAGTGTATTTTATAACTTCTTAGTACCGTAACAGGTAAAAGGGTACCCATAAAAAGCTTCTGCCTGGCAGGCTCTGGAGAAGAAAAATTAGTTTTTTCTATAATATTAAAAATTAAATAAGGGTTAATTTATTGTCTGTAAAACAAATGATATAAGGCAAATTATTTTTTTTCGTAAGAGCCTGTCAGGCAGAAGCTGATAAAATGGTTACGAACTTATTTGGAGCGGTAATTAGAATTAGATTAAAGAGTTAAAAGTGAAAAGATTAGTATTCAATAAATTTTATAGTGAGGTGTATATTTATGCAAAAAGGATTATTTAAGATAATATTTTTCTTATGTTTAATAATTATGACAGGTTGTAACAGAGTAGAAAATACTCCGGCAACACCCGGCAAAACACAACTTGTTGTTCTGACTTCTTTTTATCCCGTATATATAAGTACTATTAATATTACAAAGGATGTACCTGACGTTAAGGTTATTAACCTTACGGAACCTTTTACAGGTTGTCTTCATAATTATGCCCTGACTGCTGATAATATGAAAACAATTGCTACTGCAGATATTTTTGTAGTAAACGGAGCAGGTATGGAGAATTTCCTCGACAAGGTTATAAAGGAACAGTCTGATCTAAATATCGTAGATGCCAGTAAAGGTATTGAATTGATTAAAGAAGAACATCATCATAAACATGATGAAAAATCCCATGAAGAAGATGAACATGAAAAAGAACATGAATCCCATGAATGCACACATGAAGAAGGAAATCCTCATGTATGGTTATCTATTTCCAATCTCATCAAGCAGGTTGATAATATAGAAAAAGGCCTTTCTCAGAATGATCCTTCTCATAAAGAGCTTTACAGGAAAAATGCAGATGCTTATATAGAAAAACTCGGTAAATTAAAAGATGAAATGGATAGTGAAATAAAAGATATAAAAGACCGTAATATTATAACTTTTCATGAAGCTTTTCCTTATTTTGCAAAAGATTTTGGTCTGAATATTCTTGCAGTAATAGAAAGAGAACCGGGAACAGAGCCAAATGCAAAGGAACTGGCTGAAACAGTTGAAATAATTAAGAAACATAAGGTAAAAGCACTGTTTGCAGAACCACAATATTCGTCAAAATCGGCCGATGTGATTGCCAGGGAAACAGACATAAAGCTATTCAGCCTTGATCCTGTAGTTACAGGCCCTATGGAATGTGATGCCTATATAAATATTATGAAAAATAATATGAACGTTCTTAAAGAAGCATTAAAATAAGTAAGAGGTATAAACATGAGTGAAACTATTTTATGGTATGATAGCGGGCATGAAACCTCTGTTGCCTTGATTTGCAAACTTTTACGACCTGTAATATAATGCCTCTATGGAACAGAAAAGAGAAGAACCTTATTTTAACATAATTCTGGACAGTATAGCAGACGGAGTATTTACCGTAGATAATGACTGGAAAATTACATCCTTTAACAGAGCCGCCGAAAAAATTACCGGTGTATCAAGGGAAGATGCCATTGGAAAACTCTGTTATGAAGTATTTCATGCCAGTATATGTGAAACTGACTGTGCCCTTCACAGAACTATGGAAAGCGGAAGATCCGTTATAAATAAATCCATCTATATAGTCAATCAGAACGGAAAACCTTTTCCCGTAAGTATAAGCACTGCCATATTAAGGGATGAACATGGACATATTATAGGAGGAGTGGAAACATTCCGTGATTTAAGGGAAATAGAAGAACTGAGAAAGAAGATTAATAAAAATTATTCTTTTCAGGATATAATAAGTAAAAATCACAGAATGGAAAAAATATTCTCCATACTCCCCGATATAGCGGAAAGTGACAGTAATGTTTTAATCGAAGGGGACAGCGGAACAGGTAAAGAACTCATAGCAAGAGCGATACATAAATTGAGCGGAAGAAAAAAGAAACCCCTTGTAGCTGTAAACTGCGGAGCCCTTCCCGATACACTGCTTGAATCGGAACTTTTCGGCTATAAAGCAGGGGCTTTTACAGATGCAAAAAAAGATAAACCGGGACGATTTGCCATTGCTGAAGGGGGCACTATATTCCTTGATGAAATAGGTGATATATCTGCATCAATGCAGACACGATTACTCAGGGTAATCCAGGAAAAAACTTATGAGCCACTTGGGAGTGTAACTGCCTGTAAAGCAAATGTGAGAATAGTGGCAGCTACAAATAAAAATCTTATTGCTCTTGTAGAAGAGGGAAAGTTCCGGCAGGACCTTTATTACCGCCTGAATGTTATGAAGATTTTTATACCGCCTCTGTCTGAAAGAAAAGAAGATATTCCGTTGCTTGTAAATCATTTTATACAGAGGTTTAACAGTATAAAAGGAAAAGATATTCAATCTATATCGGATGAAGCTCTTTCATTGTTAATGAAACACAATTTTCCGGGAAATATAAGAGAACTGGAAAATATTATAGAACATACCTTTATCCTCTGCAAAGGAACTGTAATACTGCCAGAACATCTACCTGAACAGTTTATATCGTCTCATCCTGTTCAATATCAGAAAAAATCTCTGAAAGATATGGAAAAACATGTGATTTATGAGGCTCTCAGGAAAAATAACTGGAATAAAAAGGAAACAGCGAAAGAACTGGGTATAGATAAGACAACTCTATGGAGAAAAATAAAATCATTCGGCCTGGAAAATGACAGGTGAAAAATGAAAGGAGGCCGGTATTTATCACCGGACAATCTTATGGGTATTGAAAAAAATTTATTAAGTGACGATTTTAAAGCATGTGCCAGATTTCATGGACATATATGTCCCGGACTTACCATAGGTTACAGAGCTGCAAAAGCAGGCCTGGAGAAATTGAAAGAAATAAGATCAGTAGATGAAGAAATAGTAGCAATAACAGAGACCGATGCATGCTGTGCCGATGCAATACAGGTTCTTACAGGATGTACTTTCGGTAAAGGTAATTTAATATATAAAGATTACGGAAAAATGGTCTTTATTTTTTTTAGCAGAAAATCCGGAAAAGGAATAAGATTTTCTCTTATACCGGGATCTATCGATGATCCTGCTGCCGGAGGAGCGACAGAAGATTTTAGCCTTCAAAAAGAAAAGGAATTCCCTGAATTTCAGCCGGAAAGAACAGGGTATATCCTGAATAAACCTCTGGAAGAACTTTTTGCCATAAAAGAGGTTAATGTAGAACTGCCTCCGAAAGCTAAAATCGAATCGTCTGTTCTGTGTGATATTTGTAAAGAACCTGTGATGCCTTCAAAGATGAAAAAAATGAACGTGAATAAGCAGATATGTATGGAATGTTGTAATACTATTGACAAAAATGAAAGCTTCATTTAATATAAAATTAGGAGTTATGCATAAATGCCCTGTTTATCAGGTTTATGGAGGACTGATTAATGGCAATTATTTCAATGTTCTATGGTATAATTGTTTCCTTATATTTTTTTGATAATAGACAACATAAATTGCCACATATCCATGTCCGTTATCAGGCGCTTGAAGCAGTATTTTCAATTCCAGACGGACAATTAATAGACGGAGAAATACCACAGAATAAATCACGACTGGTTCAGGCATGGATAGAAATACATAAAGAAGACTTGATGGCAAACTGGGAACTTGCTTCATCAGGGCATGAAATATTCAAAATAGAACCTCTCAGGTAAAGGGGTGATAATATGAATCCAAGAATTAAAGAAGTTTATCCAAATGATGATTATACTCTGAGTATTTTGTTTGATAATAATGAACAGAGAATTTTTGATGTAAAACCTTATTTAGATAAAGGCATTTTCAATCAGTTAAAAGATCGCCGAATATTTAATTCCGTTAAACCATTTCTTGGCAGTATCCAGTGGGTAAATGGATTGGATTTCTGTCCCGATACATTATATTTAGAAAGTAAAATACCTGATAATTTGAGCAAAATTGACAGGTCAAAAACCTCTGCATCCCTTATTACAGAAACAGATAAACTGGTATCTATTTAATTTCCTTTGCATGTCATGGATTCTTCCAAAAAAGATATTATCCTCATACAATGAATTTTATTCTTACAGGCAAGTAAGATTTTGTTTCTATTAATATGTAAAAGATTGCATTGTGCAATATATAAATTGCATTATGCAATCTTTTTTTTTATTTTTTCTGGAAAATTTTCTCTAAAAAAATATTTATCTTGATTTTTCAGGGTTTTTCATAGTTTATAATTCTTCTGGCATATATATTGCATTATAAATATATGAAATAAAATAAATATTTACGGAGAGAAGCCTGTGTTTATAAGTATATCAATCTTTAACAAGAGATTATCACCGTTGTTCGATACATCACAGAATCTTCTGATTATAGATCTGGAAGGATCTCAGGAGAAAGGCCGTGAAGTAATTTCTTTCGGTTCCCTGAGTCCTCTCAAGAAAATAGAAAAACTTGTAGAAAAGAAAGTAGATATTTTAATCTGTGGTGCTATAAGTAATTTTTTTGTTCATCCTCTTGTAAAGGCCAATATACGGGTTATAGGAAATCTCTGCGGTGAATATGAAGAGATTCTTGAAACCTTTAAGAAAGGTGAAATTTCACTCGATAAATTTCTTATGCCTGGATGCTGCAGAAGGCAGTACGGAAAATGTCATAGAAGAGGACAGGCTATGAGAAATAGAAATTGCAAAATGAAAGGAGACAGTTAATTATGAGACTGGCAGTTGCAACAGAAGGGGGCAATATATCCCAGCATTTCGGTCAGTGTTCTGAATATACGATAGCAGATATTCAGGATAAAAAAATTATCGGAAAGAGGTTGTTTGTAAATCCGGGGCATCAGGGGGGAGGATGTTCTATACCTGGTATATTGCATGGTGAAAAGGTTGACTGTGTTATTGCAGGAGGTATGGGGCAGAAAGCCATAATGAATTTCGAACAATATGGTATAAAGACATATCTGGGAGTTTCCGGATCTGTAGATAAAGCCATAGATAATTTTATAAATGGTTCCCTTGTGTCGGGAGAAAGTACATGTGATTCTTCTCATGGAGAAGGACATAACTGCGGACATTAGGGGCGTAATGGGTGATGCGTAATGGGTGATGTGCAGGAATATAAACCCGTCACGCGTTACGCGTCACATGTCACGAATATATTAAAATTAAGGAGTAAGATTATGAAAAAAGTAGCTTTCAGTTCAACAGGAAGGGATTTAAATGCATTACTCGATCCGAGATTCGGAAGATGTGATTTTTTTGTCATAGTAGATGTAGAAACAGATGATGTGGAAGTATTTGAAAATAAAGCAAGGAATGCTTCAGGAGGAGCAGGCATTCAGGCAGCTCAATTTGTGGCAAATATGGGAGTGGATACAGTTGTATCAGGTAATTTCGGTCCCAATGCCTTTCAGACACTTAATGCTGCAGAAGTAGCCATATATACAGGTACAGGAGGAACAATACAGCAAAATTTAATGGCCCTTGTAAATAATCAACTTCAACGTATAAATGGTTCTACTGTCGAGAGTCATTATGGTATGAATATGCCACAGGGCGGTATGGGCGGCGGTGGAGGCCGTGGCATGGGTGGCGGCGGCGGTCGTGGTATGGGCGGCGGAAGAGGACGGGGTGGAGGATGGTAAATGGAAATATGTGTTATAAGCGGTAAAGGGGGCACAGGTAAAACTACTGTGGCAGTAAATCTGGTACTGTCATGTGAGAAAGGTATGTTTCTGGACTGCGATGTGGAAGAACCTGACGGAAGAATATTTCTCCTTCCCAGAATTGAGCGAATAGATAGTTCTTTTATATCTGTTCCCGTTATAGATGAGAAAAAGTGTAATTTCTGCGGAAAATGTGCTGAAGTATGTATTTTTAATGCCATTGCAGTAGTAAAAAAGAAGATATTATTTTTCGAGAGACTCTGCCGCGGATGCAGTGCCTGCTGGCTTGTATGTCCTGAAGGTGCTGTTTCGGAAGGAAAAAAAGAAACAGGTGTTATAAAATCGGGAGAAGTTAAAAACCTGCGTTTTCTGGAAGGCTCCCTTAATCCCGGAGAAGAAACAGGTCATTCTATAGTATATAATATGAGGAACATGATAGATAAAAATGATACTGTAATAATAGACGGTCCTCCGGGACTCTCTCCTGTTCTTCTGGAAGCTGTGGATAAAACGGATTATGCCATAATAGTTACAGAACCGACTCCTTTCGGATTTCATGATCTATGCCTTACGGTAGAACTATTAGATAATCTGAAAGTACCTTATGGTGTAATAATAAATAAGGACAACGGAAATAGTTCTATAGAAGAATATTGCCAGAAAAAATCTATTCCTTTACTGTTAAAGATACCATTTGACATGGAGATAGCAGAACTTTATTCCAGAGGGATACCTTTTTCTATGGAATTACCTGGATGGCATGACAAATTTAAAAACGTTCTGACTTATATAATGAAATATCACTGGAGAAAAAAGGACAGCACTTCTGTTAAATGGCCTTACAGTTAAGGTTTTATACGAACAACCGGTATTATGTATTATAAATGATAATAATGCTCGCGTTACGTGTTACACGTCACGCGTCACGATCCTGAAAAGAAAAGTGGTAATAAATAATGAAAGAACTTGTTATTATCAGCGGTAAAGGAGGAACAGGGAAGACACTTATTACAGCTTCTTTTTCTGTTCTGAAAAAAGACTCTGTTATAGCAGATTGTGATGTAGATACACCAAATCTTCATTTATTACTCAAACCTGATATTATCTCGGAAGAAGATTATTTTGGCCCAAAAGTAGCAGTTTTAAATAAGTCAAAATGTATTAAGTGCGGGAAATGTATGGAGAAAAGTCTCTGCAGGTTTCACGCTATAGAAGGCGGCGAAATGCCGGTTTTCAATTCTTTTTACTGTCGCGGGTGTAAAGTCTGCACTATTGTCTGTCCGACAGATGCTATAACCCTTGAAGAAAGAAAAGCAGGGAAGATTTATAGAGGTCATGTTGAACATATGCCGGTAATTTACGGGCAGCTTTTACCGGGCTATTTAGGTTCCGGAAAAATGGTTGTTCAGATAAAAAACATGGCAAAAAATGTAGCATTGAAAGAAAATAAGGATTTAGTTATGATTGACGGTTCTGCAGGGCTGGGTTGTAATGTCATAGCAGCTCTGAGTAATGCCGATATGGCTCTTCTTATTACAGAACCTACTATGTCCGGTATAAGTGATTTAATAAGAATTTTAGAGGTAACAGATTATTTTCAAATACCTGTATCCGTATGTATAAATAAGTGCGGGATAAACAGGGAAAATGAGAAAAAAATAGTTGATTACTGTAATGAGCAGGGTATCAGAGTTTCAGGTAAATTATCCTTTGACAGAGAACTGGCTGTGAATAATAAAGGTGAAATACCTCTGATTTCATCACCTGAAAGTAATCTTTCAGAAGATATCAGGAATTTATGGCATGAAGTTTTCATGTTACTGAAATGAAATATTTCTATTTACCTTCCGTAAAACAGGTCACAATTAACCATTGAAAGGAAATAAATTATGATAATAAGTATAGCAAGCGGTAAAGGAGGAACAGGTAAAACTACTGTAGCTACAGCTCTTGCTCAGGCTATTGGAAATGTTCAGTTTCTGGACTGTGATGTAGAGGAGCCAAATGCCCACCTTTTTTTAAAACCTGAAAGAGAACATATTGAAACTGTATATGTCTCCGTACCTGAATTTGACAGAAATTTATGCACTTACTGCGGTGAATGCGGAAAAATCTGTCAATTTCATGCCATAGTATCGGTAAAGAAAAGTATTCTTTTATTTCCTCAACTATGTCATTCCTGCGGCGGATGTATCAGAGTATGTCCTTCAGGTGCTTTAAAAGAAGTGAAAAGGGAAACAGGTGTTATAGAATCAGGCAGAAGCGGTCATATCGAATTTCATCATGGTATATTAAATATAGGGGAAGCTAAAAGTCCTCCTCTGATTAAAGAATTGAAGAAAAAGATAAAGAATAATGTACCGGTTATACTGGACTGTCCTCCGGGAACGTCCTGTCCTGTTGTCGCATCTCTCAAAGATACCGATTATATTTTACTTGTTACGGAACCGACTCCTTTCGGATTAAATGATCTGAAACTTGCTGTCCATCTTGTCAGATCTCTTAATATACCTTTCTCTGTAATAATAAATAGATCTGACACGGGAGATAATAGAGTAAAAGAATACTGTGTATCGGAACATATAGATGTATCCATGGAAATACGTGATGACAGAAAGGTAGCAGAAGGTTATTCAAGAGGTGATACACTCCTTGAGACTCTTCCTGAATTAAAAACAGAATTTATAAAGCTTTTTGAGAATATAAAGAGACGTTTTAAATGATAAATATTGTGGAGGTGAATAACAGATGACCGTGATAGAAAAAACTACAGGGGAAGATAAAAATATAACAAAAAATATCTCTGATAATGTTCCAGATGAAAATATTTTTATAAAGAATTTCCTTTATTTTTACAACACTCTGGATAAAGAAGAGATTGAAAAAGATATAGAAAAACTCCGAAATATTTATCCTGAAAAAAAAGATGATGAACTCGCACTGGTGTGTATAAACAATTTTGCAAAGAAAAATTCCTTCTGGGGAGGATTGAGCGCCATGCCCGGCTGTATACCGGGTCTTGGTACTGTTATGCAGGTAGGTACAGCCCTTGCAGACAGTTTTGCTCTTCTGAGATCTCAGACTGTTCTTATACTTGCCATAGCTTCTCTTTACGGATTTAATCCTTCGTCAGAAGAAAGAATAACTGAAGTATTGATGATATTAAGCGGAAATACGTCTTTACAGGAAGCAGATGAAGGTCACTTCAGAACAGAGGTGCTTAAAGGCGGTACCGCACGAATAGTTAAAAATATCCTCGCAGGTATGAGCGGTTGTTTCTGCAGAAGAAGTATTTTTCGTTTTCTCCCTCTTGCAGGTATAGCTGCAGGGGCAGGTATGAATTATTTTTCTACAGTGGAAATGGGAAAAAAGGCTCATGAATATTATAGAAGACACAGACATAGAGAAGGAAGAAATTATGAATAAAATCAGAGAACTTGTAGTAATAAGCGGTAAAGGAGGCACAGGAAAAAGTACTATCGTTTCTGCCTTTGCCTCTCTTGCAAAAAATAAAATAATGGCAGACTGTGATGTAGATGCTGCAGACCTTCATCTTATATTTGATCCGGAAATAAAAGAAAGAGAATTATTTATCGGAGGTAATGTTGCCGAACTGGATAAAGATAAATGTATAGAGTGTGGCAAATGTATAGAACTCTGCAGGTTTGATGCCATAAGAAAGGATTTTCATATTGATCATGTTTCCTGCGAAGGTTGCAGCGTATGCAGTCATTTCTGTCCTGTACAGGCTATAGACATGAAACCTTCTGTTTCAGGAGAGACATTTATAAGTAATACCAGATTTGGCCCTTTTGTTCATGCAAGGCTTGTACCAGGAGGAGAAAATTCAGGGAAACTTGTTACAGAGGTAAGAAAAAAAGCAAAGAAACTGGCAGAAGAATATAAGTATAATCTTATTATAATAGACGGATCTCCCGGAACAGGGTGTCCTGTTATATCTTCTCTTGCAGGTGCAGATAAAATACTTGTAGTTACAGAACCTACCATGTCAGGTATTCATGATATGAAAAGAGTTGTAGAACTTGCCCGTAATTTCAAACTTTACCCATCTGTATGTATAAATAAATATGATATAAATACTGACATGAGTAATAAAATTGAGGAATATTGCCTTACGGAAAAAATAGATTTTCTGGGCAGATTACCTTATGATAATGTAACTACAAAAGCTATGATTGAGAGTAAAACAGTTATAGAATATTCTGACGGAGATTTCAGTAAACACATAAAATTACTGTGGCAGAAACTGGAAGA
>DAIOEN010000161.1:0-16322 GCA_036746235.1 Vulcanimicrobiota bacterium | reverse complement strand
CTTCGTAAGAGCCTGTCAGGCAGAAGCTGATAAAATGGTTACGAACTTATTTGGATCTGATTGATTACTGCTCTGTGCTTCCAGGTTCCGGGTTCAATCTTCTTAACTCAGGACCCAGTACCCAACACCCCGGAGTTGAAGGCTTACTAAAATCTAAAAATAAAAAAACGTATGATTCGCTTTCACAAATCCTTCAATATTCCCTACATTGAAACACTGTTCTTTTATATGAGATGCGAGAAATATCTCACCCTTATTTAACATATTACTGAAAAGCTTTTCCACAGTGATTTCACCTTCTGCACTTTTCATATCTGTAAGATATTCAAATACCAGAGGGTCTAAAATATATCTTCCGGCAATTCTCAGAGAATTTTTATAACTGGAAGCATTTTTTATATCTTCTTCTTTCCCTGAATATAATTTATTTATAGTGTAAATATGATGAGATTTTTTCTGAAAATTAAAAGACGAATAATCACCCGAAGCATCCTTATCGAGTGAAACAAGGCCTAAAACAGTAGAGGGCTTTGCTTCCTGTTCATAAATATCTTTTAATTTTACCAGGGGAAGACTGTGAAAAAAGAAAATATCATCAGGTATAATTACACAGAAAGGTTCGCCCTGAATAAAATGCTCACATGTTAATATGGCATCGCCTTCTCCCATAGCTTCTTCCTGATAGATAAATTCCAGAGTAAGACCATGTTGAATAAAATCTCCGAAATTCTTGTATATATAATTTCTTATAATTTCTTTATCATAGGTCATTACTATTGCTATCTGATTAAAACCACTCCTGAAAGCTTCCTGAAAAATATAATGTATGACAGGATAATTCAGAAGAGGTAACATTTCTTTAGGAACAAATTCAGAAACAGGAGACCAGTCAGTCCCTCTGCCTGATGCAGGAATAATACATTTTTTTATCATACTTTATTTTTTTCTCCATACTCCTTTGCTACTCGTAATAATTCTTTCGCTCCATCCGTACACTCATCTACAATAGACAGAGCTTCCGGTAAAGAAGGTTTATATTCAGTTCCGTCTTCAACAACAAGGGAAACTATGCCTCCCTTTTTGAAATAAAAATAATCGTCAGAAGAACCGTTAGACACATCGGATATAACCATGGCATAATCTTTACCGCGGGTTCCCTTTATGGCATCATGCATTCTCTGCTGAACATATTTAAAATATTCAAGATCATGTTCATCTTTAATATCGGCAGGTCTTCTTATTTCATTACCTCTTGAATGAAAATCACAGACAAACTTTATATTAGGATGTTCATCTACAATAGATGCCACATGCCGTGTTTCCGGCTCGGAAAATGGAGCAGAACCGCCGTAGGAATTTTTGGAAGGATCTCCCTTCTGCCACTGATAATCATAATTTCTGTTAATATCTACACCATGATATTCTGTTCCCTCAACAGGGGTACGATTTTTTCTCCACATAGGGTCATCATGTATGGCATAACTGAGTCCGTCAGGATTGGTAACAGGAACTGCATATATATCAAGATTATCTATGAGCTGTGTTATTTCTTTAACATGACTGTCGTCACTGTCAGGATTATAATTTGCAAGCAATTGTTCTACTGTTTCAAGAAGTATAAGAGGATTGGTTACTTCTCTGCCATGAGGAGAGGCAAGCAAAAGAATTCCTGTCTTATCATGTTTGTCTTCATCTTTCTTACCTATCTTCATATAACGGAGAGGGGCAGGCCCCTGAAGATTTTTCATTTTTCCGTCATAACCTGATGTTTTATAATCTCTTGTTACTACACTTACAAGTTGAGGGTATTTATTTGCAAGTTCCATTACTTTTTCGTCTACCTGTTTCCCATCTACAAAATCTTTAACGAACCCTTTTTTAAACCCCGTATCGAGAGCCACTTTTTTTTCCTGAAGAGCAAGTTTATCGCGAAATTTTGAGAGATCTGATAAAAAACTATCTTCTACAGTGGAAGATGTTATTTCTACTTTATCCTTAAGAGGGTCATCGATTTTTTTAGTATTAACAGACGTTTTTCTGTCTCTACATGTGGCTAAATTTCTATCTGATATGTTCAAAGATATTCTTCCTTTCATTTACTGATTTAAGCATTAATATTTGTAAGCGTTCAGCTATCAGCAGACAGCAGTCAGCTTTTACAGGAATTACATAATAAATGTCGTTAAATGTTTTCTCAGGCTAATTTACACAGTCAGGCATTGTAAATTTTAGCTGATAGCTGATAGCTAACTTCTGATATATTATACATACTGATGACCTGCTTTTACAATAGTTCTATGTTAATAATTTGTTAATATTTCTCTTGATGTAAATCAATATCATTTCTTGCAAAAGCAAATTAAAAACAAATAAAAACAAAATAAAACATAATTTCTTTTAAATAAACCAATTTAAAGCATTTCATAGTACAATTAAAAATTTTTCCTTAAAGCTCTCAATAAAATTCCCTTTATTTCATACCAGTCATTACATCTCTGAAGGTTGGGGAAAGATTTTGTATCTACATAGCGGTTCCATGGTCTATTAAGCAGTAAAACCCTGCAGGAAGGGCATGTGCTGGCAATACTCAAAGCAGTATCCCCTCTGTCTTCTATCATAAAATGAAGGTTCAATTTCTTTACATATTTTTCCTTTTCTTTAGATATAATGACCTTTGAGTAATCCAGTGAAACTGTCCTGCACCATTCTTCTATATCATCCTGTTCCGTTCCATAGTGTACGGTGCTTGTAATAATATAAAGTTCAATTTTATCCTTTATTTCACCGAGATAATCAATAGCTTCCTTTATCGGGAGTAAAGCGACCTGTTCCCTCCCTGTAATATATTTATCCATAATCTCTCTTGCCATTTCATTTGTAAGAGAAGGATGATTTTCATAAAATCGGTAATGGGAAACCTCACCTACAGGAAGATAAATACCGTACTTTTCCTCCAGAACTTCGCAGAATCTCTCTGCATAACGGGCAAGAACATTATCCTTATCACAACCAATTCGTAATCTGTCCATCTAAATTATCATCCCCGGAAGAAAAAAGATATTAAATTCCTGTACCAGGATTTCCTGTCATTCCCTTTCATTTGAGGAGACTGATTTGATAAATTCTCAATAGCTTCTCTCATTTCCTTTGCGCTTCCATATCTGTCTCGCGGTTCCATTGACAGGGCCTTCATTACTATTGCTTCAATATGTTCCGATACATTTGAATTAAGCTCCCTTACAGGGCTGAAATCAAAAGGAATTAAAGGAATAACACCGGTCAGAAGACAGTGCATGGTAGCACCAAGGGAATAGATATCCGTTCTTATCTGGGGCTGTCCCTGAAACAATTCCTTCGGAGCATAAGCAGGAGTACCGACGCTTGTCATTGTATCCTGACTCAGAGGATTTATTGTCCGGGCAAGACCAAAATCTATAAGCATTACCTTCTCATCAGAAAACTGTAACATTATATTTTCCGGCTTCATATCACGATATATAACAGGAGGATCCTGGCTGTGAAGATATTCCAGAGCATTAAGTATCTCTTTTGCCCATTTTATCACAAGCTCTTCAGGCACACCACGTCCTTCATAACCCTGAAGAACCGCATCAAGATCCTTACCTTCTATATAATCCATTACAAGATAATATCGATTGCCATCTATAAAATAATCTCTTACGACAGGTATATTACTGTGATTGAGAGAACGAAGAATTCTGGCTTCTCTCTTAAAGCTGTCAATCATATACTGATTATTATTTACTGATTCACAGGACTGTCCGAGCATTTCTTTTACGGCACAGAGTGTACCAGATTTTTTATCCAGACCTTCATAAACTGCTCCCATACCACCCGATTTAATCAATCTTTTTATTTCATAATTTTCATGGAGAATCAAACCCGGTTTTAATTTCTTTTCTGTCAGAAGTGAATAGCCACATTTATGACATAATGTTTCATTATCATTATTTTCATGGTTACAATTATCACAATACAATGACATATTTTACTCCAAACTATCAGGTTATTCTCCGTCATTCGTCCCGCCAGAAGCTTCATGGTTATCTTCAGGCAAAGCTTCTGTTTTATTTCCATCTTCTACAGTTTCATGTTCCGGCTCTGATAAACTCACGGACTCATTATCTGCAGAATCTTCGCTATCATCCTGTCTCATAATAGAAGCAGTTTCCGAAGAAAGAGGCTTTCTGTCTCTGATTCTTCTATCTCTAAAATATTTGCTTCCTGGACGTTTTTTCAAATATACAAGAAGTTCCGAGAATATCTGGCTTATCTGAAGAGGATGAATTATCTGTCTTTTCTCATTTGTTGAAACTGCAATAGAAAGAGTCATAAGAGGGAATTTTTTTATTGTTCCTTCTTTATCTCTCCAGGCAAAACCGCCTTTCTGTCTGTCTTCTTCCGTGTAATATAATACTATCTGTTTATCAAAAGAAGATATTATTTCTTCACATATTTTATCTACCTTATCAGGAGTTGTGATAAAAACAATATCATCTCCTCCCAGATGTCCTACAAAATCCTCTTTATTACCAGATTCTTTTACAATATTTGTCACAAGTGTGGCAGTCATCCTTATAACACTGTCACCCTTAGGAAAACCGTAACGCTGATTATAAACATTAAAATTATCTATATCAACCATAGTAACTGCAAATTTTCTGCCACTGTCTATTATATCGAAAAGCTTTTTCTGTACAGTAAAATTCCCCGGTAGATTTGTTATACTGTTCATATCCATTGAACTATTGCTCTTTACATCCAGATATTTTTGATTTAATCTGTTAACAGCGACACCAATTTGAGCAACTTCATCGTGGCCCTTTACATGAATCTGCGATTCCTGTTCCAGATCTATTAACGTATCAATATCAAAAGCAAGAAGTGTTAATACTCTGGAAAAATAAAAAATCACACTGCACATACCCGTAATGAGAAGTAACAATGATATAAATAAAATAACAGTAATCTTAATCTGTAATTGTTCCCCTGAGGAAATAAATTTATTATATGGTATTGACAGAGCAACACTCCATCCAAGTGTTTTATTCACAGGAGTAAAAGCTACGATACGCTTTTTTCCCTCCTGCGAAACATAAGATATACAGCCATAGCCATATGGCAATAAACCATTTCTTAAAGATGTATCTCTATCTTCCTCAATTAATCCCATCATATGGGGATCAGAATTATATTTTTCAGGATAAGATATAAGAAGAGGTTTTTTTTCATTATCTATTCCTATCATCCAGGCAAAACTATCTTCTACAAACCACATTCTCTTAAATTTAGTTTCATTAAACAGGTCATGAATATCTTCCAGGTTATAGGTACCTACTATAATACCTGTATCATGTCCTTTATAATTTACAAGACATGCCATATTAATAGCCACCTGTTCTGTCTTAAATACAGGGGAAATATATTTATATATTTTTTTCTTTTCCTGACCTGTGGCAAGAAGTGACTTAAAATAGTCTTTATCGCTCATGTTCTCATCGGGTTTATCGACGATTTTCCCATCTAAAATCTTTATAAGTACTTCACCTTTTTCATCTATAAACCTGAGTTCATTGAAAGAACTGTACTGTTCGGAAAAAAGTTTAAACTTCAATTCAGCTTCTTTTCTCTTTTTTTCAATCACTTTTTTATCTTTTCCCTCTCTTGCAGATATATAATCTGTGAGGGCAAATGTACCGAGAAGTATAATCAATTGCTCTTTAGACTCTACAAGATGATTGACCTGCCTGGCAAGTATTTCTGACTGACTTAAAGCAAGCTGTTTATTATTATTGAAGAAGCTATTTATTATGTAACTGTTTATCAATAAAGAAGCCAGAAATAAAATAAGAACATTTATAACAACAAGGAAAGCAAAAATTTTAGAGCCAAATTTCATAAAAAGACCTCACTATAGAAGCAGGGAACAGGCATGCCTGTTCCCTGCTTCGCACAAAAATATCCGTAAGGAAAAAATTAAACTTTCTTTTTTGCACTGGCCTGGCGAATAGGTAAAGGATATTGTATTACCTGTTGATTATCAAGAAAAATCTGTACCCAGTAGGTACCGGGTTCGGGAAATACTATTTCCTGGTACATATTGATAGCCATAAAAGGTGTTTCATCATCTTCAAGCATAAATTCGTGATCTTTTGTATCTGTAAGAACAGTCTTTTTATCTGGTCTCAATACCTTCGTTCTTTCAGTATGAGGGCCAAGACCATAACACCATCCGTTATTTATAAAAAAATTAGGGCTTTTAATGGGAAATTCCGGGAAAGGCAATTCATAAAAGATATACTTAAAACTCGGGGGTTTATTACCTGATTCATCAACCTCAAGACACGGAATAGAAAACTGTAATGAAGGTTTTTTCAAAAACTTTCAACTCCTTAATGGCAAATAATAGCCGTCATATTTTTATAATACTTTCTATATGAAAAAGCTTTTTTCCTGCCCTCTTTTAATTTTTATTTTAAATAGCATTTCAGCATTTCAGCATTTCAGCTATCAGAACATGTAATAGCTTTTCAGTAACCTTCTGCCAGTCTGCTGACCTGCTATTTTAAATCAATTATCTGAATGGAATTACCGTTAAAATCACTTATGATTAACTTTGCATCCTTCTCATTAAAGGCTATTCCTAAAGGAGCACTCATTCTGCCCAGGACGGACTTTGTAGTCAGAACAGATACCAGTTGACCTCCCTTTAATTCATATACGAGTATCTTTTCCTGAGACGAATCTGTAAGATAGATTTTATCACCGGAAGCAACTGTAAGATAGGGCTCTCTTATATTATTGCCGTACCATCCGGCAACATCAAACTTATCGATAAAATTACCATCACGATTAAATCTCTGAACCCTCTGATTCCAGGTATCAGCTATGACAATATTGTCTTCATTGTCCACAGTAAGTCCTACAGGCTCCTGAAACTGACCGTCATTGCTTCCTTTTGAACCGAACTGCTTCAATAATTCACCTTTCTGATTATATTTCTTTATAAAACAGTTCCCCGTATCAGAGACATAAATATCACCATGACTATCTGCTACCACATCTCTCGGACCATAAAAATCTCCCTTCCAGGAAAATTGATAAACTCCATCGAGAGAAAAACGCTCTATTCTGTGATTCCATGTATCTGCCACATAAACATAACCATTTTTTCTGTCAATTCCTATACCGCATGGTTCCTGAAATTTACCTTCTTTACTTCCCTGTTCTCCCCATGAAGAAAGAAATACTCCCCGGGAAGAAAATTTTTCTATTCTGTGATTGAGAGAATCCACTACATATATATTACCATCTGAATCCAGATCTATATCCCTGGGACAGTTTAACTGTCCGCCGGAACTACCCTTGTTACCGGTAACCAGTACTTTAGTTATCAGTGTCGATGGCAGTGAAGGAGTTCTTTCGTGGGCTACGTTTAAACCCATAAGAGGCACAGCTTCCAGCGCCGGAAGTTTTGAGAAATCCTTTTTCATATACAACATGTAATCAGTAGACCCTGTTTCATTCCACACCTGTCTGAAAAATATAAATCTCCAGAGTATGTCGAAAAATTCTGTAAAGCCATTTTTCGCAGAACTTTTTGAAATCAACTGAATCTCGTCAGGGGAAAAATTCATATTTTTCAGAGTTTCCGAAAGTTCATCACCGGTAAAGACATGAAGAGTAAATGGTTTTATAAGGTTTAATTTATCTTCCGATATATTATTTTTCAGACTATCCATTGTTTTATCATCAATCTTGAACAATTCTTTTTTCCATAAATAAGACAGAAGTTTTTTGTTATCAGCTATCCACCAGGCTCTTAATTTCATATGTTCCCTGGAAAAATTGCCTGCAAGGAAAGGCTCGACGCTGCTCTGTTTCTCCGGAGATGAGAGAATGGCAATACCTCTCTGTGCATCTTCTGCAGAGGAAGGGAGAGAATACTGGACGGTAAAGTCACGAAGATACCATACAAAAGGCCAGGATACTTCATTGTCGACAAAAATAACATAATTCTTTTTCTGACCTGTTTCTTTTTCCTCTTTCTTTAAATTTTTCACTATATTGGATAATCTCTCCGTTGTATCAACAACATCCCTAGTAGTCTGTGTGAAAACCATAGGTTCTACAGGATTATCACCCATTTTAAAATTCAACCGGAAACTGGTATATACATTAAACCACAGAAGAATTACAAGTATTATGCCTGTAGCGTATTTAAAATATGTTTTTCCTTCCTGAAAAATCTTACCTAAAGACATACCTGCCATAACTGTCAGAGGCAGAACAATGGGAACCATAAGCCATGGAACCTTTTCCTGGGCATAGGAATATATAAAAAGACTGCTTAAAGACCAGTAGATTACAAAGGACAAAAAGGTACCTTTTCCTTCAAGATAAAAAATCATACGTAATATTCCCCATAAAACATAGAAAAAACATACTCCGCATGCCGGATAAAGGATAAATTTCTGTGAAAGAAGGGGAACAGTATCCTGGGCAAAAGAATAAAGATAAATTAATATGAGAGAACTGTAGAAAATAACAGGTGTAACTCTATCTTTTTTTCTGAGTAAATACCATATCCCTATAAGGGCAAATAATACTGTGGCAAATTCATAAATACAGAGTTTCGAAATATAATAATAAAAAGCTCCCGGTATTCTCGGCTTAACCTGTTGATTGAAAACCCAGTAAGTAAAAAATCCGAATATACCTGTAAAAAGCCCCCTGGGATTTGTAAAAAAAGAAGTAAAAAATACGGAGAATATAACAGCGAATGAAAAAAGTCCATTAAGTAATGGCACAAAATCTCTGGTAACATAGGAATGATGTAAAATTATCTTTATTTCTTCTTCCTTAAAAGACAATCCGGTAAGTTCCGTTGTCAGTTCAAATTTTGAAAAAGTTTTATTTTTCAGTTCTTCCAGGGAATTCAGTTTTTTATTAAAATCTTTCAGATTTGCAACATCTTCTTCTCTTAATTTATCTATAGTTTCATCTTTAATTACAAAAAATCCCCTTATATCCAGGATAAACCTTTTCAAACTGTCTACAGGATTTAGCTCTCCTGCTTTTTTATTCTGAATATAATCTTCCAGTCCGTTCAGGGTAAGTATTCTCAGGAAAAGGATAGACATAGCAAGTCTGTAGCCTTCTTTCTTCGCTACGACTTCAGAAAAAGATTTACGAAGATATGACATAATATCAGGTTCCTGTAATACAGTATTTGTAGCTTTTTCCACCATACATTTAAAAAATATAAAGGAGAAAAATATAAATAAAATTATATAGGTATCCTCTTTAGTCACAAAGGACAGAGCACAGAGAGCAAAACAAAAGGATAAATAATCGGAGTTCTTTTCCCTCCAGTAATAGAGAAAACAGATTATCATACCGAGTGTTGTAACGGTTATATAAATATCATGCCTTATAAATCTTGAAAAATAAGTAAGAGTCGGTGATATTGCCCCGAGTAAGGTGATAAAAATAGCCGTCGCCGGGTCAAGAAATTTTTTCAGGGCAAAAAAGAGAAAAATAAGAATTAAACCGCATACTGCAGGAACAATCCTTGCATTGACATCGGTAGCAACAGCATGAAGAAAACCTCCCCATATCCTGTATATGACAGCATTTGCAAAATAAAGGAATGTTCCATGATATGTAGGATCGTATTTATAGCATCCAGGGCCTTTAGTCGCAATCTCCCAGGAATAATAGGCATGAATTCCTTCATCATGATGAAAAGCCCTGCTTCCAAGGTCATAAAAATGGGTAAAAAGTGTATAGGCCAGAATAAACAAAAAAGGAATAAGAATATCTTTACTTTTAAAAGAACTACCGGGAATGGCATCATTTTTCGTTAATTCATCCCCCTGTTCTGATACTTTTTGACTTTCTTTTCTTTCGGATATTTTTTGAGTTTCTTTGCTTTTTTTTGCCATGTTCATCTCCCCTTTTACAGTGAGCAGTGATCAGTTATCTGTGACCATTCTGGTCACCGGTCACTGATAACTGATCACTGTATATATGTGTTTCCAGTAAAAAATAATCAATACTGCTATAAGCCAGCAGAATATATTTATCTGCATGGGTCTGTCTGAAATAAATATGGATGTAGGATTTTCTCCTCTGTTTTCCTGATATACAAGATAAAGATATCTGAAGATTCCGTAAATAACAAAAGGTATGGTGCACATAAGTGCTACAGATTTACCTGAAGTAAAGGTATAAAGAGAATAGGCTATCAAAATAGAAGAAGTTGAGACAGAAATCATTTGATCCAGAAGTTTGACGCTGTAAGAAGAAAGAACATGCCTGTGTTTTGCATGATTTTCCTCAAGAAGTATGATTTCTCCCCGCCTTTTTCCTATAGCCATAAAGAGAGCCAGCAGAAAAGTACATACTATAAGCCACGGAGATACAAAAACCTTTATTATAACACCTCCTGCAGCAGCTCTCAGGACAAAACTTAAGGATAGACTCAAAACGTCAAGAATAGGTAATCTCTTTAATTTAAAAGAATAAATTAAATTCAATATAAAAAATGTAAGAGCTATAATAAAAAAGTAAAATTTTCCGGTAATAAAAGCCGTAATTAATGAAATAAGGGCCAGAACAATAGAAAATATAATACCGGTACGTTTGCTTATTTTACCGGAAGCAAAAGGTCTGTTTCTCTTTTTCGGGTGTTCTCTGTCCTGCTCAATATCTACAAGATCATTAATTATGTATATAGAACTGCTTAAAAAGCAAAAAACGACAAAAGCAATCACTACCAGTAATATATCATGATAGTGAAAAAGTCTTTCGGCAAAGATTAAAGCTGCAAAAATTAAAAAATTTTTTGTCCATTGTTTTGGCCTCATAGCCACTATCAAATTTTTAAACATTTATCTTATAAAGCCCTGTTTTTATAAAGAATTTTTGCCAGATTTTTTCTCATTCTTACACAGGCAGAACCAAAGTGAACGAAAGCACTGCTTAAATTGGTTACTCTGTGGCCATGTTTTAACACATTAAGAAGTTCTGACGGTGAAGAGAAATCCTCTACTTCGACATAGCATGAACCGAGTTCACAGGTAATATGGCTGTCTGAACCGACTGCCATAGTTATATTATTCTTCAGGGCATATTCCTCGGCTTTTAAATTATCTGTTCTAAAAAAATTCCTGCCGTTGAAAACTTCCATAATATCTATATCATGCTTTATCTTCTCAATAGCAGAGAATTTAAGTTTTGTTCTTCGCCACTTGCTGAAAGGATGAGGAATATATACAAGTCCGCCCTGAGCCTTAATCTCTCTTACAGTTTCTTCAGGCGTAAGACCTCCTCTTATTTTCTCTTTTAAAAAAAGTCCAATAATCTCACCATCTGCCGTTTTAATTTCTTCTCCTGCTATAACCCTGAAGATGCCCGATTTTTCCATTTCCAGAGCTCCGTCAAGTTCATTATGATCCGTCAGAGCAATACAGTTTAAACCTCTGTCTTTACAGCATTTTATTATTTCTTCGTGACTCATAGCAGAATCTTTTGAATAACAGCTATGAACATGAAAATCTATTCGCCACATAATACATCACCTTCGTTATCGTGACGCGTGACGCGTGACGCGTGACGCGTGGATTATATATCGTCATTATAAAACACTAATTTTTCTTCTCCAGAGCCTTCCAGGCAGAAGCTTTTTACAGATACCCTTTACCTGGAACGGTAATAAGAATCATTTTTTTTGAAATATCACCGTGCCGTCTTTATCGTAAATAACATTCATTATTTTATAAAATTTAGGCAATCCTTCTGCAGAATAGGTATTTCTTTCCAGTTCCCCCCAGTAAACTATAGACACGCCGTATTTATTAATTAGCTCCATTGCTTTATCGGGATCCTGTGTTTCATATAATAATTTTACATCTTCCTGACGTTTCTGAACAGTCCCCCAGTCTCCCCTCCATACAAATTCATGATTGCCCCAGCCAAGAACTGCAGGGATACCTGTATTGGTAGAAACTCTGCTGTAATAAGAATAGGCATCCTTTGTTGCTTCAAGTATTACCGGATCTTTCGGCAAAGAAGAATAATGTTCATTCAGCCAGGTTATAGCCGCAAAATCTGAATTATGTTCCCGTTCCATATATCTCTTCATACCGTTCAGTTCAGCATCTGACCAGTCCGGTTTTACATAAGAAGAAGCGCAGGGGTAACATAAGGTAGGAATAAACAACAGGCAGAGTAATAACCAGAAAACTCCGGGAGCCTTTCTTTCTTTCATAAAATGGATGGCTCCTCCTGAAGCAATGGAAAACAAAACCAGTACCTGATAATGAAATTTAAATACCGTATTCATTCTCTCATAGGGATGGCCGTAATTATCATGAAGATAAAAAAGCTCGCAGCAAATAAGAATAAAAAAGCCGGCAAACCATAATGACCATAACCATATATTTTTATTACTGTCGAATTTAATGACAGCAAAGACAGAAACAGCGAAAAGTAATAAAAACATAATGGGACCTGTCTGAAATATACAATATAAAATTATTGCTATGCCTGAAATTCCGTAAATCCAGACCATTTGTTGACTTTCTTTAAATTTCCGGAATTTCTCTTTAAGAATTAAATATAACGGAGAAATAAACATGAAGATAAACATAAAAAAGCATATAAGGAAATGATACATAAAGGTTCTCTGTGCAGGAGAAACAATTTTTATAATTATCCTTGTAGGAGAGTGAAAGTCAATGAAAAATGGAATAAATAATATTACAGAGAACATTACGGCACCGGCTATAAATACTATTACTTTATCTTTATATTCCCCGTTAACCATATTCTGGAAAAGAAAAGAAAGGCATATAATAAAAAAGCATGTAGGTACATTCCAGAAATTGGAGCCAAATAAAAAACCGGTAGAAAAAGAAGTAAAAAACATAAAAATCAGTTTATGATAAATAGAATTCTCTTCCGAAAAAATCTCCGCAGGCCATAATAAGCATACGGACAGAGCAAATATAAACACAGGGAGACTTGTATAATGGGGATGTAAATCTCCAAGAATAAAGCTGAAAAAAGGGAATTCATTTATAGTATCAGGAATAATACGGGAACTTCTAAAAAAATCAAAACCATTGAAACCATGTAACCGCACAACCTGAATAAAACCATCATAATTGCCGGATATTACCAGCAGGACAGAGGAAAAAATACCGGCACAATGATTTTTCGTAAGGCCATATACAATACCCCAGCAACACAAAAAAGTAAGAGCCCCGGTAGAACATAAAGCCAGATTGTATCCCACCGGTATATCTACAGAAGTCATCTTAATAATAATACCGTTCATAAGATAGCCAAGATAATAGTAATTAATATGGAAACCATTCATCCAGGGGTCAGGAGGCGGGAAAAAAGAAGTTCTACATATACTGTTAAGAAAGGCAAGATCCATAAATTTCTCTTCACCTATTATAGAGGAATTGTAAATCCTTATAATAGAAAAGAACAGAAAGATAAGAAAAAAAGCAATTTCTGTCAGAAGTACAAGTCTGTAATTTTCCCTTAACCATGACACTATGTCTTTACTATTTCTGTACCACAGGTATAAAGAAGGGACAAGAATAAGAATAGTAAGGAAAAATAAATTAAGTTTATTAAAGGACAGAATATGAAATCTTCCTGTAATCCAGGAAAGATAGGTAATAGTAATTAAAGAAAATATTTTAGTAAAAAATATACCTCTTCCGTTATGTCTTCTGAATAAAACAAAGAGACAGGGAAAACTTATTAAACCTAGATAAAACAGTATAACCCACCATGAAAATATATAAGGAAGGAACGTTGTCATTTAGAATTACCTTCTGAAATAAACCTCTCTATAACTTTATTTGCCAGACCGATACAGGAATTTATATTTATTTCCTCCGGGTAAATCTGAGCCCTTGTAGCAAGATATACACCTTTCACAGGTGATACTATATCAGGTACCAATCTCTGATAATTATAGGTAATTACAGGATAGGCGTAATCAAGCCTGAATACATACTGTTTTTTGATCCAATCTTTTTCAAAGGCAGGACATACTCTCTTTAGAAATGGTATGTAATCATCGAGAAGTTTCTGTATTGAATAATTCATATAAACGTTTCCCTGTTCCAGGTATTTTAATATATAAATCATATTGGAGCCATCAAAATACTCGGAAGAAAATAATCTTGTATATTCTACAATTTCAGAAAAAGGATAAGAAAGATCGCAGCTCTGAATTATATAATTATCACTCAGTGATTTATTTAATTCCAGAATTACAGAGAGAACATTCATATATTTTATTTCATTTAAATTCATGGCATATTCTACAGGAAGGTCCTTTACCATTTTCATAAATACAGGCAGAGGAACTGTTACAATTACCCTGTCAAAATTAAGAAAATCCTTTTCAGTGGAAACTCTTATAGTTCCGTCATGAGTGATAGAAATATTTTTAACAACAGTAGAAGTTTTTATTGTACCGCCTTTACCGGATATTTTCTCTCTCATGACTTCAAATATTCTTTGAAATCCTCCTCTGAGATAGCCTATTTTCCTATGAATATTTCTATAATTGGACCATAAATAAACTGCTCCCACCTGACTGTAATCATTTTCAAATTTATTCTTAAGAATAGAAGTCCAGAAAGACCGGAAAAGTCCGGAACCTCCTGATGAACGAAGCCATTTTTCAGCACTTATACCTTCAAGAGATTTAAAGTCTTTTATCCTTCCGAGACCTGTCATAGACAGGTAAAGTCTCATTTTATCAATCAAATTTAAAGTGCCAATAGAGAATATATCCCTGTTGCTATTAAAAGGATAAATACCGCCGGAAAATAATCCTCTTTTTATATCAGACCATAGAAGTTCTGAAGAAAGAGATAATCTGTCTATAAGTTGCAGTATATCCTCATCGGACTCAATGATATAATGATAATATTTTTCTAAAAAGCCTCCTGCCAGGAGGAAAGAACCGGAAAAACCTCCGAGTTCCTTTTCCTTTTCTATTAATACTACACTGTGTCCTAATTGTGCCAGATAATAGGCACAGGTAATACCGGTTATTCCACCGCCAATTATGCCAAATCTCATAATATTTAAGAATCTCTTTTCGTGACGCGTGACGCGTGACGCGTGACGCGAAGATTATATTCTGAAAAAGAAAAATAAGAGTCCTATCTAACAGGAAAACCTGACTTTCTCGAACATGAGAAAAAATCGAAGCTTTTTAAAGAGCAGCATCTTCACATCAGTCAGATAAAAAATTTAACAGATTACTTTAAGAAAAAATGTTCCTGAAGTTCTTTCTGTTCTTTTTTGGATGGAGGAATTATCGAAATATTGCTGGGAGTAAACAGGAATATTTCTTCCTGGACTTTCTGGACATTACCTTCTAAAGCATAGGTTACGCCGCTGATAAAATCTACAATTCTTCTTGCCATTTCCTTTTCTGCCTTCTGTAGATTGACTATTATAGGCTTACGGCATTTAAGATTATCTGCTACTTCCCTTGCTTCATTAAGATCCATTGGTTCCATAATAACTATATTCTGCTGTTTTGCAGAAGGTAAACTTATTACGTTGGATTTTTGTCTTATTCTGCTTGACTGAAAATCCTGAACGTCTTCTATTTCTTCTTCTTCCTCGGCATCTGCCTCCATTTCAAAATCTTCCAGGGTAAAGAATTTCTTTATCTTACTTAAAATACCATTATTATCTGCCATACTTTCTTCCCCTCCTTTTGATGTCGTGGTTCTCCTAATAGGTTCTAGGTCCAAATATACCACTCCCTACTCTAATTAAATTGGCACCTTCACTCAGGGCAACTTTATAATCTCCTGTCATGCCCATAGATAAATAATTCGCCTCAAAACCAAATTTTTCCTTTAATTCTATGGCAAGATCTTTTACTTTCCGAAAATAAGGTCTTGTATCTTCAGGATCAGGTAAAAAAGGAGCCATAGACATTAATCCTCTTACTTTAATATGAGGAAGTTGTAAAATTTTTTCCACTTCCTCAAGATGGGCAGGATTAAATCCCGTTCTGTTATCCCTCCCGGTAAAATCAATCTGCAATAAAATATCAAGAATTTTACCTTCTGTCCTGTCATTTAAAGCACAGGCAAGTTTAAAATTATCCACACTCTGAACAATGGAAAATCTTTCTGCAACCTTACGTGCTTTATTTGTCTGAAGATGGCCTATAAAATGCCATCTTAAAGGCAAATCCCTGAGTTCATCCATTTTATTTATTGCTTCCTGGAGATAAT
>DAIOEN010000160.1:0-16571 GCA_036746235.1 Vulcanimicrobiota bacterium | reverse complement strand
ATAGAGGAAGCAGAAAGAGATGGTACAAGCGCCTATTTTAAACTTGAATGGAAAACCGGGCAGAAGGCTTATATACTGGTAAAAAATGGAAATATAATCCAGAGAGTATTTATAGATAAAGAAGTAATTGCAGGAGATGATGCAGGTCAGAAAATTATAACAACGATTGAAGTTTCCCCATGTGATATATCTTTATTTGAACTACCTTCTACATCTGTAGAAAGGCATGACGGGGAGAATATTTACAAACATGAAATAAAGAAAGAAGTAACTGCTCCAGTTAAAGCAGAACCACGTAATTTTGACAGAGCAGAACCAAGTGAGCCTGGCAAAGCAGAACCGAGTGATTTTGACAGAGACCGTGATGAATATATTGAAGACACATTTACAACCAGAGTACTCAGTCCTGATAAATTACCGAAGGAAGAGTCCAGAAAAAAAGCATCAAATATTTTTTCAGCCATATTTAAAAGACAGGTCAATGAAAAGAAAACAGAAAATCAGGGACAAACTATTGAAAGCTATTCCTTTCCTCTGTTTAATAAAAAACCTACCGATAAAATAATAAAAACTGTATCTGAATCTCCGGTTCATGGCAGTCCCTTACGTGAACCAGGAGGGTCACCCGGTCGTGAAACAGGAGGAACAGCAGATTCCTTTAAAGACCATGTTTTAAAGAGTTATTTTTCTCTGGCAGAAGGTTATGAAGAAGATGGAAATATAAAAAAAGCATGTGCAGCACTTGAAGAAGCCCTGGAAGTTCCCCAGATAGACAGGCTATCTGTGTACAGATATTATCTGTCTGTATGCAGAAAAAATAATTTAGTTGATAAGGAGCTTGAAGTTTTGCGAAAAATGGCTCTGGAGTACAAAGGTGAAGCTAAAATTCTGGGCTGGGTTAACAGGCAAATTGCCATTCTCTATGTAAAAAAAAGCCATACCAGAACACCGAAGGAAACCACAGAGTCTGCTGAAATTCCTTTAAGAATTGAAGAAGAAGAAACTCCTCCCAGAAGTCTCCTTGCGAGAATATTTCATAAAAAGGTGAAAGGTGACGGGTGATACGTGATGTGTAATGCGTAATGCGTGACCGGTAAAATTTCCCCCTCAATTTTCACTCTTCACCCTTCACCCTTCACATCCTTCACTCTTCAGAATTAATCCTCCAGAGAAAAAAATAGACCCTTATAAAATATAATTTAGTCCTAAAGAAGGATAGTTTTGAAGGCAATGAAAATGTTATTTTATATACAGGGGATTACAAATATTCAGTACTTAGTATCGCAACAGATAAAAAATTATCCCAAAAAGCTTCTGCCTGGCAGGCTCTGGAGAAAAAAAATTAGTTTTTTATTTAGAATTAAAAATTAAATAAGAGTTAATTTATTGTCTGGAAAACAAATTATATAAGGCAAATTATTTTTCTTTGTAAGAGCCTGTCAGGCAGAAGCTGATAAAATGGTTACTAATTTACCTGGTGCGGTACTTAGAAAAGTAGCTGTTAAGAAATAAGAAAATGATCAGGGAATTTTTTGAAGTTTTATTTATATCCATAGAAAATTTACTTTATAATCTAATTCAGAAGGTAAAAGAGTTTTTTTTGTTTTTCCCTGATATGAGATTTTTTTTTCTTGATATGTTCCTTTATTTTCTCTATCTTTTTTCCCCTCCCTTTCGTCTCAGAAAATCTGAAGGGCATAATCTTCCCGTTACTTTTGATGAGTTAACTTATGGAGAAACATATTATTTTACAACGAGAGACATATTGAAAAAAATAAATTTTACATCTGATGATTTATTTATAGATGTAGGGAGCGGAAGAGGAAAGACGGTTTTTTTCGTATCTATGTATTTTCATGCAAAAGCTACCGGAATAGATATTCTTCCTACTTTTATAAACAGAAGTAATTATCTGTCAGAAAAATTGAAACTTGAACATACAAAATTTATCCTCTCTGATGGAAGAAATTTTGATTTTTCATCGGGAACAGTTATTTATCTGGCAGGTACATGTTTTTCAGATTCCTCTGTTTCCCTGTTACTTAAATCTCTACGATCTGCGCCTGAAGGGGCAAAGATAATAACACTGTCTTACCCTCTGAAGGCAGATTATTTGAAATTAATTTCGAAAGAGAAAAAATATTTTTCCTGGGGAAAAAGTACTGTTTTTATTCATGAAAAAATAAATCAGTAAAGGGTGAATGGTGAAGAGTGAAGGGTGAAGGGTGATAAGAATCTATGAAAATAAAAAAATTATATGGTATAAAAGGGGCCAGAAAAGCCACAGGACTTACTGTAGTGGTGGACATATTTCGCGCTGCTACTACTGCTTCTTATATTCTGGCAGGAGAAGCTAAATATATAATTCCAGTATCAACAGAAGAAGAAGCTTTTCTCTTAAAAAAAGAAAATCCTTCTTATTTACTTGCAGGTGAGGAAGGGGGATATAAGATAAAAGGTTTTGATTATGGGAATTCCCCCTTTGAAATTTCAAAATCTGACATGAGAGATAAAATTATTGTTCATAGAACCACTCAGGGAACTCAGGGATTGTTAAATGCAGTCTCTGCAGATACTGTTATTTTCGGATCATTTACAACAGTCTCATCTGTAAGGGATTATATAAAAACTGTATCACCTCAGGAGGTTTCTATTGTTGCTATGGATGGCCCTGACAGTGAAGACGATAAATTTGCTTTTTTTCTGGAAGAAATGATTCTGGGTGGGAAACCCGGGATTGAATATGTTATTGAGTATCTTAAAAATTTCAGATCATCTCAAAAATTTTTATCTCCTTCCATATCTGAATTTCCGAAAGAAGATTTTTATCTTTCTCTTGAACAGGATAAATTTAATTTTACAGTAATTTTTCAGGATAAAATTTTACTGAAAAAATACAGTAATAATAGATTCTATTAATCATTTTTATAAATTGAATTACTGAGCTGAGCATTAATATTTAATAAAATCTCTTTTTCTTCACCCTTTACTCTTCACCCTTTTAAATATTAATTATTTATGCAAACTTCTGTAATTATTTGAAACTTTTTCTTATAAATTCGGATAGTACATTTATAGAAGAATTACAAAAATATCAAAGAAATAAAGAAAGTAAAGAAAAAGGAGGGTAGAGGATTATAGTTATCAGGAATAATTTTATAAATGAAATAAACAGACAATTTGGACCGGTAATATGTGAATATTGCCTGATAGGATTGAAATAAAAAAAATATAAAATAATAAAAAAATACTCTTTACTTTTTTTTCTAATGTCGTGATATATTATTAAATAATTATGAAATGAAAAAGCATGGCTTTTAATAATGAGGAGGGAAAAAATATGTTTGGAATTCAGGGTTTTGGTTATGCAGGAGCAGCCTATGGAGTAGGCATGAATTACGGTGGTTTCGGAGGGTTTTCCGGAGCTTATGGCGGTTTTCACGGAATGAATCAATTTGCCAATTTGTTTGGCGGTCAGAACTATTCTAACAGTTTTTCACAGGCAGGTTCCACTTCCTATGTGCCCAATCTTCAGATCGGTCAGCATGGTTACGGCCAGGACAGTTCATGGAGCAGAAGTGTTTCCGAATCAGGACAGCAGAATTTCTGGGGCGGAGAGTATAACAGGGCTGAAGCAGGAGCCTATCAGAATACACTGTATGAATATGATAAACAGAAAGCAGTGGATTATCACTTCCAGCAGGGACAGCAGTGGCATAATAAAGATGTTCAGCAGACAAGAACCGAGAGAAGTTATGACCCGGTTATTCTGGATCTGAACGGAGACGGAAAATTAGATGTAACAGGAAAAGATAATTCTTTGCAAAATGTTAATCATAAGTATAGCACAGATGTAGATGTTCATCGCGCAAATAGAAGAGAAACTACTACTACTACAAAAACTCATGAATGGGATACACAGAAAGACTGGAATAACAAGATCAATTATGATGTAGACGGAGACGGAAAAACAGATCGCACTGAATGGATGAAAAAAGGTTCTCAGGATGGTCTTCTTGTATGGGATGCAAATAAAGACGGAAAGATTACCGGAAATGAACTGATGAATGAATCCACCATTGACGGGAAACAGGGTGCTTATAAGAGCGGCTGGGAGAAAACCCTTGCCCTTGGCGATGCAAATAAAGATGGTAAAATTGATGCAAATGAAATGAAGAATTTCTCCGTATGGGTTGACAAAAACGGTGATGGTGTAACAGATGCAGGAGAATTACAGACTGCACAGCAGATGGGTATAATGGAACTCAACCCTCAGGAAGGAAGCTTTACAAGAAGAAAAGAAGTTGCCCAGGAAAGCGGTTCCTATGCAAATGCCTATAACGGAGGATACGATGCATTCGGAAATAACTGGAGCAATCAGAGTAAAGCAAATGCCTATAATTATAATGACCAGTGGGGTAATAATTATTCCCAGTCAAACAGTCAGGCCAATAACTATGGCGGCGGATTTGGCGGCGGATTTGGCTGGTACTGGTAATTTAAAAGTCTTATAAATTAATTGAAAAACCGCTTGTCCGAAGGGATAAGCGGTAATATTATTTATAGGTCATAGTATATAATCAGTGAATGGTGAGTGGATAGTTATCTACTCACTACTCACTAAATTATTGAAAGGAGTTTTTATAGAAAATGATAGCTATTTTCCCACCACCTGTTACAGCTCTTATAGATAAAGCGAATGATGTTTATCAGAAAAGAGCCACAGTTAAAGAATTAAAAGAAGCTCTGGATTATGCAAAAACCTTTCATGATAGAAGCAGAAGTTATTTTATGTTTTTTAGTAAATCCAGGGTGGAAGATAAAGAAGTCTTAAGATTAAATGAAGAAATGCTCTATCACTGCAAAAAACTTGACGAAGCTTTTGAGAAAATGGAAGAATTTGTAAAAACAGAAAAGAATGAAATACTCTTTGAAGCAGTAATCGGGGTTCAGGAAGCTTCATATATGATTTCAGAAGCTACGAGAGCACTGAAAAGAATAAAGGAAAATTTTCAAAGATTTTCGCCTATGGAGATAATAGATGATTTTATTAAAATAGCTGTGAATGTCTATAATGGTGTCTTTGAAAAAACTGCACTTCTTGAAAAAATTCCCTTTATTGTTGTATGGAAACAGGCTATTGAGAGTGATTTTCTTAAATTTAAAGAGAAATATCCTGAAGCAGAAGAGCTGAATACAAATATGGCAAATTCCCTGTCTTATATAGAAAGAGGAATAGGTGCCGTATATACCTTTACAGAACAGGGAGACAAAGAAGATCTCATGAACGGCATGAGAATTCTCGGAGTTGTTTCAGGTGATATGCAGGGATTTTTAAATGAAATGGGAGATTACAGAACAAAGAAATGTAAATACACATCAAATATTCATGCAGATGAGTTTCTTTCCATATGGTACAATCTTATAGAAAATAACAGTACACCTGAAGAAGCAAAAAAAGCTCTTGATGAGTTCAAAATCTATTTCAAAGGTATAGAAGAAGAAATTGAAAAATTCCAGAAGGATTTTATGGTAAGCTTG
This sequence comes from Vulcanimicrobiota bacterium, assembly GCA_036746235.1. Classification (GTDB taxonomy): domain Bacteria; phylum Vulcanimicrobiota; class SpSt-956; order SpSt-956; family JAKJGF01; genus CALARM01. The sequence goes on along the minus strand of DAIOEN010000160.1, from coordinate 11,030 downwards.
CCTGTTAAAGATGAATTTATTGAAGACATTGACAGGTATATAAGGGATATAAAGAATTATCTGATAGAAATAGATAAAATACTTACAGATAAAGAAGAAGAAACGCTGGATAAAGAGTGTCTTTCAGGACTTCTGAAAAAAATAAATGAAGATTTTGACTCTTTGCAGAAAATAAAGTCAGAATTTTACAGTAAATCCCTTCAGGAAAAAGATCTTTCAGGAGATGTGGAAATGCTCCAGTTAAGGGATATAATAAAAGGTCTTTATAACAGAATAGTCCCTGTGTCTGCTCTTCAGGAAGCACTTATACCTCTCTCTGGAAGGACATCATCACTTCTGGAAAGGACAGATAAATTTTTATCAGAGAAAGAAGATGAGAAAATAAGAGCGATTCACAGGGCTCTTGAATCCAGAAAAATGGCTTTTTCAGAACTTGAAAGTTATGTCGTTGACAGAATAGAAGATCATCTCTTTGATGCTCTTGAAACAATTGAAGAAACCTATGATGATCTCGCAGGAGTTGAAGAAATACTTTCTCAAAAAGAAACTGAAAAGAATATGATAGCATGTTTCAAATGTTCCACTATGAACCCGAAAGGACAGAAGATATGCAGTAAATGCGGAGCGAAACTGCCATTTGCATCTGTAGGAAATATGGATAGCACTTCTATTGAAGTTGTTATGGAAAACGGAGGAAGTTCAGGAGAAGGTATGAAATATGAAGAGATTAAAGAACTGAGAGAACTTACCGATAATGTTCTTCAGGGCTTAAGGCCTTCAGAAGATCTCCGTAAACCTCTAGGAAAGATTATAGAAAAAATCGGAGAGAATAAAAAAGCTTTTAAGGAATTTATAACACCTTATCTGGAAAAGCACAGTGATGATAAAGAGCTTAAATCCAGTTCAGATGAACTTACAAAAATCTTCAATGACCTTGATAAGGCCACTTCACAGATGAACAGTTATTTTACGAAAGAAAAGAGAGATGAATATCTTTCAGAAGGTCTTGAAGAGCTTCTGAAATCAGTAAAGGATCTTCAAAAATTCCAGGAGAATATGTCGGAATTATTGAAGAAAAAGAAGCCCGCAGGGAAGAGGTGAGAAACAGTGACCAGTGAGCAGTGACCAGTGAACAGTATTATTGCTGCTCACTGCTTACTATTCACTGTTCACTCTTTAATGTATATAAAAAAATTACAGGATTGTAAAGAAATCATATCTGGAGACAACTGTCGTTTAAGAGAAATTTTAAATCCCCTGAAAGATGAATGTTCAATCCGTTACAGTATGGCCCATGCACGGGTTGCTCCCGGTGACACAACTTTCAGACACAGACTGACCGGTTCCGAGGTTTACTATATAATAACCGGCAAAGGAATTATGTATATAGACTCTGACGAGAGGACTGTAGGAGAAGGCGATACTGTGTATATTCCTCCCCGGGCCATACAATGTATAAAAAATACGGGAGAAGAGGAACTGGTCTTTATCTGTCTGGTAGATCCGCCCTGGAAACCGGACGACGAAGAGATTTTACAATAAATACGGTTATGCACGCGTCACGCGTTACCCGTCACGATTATTACAAGGGAGGTTGTTTAAAAATGAAAAAAATTTTTATCATAATCTTATCTTTTTTTATTTTATCTTCTTCCTGCCTTTATGCCCAGTCTGAAGAAGAAGGCAAGAAAATATACAACGAAGGTCTGGAACTTTACAGTAAATATGATTATAAAGGTGCTCTGGCAAAATTTGAAGAAGCATTGAAAATATTCAAAAAAACCTTTTATGCAGAAGGTATTTCATCCACTCTTGGTAATATGGGCATGATCCATTCCAATTTAGGGGATTATAAAAGTGCCCTGAAATACTGTAATGATGCCCTTGAAATGTGCCGGAGCAATGTATTTAAAGATGTAAAAGGAGAAGGGAAAAATCTTGTAAATATCGGTCTTATTTATGCAAATATGGGAGATTATAAAAAATCTCTTCAGAGTTATGAAGATGCCATGGATATATTTAAAAGACTCGATGATTTACAGGGACAGGGAAAAGTTTCCGTAAGTATGGGAAATCTTTATTCTGACCTTGGAGATTATGATAAAGCCCTTGAGTATTATGAAGAAGGGCTGGATATTGCAAAAAGAACGGGTGACCTCCAGGGAGAGGCCATTAATTTAACCAATATGGGCAGTGTTTACGAAAAATCAGGAGATTATACACAGGCCCTTACTTATGACAATCAGGCGCTGGAAATTACCAGAAAAATGGGCTACACAGGGGGAGAAGCCAAAAATCTTGCAAATATAGGAAATGTTTATAATAGCCTCGGAGATTACCAGAAAGCCCTTGAGTATTACAATCAGGCTCTGGAAATAAATAAAAAAATGGCTTATGCCCAGGGAGAATCTCTTAATCTCGGAAATATCGGTCTTATTTATTTTAACCTTGGAGATTACCAGAAAGCTCTTGAGTATTACAATCAGGCCCTGGAAATCAAAAGAAAAATGGGAGATGCAAAAAATGAGGCCTTTGATCTGAATAATATAGGAGATATTTACTATGACCTCTCTGAATACGATAAAGCTCTCGAATGTTTTAATAAATCTCTGAAGATTAAGAAAAATATAGGACTTTCTACGGATTCTACAGTTGCCAATATAGGTAAAGTATATCTTGCGAGAGGTGAATTAAAGAAAGCCTATGAACTGTTCACATCTCTGGAAAATCCTGTCTATTCAGGTATATGTCTCGGAAAATATTATCTTGCCACAAAAGAATATGGAAAAGCAAAGGAATCTTTCTTCAATATCCTGGAAGATCTGGAGAAAAACAGGGATGCCTCTGTGGTGGTTTCATATATCGGTCTCGGCATGTCTGAAGAGGGACTGAAAAATTATAAGGAAGCAGAGAAATATTATAAAAAAGCAGTAGATTTCCTGGAACGTCAGAGAGACAGTCTTTCCCAGAGCCAGAGGAAAAATTTCTTCGAAGGCCATGTGGAAGGTTTCAGCCGTCTTGCACCATATGAAGGACTTGTCAGGATTTACCATTATTTGAATCGTGATACAGAAGGACTCCTATACGGGGAAAGTACAAAGGCAAGACTTTTCGCCGAAGAAATAGCAAGAAAATATGAAGGAAGTGAATGCAGACTCCCTGAAGAAATTTCTGTTAAAGAAAGAACTATTATTAATAAGATTGCTTCTGTATATAAACAGATGGAAGAGGCCTATAAAAATGATAATAAAGATAAAATAAAGGAACTTCAGACCATAGTGACTCCTCTTAAAGAAGAAAAGGAAAAATTTGTAAGTCAGCTCAGGCAGAATTATCCTGAATATGCATCTATTATGTACCCCAGACCGCTGAAGCCGGAAGAAATAAAGTTAAATGACGGAGAAGTCATAATAGAATATGAAGTTACAGACAGAGAAACAGTCGGATGGCTCATAAAGAAAGGGCAGATTGTTAAAACAGTAACGATTTCCGTTACGAAACAGTCCCTTACTGGACTGGTAAGGGAATACAGAAGCACCTTTGAAGATGTAAAAGATGTTTCTGCTCTGGGAAAATTCAAACCAGAGACAGGAAAAAAATTATATGATTTTCTATTAAAACCTCTTGTATCAGAGATTAAAAATGAGAAAATAATAATAATTCCCGATGAAATACTCGGCATATTGCCTTTTGAAGCTCTTATCTGTGATATGCCTTCTGCCGTGAAAATAGTTCAGGGAAAGTTCGGCCCCTGTCCTGAAGGCATAACATATACAGGAGACAGATATAATATAAGTTATTATCAATCGGCAAGTTCTCTTACAATGATGAGAACGTTAAATAAAGGTAAAGCCATTAAAGGTCTGTTTGCCATAGGAGACCCTGTATTTAATGAACAGGATGACAGACTGAAAGGCACTGCAGTTACACCTCAAAAATACGGATTTTTATCATTGCAGGGCCTTGGACAGGGTATGACTGAATTTCAGAGACTTCCTCAGACAGGTGAATTACTTGCCGGAGTATCTGCCATATTCCCGGGAGAGATTACCTCTTTATCGGGCACAGAGGCCACTCTGACAGGCTTAAAGAGCAAAAACCTTTCTGATTACCGTTACATTCTCTTTGCCACTCATGGCATTCTGGACAACGATGTACCTTATATAAAAGAGCCTGCACTGGTTCTTTGTCTTGTCAACAACAATGACGACGGATTTCTTACTATGAGCAGGGTTATGGATATGAAGATGGGTGCAGACGTGGCAGTCCTTTCTGCCTGTAAAACCGGTCTGGGAAAAACTGTTTCGGGAGAAGGCACCATGGGAATGGGAAGAGCCTTTCAGTATGCGGGAGTAAAGAATGTATTGATGAGTCTCTGGAGTGTGGAAACAGTATCTACGAATATGATGATAGAGAAATATTTCGAATGTTTGAAACCGGGAAAAAGCAGCAGGGAAGCACTTAAAGAGGCAAGGGCTTATATAAGAAAGGAAGGTTATGACCATCCTTTCTACTGGGCACCTTTTATTCTCGTAGGGGATTAGGTGACCACGGAAGAGTTGTATTTATCGGATGTATCGGATAAGATGTATCTTTAGTTCAAAGCATATCCGACTCATCTCTTAATCCGGCCCATCCGAGTTCAAACAATTTAAAAAATTTCTATTTTATGATATAATATCTTTTAAGCAGGAAAATGAATTTTTTCGACGAATCAGGGAAATTCCGCTGTATTAATCAGGAATATATAGACTTAATAAGAGTGAAGGTATCTTTATGTATTGCTCCACTGAACAGTGTTGTAATGATTTAATATATCATAATCAGGCACGATCTTACGAATATTTCTGGACAGGCCTGGGTGAAGGATTTCACCATTCCTCCTTTAAAGACCTTCTCACTGAAGAATTTAACAGCCATTTTTACGGCAGAAATGATTTCAATAATATAGATTTAGCTTTTAATATAACCATTTCAGAACATTTTTTACCTGAGTACAGGACAGCAGTAATTAATATAAAGGCCGGTGATTCAGATACAGGTTCCGTATATTTTTCTATCCCTTCTGTTACACAGGAAGGGACTTTTTTAATAAATGGCACTGAAAGGGCTTTTATTTTAAATCTTGTAGAGTCACCGGGGCTTATATTCAATGGAGACGAAGCCGTAGTCAGGCCATGTCCTTCCGGTCATGCAATCAGATTTTTCAGACATATTCCCTGTAAATACAGAGATGTCTTTAAAGATGAGATTCTTATTAATACAGGCTGCGTTGAATTTAAAGATGATAAATGTTTCATAATCCCTCTGTTTCTTTTCCTTGCAGGCATATCTGAGAAAGAAATAATGGAGTTATATCATATAGATAGAGAGACTTTATCCGGAATTAAAGATTTATATATCTGTGAAGATAATTCTTTTAAAGAACACCTGAGAGAAGACCTGGTTTCTTTACTGGACCCTTATGATTTAAAAGGAATTAAGCTCTTACGTGATGATGAAATATTATCTGAATTCAGACAGGAATTTTTAGAGAGTTTTTTCATCGGGAAGTCAGGAAGATGGCAGATTAACAGGAGATTTGCATATTATGAGCTCCCATTTCATTCTGATAGTACCATACTTACATTGGATGATATAAAGGGTTTATTTTATATACTCATAAATAAAAACCATCATGAAGACGACAGACACTGTCTTTCGAATAATGCTGTTCTTCAGATAGGAGATTATCTTCATTACCTTGTACTGAATGAATTCAGGAAAAACAGGTATGTCTTTAAGAAATTCAGCAACCATATTATCAGTTTTAATGATTTTATAATATTTCTTCAGAATAAATTTTTGCCATATCTTGAACAATCAGTAAAGTCATTGTTTATTTCATCACCTCTGTCTCATATTCTGACAGATAATGATAAATTATCTATGAAAATGTGGCAGAAAAAGATTACAGGGACAAACAGAGGAAATATTCATTATTCATATTACGGAAGAATATGCCCTGTTTGCATAGAAGAAGACAGGTTCTTTTATCTTACGGAATATGCCAGAATAAACGAATTTGCTATTCTTGAAACTCCTTATTTAAAGGTTCATAATAATGAGATAACAGATGAATTGGTGTTTCTTACGCCTGATGAAGAGGATAAACTGGATAAATATATAGCTTCAGGAACAGAGAGAGGCGATAAATATATTAAAAATGAAGAGGTTTTTGCCCGTGGAGCAAAGGGAAATTTCCTCAAGGTTAGCAGGGAAGAAATCAGTTATATAGATTGTTCACCTTCACAGATTTTCAGTATTAATCCTCTTATGATACCGTTCTTAACGGATGTTGCATTTAGTCCGGATTTTACCCGGTCTATGCCTTTGAAATATAAGGAAAAGCCTCTTATATATACAGAAGCGGAAGAAAAAATTACGGACTTTATTCATGGAGTCAATCTCTTCTGTATTTTTGTTTCAGATGTAGAATATTCTGCTGTAATTTCCGAGTCTGCTTCCAGGAAATTGACTTCTATCCATTTTTCCGGGAAATTGAGCTTTTCTGTAGATGACAGTATGATTTTTACCGGTACCAATCCCTTTTATTCGGAAGAAGAGTTAAAGAATTTAGATGAAACAGGTGTTATCAAAACAGGCATATATGTCCGGGAAGGAGATATTCTGCTTTCTGCTGTCAGGGAAAAAGAAGATTTTAAAGAATGGATGAGAGATTTTTCCTTCAGTCCTTTTACGGATAAAGCTCTCTGTTATGAAGATTTATCAAAATATGTTCCTCCCGGTATTTCAGGTATTGTAACAGGAGTCATTAAAGAGGACAATCTGATAGAAATTGAAATTTTAGACGAAAAACCTGCCTGTACAGGTGACAGGATTATGAACAGACATGGCTTTGATGGCATTATCTCCAGGGTTTTACCTGATAAAGATATGATTTTTTATAAAGACGGAAGAAAAAAAATATATGGAGACATAATAATCAATTATGCTTTATGCACTCAGGGACAGATTCTGGAAACACTCTCCGGTTTTGTGGTAAAAAAATTAAAGGGAAGATTTAAAATAGAACCTTCCGGTAAAGTGAGTCTTTGTTCATCATGCAGTAATGAAGTTAAAGAGATTTTAAATAGTAGCGGCGATATGTATAAAAAACTTGAGAATCTGTTGAATTTATCAGGAAATAAAAATATTTCAGATACAAATAAATTGGAGTCCCCTCTGGCAGGGTATCAATATTTTATAAGACCGCTGGAGGAAGAAAAGAAACCGGTATTTCACCAGGTACTTATTGACATGAATAAAGAGTTATCTCCTCTTAAATCCGGTGATATGAATATAAGTTCAGGATTTTTGCTGGATGAATTAAAAATCTGTACTTCCTCTGATATTAAATCGTTTATTTATTATATAAGAGGCCTTGGAATAAACGTTATATTATATGACGAACATCACTGTAATATAACAGATAATATAGTTTTTAATCACTCATTTCCATCTGATATTAAGAGACTGGCTTTCCAGATTGCTACAGATGAGGATATTCTTCTGTGGGCTTCAGGAGAAGTAAAATACGGTACGTCCTGGTACAGTGATGAACTTGCAGACATAGATTACGGTCTTTATTCTTCTCATATCTTCGGGGAATGGAGGAAAAACATAGAAAAATCTTCCCCTATGGACATAGATAGAATAACAGCTCTTCAAACAAAAATGGCCTTTATTAAACTGCCATGTACTGTAATTCATCCTATGTTTAATAATACTATAAGTGTCATTCCTGTCATACCGTTTTATTACAGACCTCTGTTACATATTGAGAACAGAATAATCCCTCATTGCCTGAACAGACTTTATGAGAAGATATTAACTGTAAAATATGAGCTTGAAAGATATGAAGATAACAAACAGGAGAGGAAGAATAGAAAAGTGAGGGTATTTTTAGAACAAGATCTGGTTGCTTCAATTCATAACCTGTTTAATAACTATCTATATATAGACGGAAATACACGTTATAAATCTCTTATAATGCTTCTTAATGAAATTTTTATAAAAGAAGTTTCACCATGCATTAATGAAAAAGTGCCTGTCCATAGAGGTAATTTTTCTACGAAACATCTGTCGTCAGCAGAATATTTTTACAATATTTTAGCGAAGGAAGTATTATGAACGGTAAATTAAACAGATATGACTTTACTTATATGGTTGAGAGAATAAGAACAGCTCTTGAAAGAGACATTTATAAAGATCTCTTTCAGGAATATTCAAATCCATGCCTTATAGAGTCAGTTAATGAGACTTTTTATTACCATTTACCTTCCTGTGAATCATATCAGGATATGAAAGAAGTTATGAAAGAAGAATTTTCTAATATACCTGAGCCTGTGAAACAGCTCTGTTATAAAATCATAGATAATCTGATGTTCTACAGGGGAATTCCATATATTTTTGTTTTATTTTCTCCTGAAATGGTGACTGAAATATATAATATTTTCACTCTTTTAAAGGAAAGAAAGCAAAGAGACCGTAAGATACCTGAAAGAGAGTTTCCTGTTACTACGGGAGATATTCTGCGTAAATATATTTCCCATGCTGAAAACATATTCTTTTTATTTCCTTCTTTTGAGATGGTGCGAAAAATAAGAATACTTCTGGAATCAGATATAGATAAAATTATAGATGAATTTGTAAATAAACTGAAAAAACTGGATAGAATTATAAAAGTAGTTGACTTTCAGGATGACAGTGTTTTTAAAGATTTTCTTGGTAAAATGCAGAGAGAAGGCCTTGATAAAAAACTTTCTTCCATAGCATCTGACCTGTCCGGTAGATTTTTTGTTTCTCCTGAAGAAGAAGAAGATATTAAAAAGATTTTTGATTTATTAATAGAATCTGTCAAATCTTTGAAGACTATATCTCTGTCAGGGGAAAAGAAATTAAGTAAAGTCAATTCCATATTCAGTCTTATTATTGACAGTAAAAAAACCTATAAGGAATTAAATAAAGAATTGATACGGGACAGGGAGCTTATAATATTATTTAATGATGACATAAAGAATAATTGTAAAGCCATTGGATTTATACTGAAAAAGATTATTCAGGTAGAAGAGGAATTTATAACCAGAATATTAAAGGAATATTATTTTTCCTGCCTTTCCAGAGAGACCGGTTACAGTGAAACATTATGTAAGGAAGCTTTTGATATTGTAAAGAATATTTCTGAAAAAATAGAAAAGAAAAAAATGAGAGAAGCCTTTCGTGACAGATATAAAACTCAGATATATCCTGCTATAATAATCAAAGAACTTTGCGGTACCTTTTTAGTTCACATTCCTCCATATATTCCGGAACATATTATTATTAATCATAAATTACCATGGAATATTAAAGAAGAAGCAAAAAATGAACTGGAAGCTTATAGAAGATACTGTGACGATTTGAAAAAGTTGGGCTCTTTTCTGAGTGAACAACTGTTCCCATGCAGAAAACTTCCGGAAGTAATGAAAAAAATATATGAAATACAACTGGATTACGCCGTTATTTCTCAGATTATCGGTGTACCTGAATGTGACCTTTTAAAGATTTTTTTATCTGAATTTCTACAGATTCCCGATGGGTCAGTTATACCTCTCAGGTTATTCCTTACCAGGAAGAAAGATTTCCTTAACGATAATTGTGAAGAAATAAAAAGACACATAAATAAGGACAGATCAGATAATGATATTGCCCGGAGGCTGAGTAAAAAATATGATTATCTGCCTCCAGGATGGCTGACAGGTAAGGATATAAAAGAGTTCAGGAGAAAAAATAATATAGTAAAAAACAGAGGAAGAAAAAGAAAACCTTCAGACGATGATGCAAATATAGAAATTAATTATGGGTAAAATGGTATATAAAAATAAGGAAAGTAATCTTTATTTATTTATTCTTTCTTCCTTTTTGATGATTGGAGGAATCGGAGGAGCTATATTTTTTATTTTTATACCTCTCGGACATATTGTGAATGTGAGGTGTAACTGGGAGAAAGTGCCATGTGAAATCGTCTCAGGCACAGTTGAAAGTGATACATATCAGGACGCTGAAACCTTTTATACTGAATACTGGCCATCTATAGTTTATTCCTATGAAGTAAAAGGAAAAACATATAGAGGCAATAAATATTTATTGTACCGTTATTCATCCGGTACAGACAGAAGAAGCAAAAAGATTATAAATATGTTACCACATGGTAAGAAGACGTTCTGTTATATAGACCCTGTGAATCCCTCCATGTCCGTTCTTTCTCCTGTCATACAGAAAACTATGGCACCCGGTTTGCTTTTTATGTCTTTTTTCTTTGCAGGTCTTTTAATTTTATACAGCCTGAAAACTGTCCATTTTCAGATAGACAGTATTATAAATAGTATTATTGGAGTATTTACTGTTATCACTCTGGTAAGTTTTTTTGTATCTATGGTTTCAGAATAGCTAGGTATTATACTGTCGTTCAATTACTTTTGTGATACAGTTTATTGCTCCCTGAAGTGAACTTATGGCAGTCATATCCAGCGGAACAGGTGTATAACCATATTTTTTATATAGATTATTTGATGGTTCATCCAGTTCCGGTATGCCGAAATTTGGTATAAATATATTATCGCCGTCTATTACGGAATTGTTATAGGTTATCCATGGTACTCCCCTTGTGGATGTACTTCCCAGATAAGGAACCCTTTCTATTTTATAACCTGCTTCTTCAAACCCTCTGGCTATGGCATCGAATTTTGTCTGAAGGCCGCTATCTCTGTTTACAGTATTCATAAGATGATCAAGGGGGTGGCCGGGAGCACGGGAAATTTTCTTTTTTATTTCTTCTTCATATTTAGCATATTTCTCAGGATTATTTTTCTTTATATCTGTAAGGATACCTGTGGCCATTGACGGATCACCGACAGTTATGACTGCTTTGCCTGTTTCCGGATCCGGTTTCCCCAGAGGTGTCATAGCCATATCTATATGAAAAGCAGGCTGTTCTCCCTGATAACCTA
>DAIOEN010000159.1:0-16573 GCA_036746235.1 Vulcanimicrobiota bacterium | reverse complement strand
ACTTCACGGAGAAATTTTTCTCTGTCAATCTTTGCTCCCGGCAATTTAAAAATAACCTCCATAGTCCTGTACCAGAAGTCTGTCATAGTTTCCTTCATAAAAGCACCTCCTGTGAATATAGTGACGCGTGACGCGTGACGCGTGACGCGAGGTTTATTTATCTCATTATACAATATTTCAGAGAAAAATTTTAAAAATTATAAAGAAATTATGTGAAAATTCATCAAAAACCTGACTGATGACTGATGACTGCTGATAGCTAAAAATTATTTGCAGAAAATTATTCTGTGAACTATAATGCAATGAAACGAGGTGGCACATGAGAAGGAAATGGAAATGGACAGATTATCAGATAATCAAATTAAAATGGGTTCTTGAAATTCTGGAAGAACTTTCTGCCTACAAACCTCTTACCCTCAGGCAGGTCTATTATCAGCTTGTAGGGAAAGGTCTTATAGAGAATAAAGTAAGCCAGTATAATATGCTTTCAGCCCTTCTAAAATGGGCGAGAATTGACGGTTATATATCATGGAATGACATAGAAGACAGGGTTAGAGCATATCATGATCTATCAGGATGGCATAATTCTGATAATTTCATAGAGGCGTCATTGAAATCCTTCCTTAAAGGCTACAGAAGGGATCTTCTTCAGAGCCAGAAAAAATATCTTGAAATATGGATAGAAAAAGATGCTCTCACCACTATTTTTACAAGGGTAGCCTGTGACTATACAGTTCCTGTTGTTGTATGCAGAGGTTTCAGTTCGGTAAGTTTTTTAAACGAATTTAAAGGAAGACTTAAAAGACTCAAACAAAAAGAGCCTCTGATGTTGTATTTCGGAGATTTCGACCCTTCAGGAGTGGAAATGCTTAAAGCAATGAAAATAACCCTTGAAGACGAACTGGACGTAAAGGGCATAAAATTCAAAAGAATTGCCCTTCTTAAAAATGATATAGTTAAATACAGACTCCCCCATAATCCCGATGCATTGAAAAAAACAGATACAAGAGCGAAAAAACATATAGAAGCCTACGGTGAACTGGCAGTTGAACTGGATGCCCTGAGGCCGGATATCCTGGAAAGGAAAATCAAACATGCTCTGGAAAAAGAAATTGACATGAACATTTTCAATAAAGAATTTAAAGAATATAAAGATGAGTTGAAGAAACTGAAAGAAAAAAAAGAGTATATTATGAAAGCCCTCGGTTATAATGTTTAATATAATCAGGAATTTAATTATATGTGTCGAATATATAATGTCGTGAGACGTGAGACGTGAGACGTGATGCGTGAGACGTGAGACGTGAGACGTGAGACGTGAGATGTGAGATGTGAGATGTGAGATGTGAGATGTGAGATGTGAGACGTTATATAAGTTGAGAGTTTAAGGTTGAGGGTTGAGAGTTTAAAACCAGACTATCAACTATAAACCTTACTGAGGTGAGCATAAATAATACAGCGTAACGCATGACGGGTGGTTCGTAATGCAGGATGTGTATTTCATCTCCAGGGCGTTTTATTAAACGCCCCTACGACTCACGACTCACGACTCACGACTCAACAAGGAGGAACAAAAAATGGCTATTATAAATTTTATCGTAACAGTGCCTGACAATACGCCGGAAGAAACAATATATATTACAGGCAATAATGATGAATTGAACAACTGGGATCCGGCAGGAATCCCCCTTACTCCTTCGGGTGACAATACACACAGTGTGGAAATAGAACTGCCAGAAGGAGCCGAAATAGAGTTCAAATTCACACGCGGTACATCTGCTTCTATGGAAGCAGACGAAAATTTTGAGGAAATAGAAAGCAGAGCTTTAACAGTAGAAGATGATGAGGAAATTTCCTGCACGGTAGAAAACTGGGCGGACATGGTAAATCCGGAAACTGAAGGTACTCTGACTGGAAATTTCAGAGTACACAGAGATTTTTACTCCTCATCACTGGGAGATAGCAGAACTATTATGGTTTATCTGCCGCCTGATTACGAAAATGAAGAAGACTCTTACCCGGTGCTTTACCTTCATGACGGACAGAATGTCTTTGACTCTGCCACTTCTTTCGGAGGTTCCGAATGGGAAGTAGATGAAACTGCCGAACGTCTTATTACGGAAGGCAGAATTAAAAAGATTATCATAGTCGGCATTTACAATTCTAAAGACAGAGATGACGAATATACCCCCAGTGTAGATTTTTCTGAAGGGAGCGGTGGTAAGGTAGAATATTATGCAAATTTTATAATAGATGAGCTCAAACCGTTTATTGACAGTAATTACAGAACCCTTACCTCTGCATCTGACACAGCCATAATGGGTTCTTCCCTGGGAGGACTCTGCTCGCTCTATCTCGGGTGGCAGTATCCTCATATATTCTCCATGGCCGGTGTTATTTCCCCGTCTCTCTGGTGGGATGACAGGGATATTATAAAAGCAATACAGGAAGATGAAGATTTCGAAGGACCGGAGAAAATATGGCTTGATATAGGCACATGTGAAGGTGATGAAGAAGATGAAGAAGATGAAACAAAAGATCCGGTAGAAAATACAAGATGGCTTGCCGAGGTTCTCCTTGAAAAAGGATATGTATTAAACGAAAGTCTCTTCTATCTTGAAGCAGAAGGTGCAGACCACAGTGAAATGGCCTGGTCAGAGAGAGTGGAACAAATTCTTCTGGCTTTATTCGGGGTTTAATATATATATTCACATGGGCTGTCTATATTTTTTTCAGACAGCCCATGTTTAATTATTTATATGAAAATGATGAAGTCTTATACTTCAATATCTATTCATTTTCATATCTGGTTGTGACCGCTCCGGTCATGCCTGTTAGATAAACTGCTTCTACATAATTTTCATCTAAAACCTTATTTTTGACCGGGATTTTCGGGATTAAAAAATTAACGGGATTAGAAATTTCAAGTAAAATAATTCTATTTATCATCCTGGTAATCCCATAAATCCTATAAATCCTGGTCAAAAATGAAAATTCCTATACCCTTTAATTATTAGCCATTTTATGTTAACATGTTCTCAGGATTAACATTTTAAAGGCGGTAAATTTATGGAAGAACTTATATTAGATTTTGACCGGATTTTAAATTTAACAAAAGGTTTAACACCTGTTCAAAAAATTAAATTAATTAAATGTCTCAGTAATGACATAGAAAACTCTCTGGAATCACAGAAAGCAGCAAAAATCACTTTAAAAGGTTTATTTAAAGGATGTTCCATAAATTCTGATGATATAGCTGATATAAGAAAGGAAATGTGGAAAAATTTTTCCACCGATACATTTTAATGCCAGATTGTGTAACTGATACCCATGCTCTTATATGGTATCTTACTAATAACCATAATCTATCAAAAACAGCTGAAGAATATTTTAACAGATGTGAGTATGATGGTGGTATGGTTCACATTCCATCTATTTGCCTCGTAGAAATAATTTATCTCTCTGAAAAAGGTTGTATACCGACAGATATAATGAATATATTTTTAAAAGAATTAAATACGGGTAACACTATATTTAAAGTTGTTAATTTAAATTTATCTGTAGTTATGAACCTCAACAATGTTTCTCGTGATTCTGTTCCTGACATGCCAGATCGTATTATTGCTACCACAGCTTTATATTTAGGGTTTCCTCTAATCACCCGTAATATGAAAATAAAGGCTTCTCAGGTAAAAACTATATGGTAAAAAATTTCCCGACGTGGAACTCGTTATGTTTGCTCATTCTTCCTTAAGAAGTTCCCCCAGATTTTCTTTTTTTTCTTTTATTTCTTTTACAAACCTGTCTGCCCTGTCTTTATTTTTTGTTATTCTCTCTCTGTACTGGTCATATTCCTGTCTTGCTTTTTCACTGTAAATCTTAAATTCATCCTTCAATTTACTTTCAGGAACGGAACAGTTCTGCTCGAACCAGTGCATGGCAACTTTTCCGAGAGCCACAGTTCCCGCAAAAGCCACGGCAGCACTCACTGCCTGACCGTATCCGGGAATGAGTTTTATAAGCTGTCTTGCCATTTCACGGAAAGAGACTCCTGCTCCTATGGTAGAGAGCAGTTCAAGAATACTTTTTGTGGAAACCTCTGTGCCGTAAAGATGACCTATAGTGGCAACCATGGCAATCTGAACAGGTGTTATAACTGCAATATCTGCCACAGGAACAGGAACAAAAGCAACTGCTCCCGTAAGAACTGCATTTGAATAAATTACCTTATCGGCTTTACTTCTTTTAAGATAAATATTTGCCTTCTGTTTTGAAATAAAAGCATCCTGCATTGCAGCGGGAAGTATGACATTAATCCTTGCTATAAGTTCTGTTATATTAATATTTCTTTTTGCAGATATAAAGAGAAATTCTTCAGGTGTAAGAGAAAGTTTTTCTTTTATAGAAAGAGTATATTCCTCTTTTTCTCTTTCTTCAAGGAGATCAACCTTGTTTACGGCAGTTATACCCTTGCTGCTTGAAGCAATTATGGCTCTGTGAAGTTCCTGATCATCTTCCGATATGCCGGCTGTGCCGTTAAGACAGTGTATTATTACATGCTGATCATTCATTATGCCTGCTTCTATTACTTTTTCAAGGGAAAACATATCAGTTCCTATACCGGGAGTATCGGAAAAATCTATGCCGAAAATCTCTTTTGTCTGGGTATCGACTGTTTCATCTGTCCTCATACTGACTTTTGCTATATTCTGCCCGAATATGGCATTAAAAAGAGAAGACTTTCCTGCTTTCGAAAATCCGGCTATAGCCACTTTAGGCTTTAATTTAAAGCGCTTATTTATATCCATAAGTATTTTCTCCACTACTTCCGTTAAAAATAATTCAGTCACAGGGTCGTCTTTCATAATAAAAATCAACCTCTTTCAATTGAGATTATTTATTATAACATATTTTTTCGAAAATCAGGAATCTGAAGGTCTGTGTAGAATATATAAAGGGTGATGGGTGAAAAGTAAACTGATAACTGGTAACTGGTCACTGATAACTGATCACTGATAACTGGTAACTGGTCACTGGTAACTGATAACTGGTAACTGGTCACTGATAACTGATCACTGATAACTGATAACTGGTCACTGGTAACTGATCACTGGTAACTGAAAAAAAGGAGGATAAATATGGCCAGAATAAATTTTATCGTTACAGTTCCGATAGAAACACCGGGAGAAGATATAATTTATCTCACGGGAAATCACTATGAACTGGGGAACTGGGATCCCTGCGGAGTGGCTCTGAATAAAACAGGAGCCTGTGAATATCAAATAGAACTTGAACTTCCGGAAGGCATGACACTGGAATATAAAATTACCAGAGGTTCCTGGGAAACAGTAGAAGTATCGGAAAATTTTAATTATATAGAAAACAGAATTGATTATATAAATTATGATGAAGATATTTATATAAGAGTAGAAAACTGGGAAGATTGCTACGAAAAAACGGGTAAGAATACCCTTACGGGAAATTTTGACATACACAGAAATTTTTATTCCCACTACCTTGATGACACGAGAACCATTATGGTTTATCTGCCTCCGGGATATAATTACGAAGACAATCATTATCCTGTTCTATATCTCCATGACGGCCAGAATGTTTTCGATGCTTCCACATCTTACGGAGGTGTGGAATGGAGAGTGGATGAAACTGCAGAAAGGCTTATAAGAGAAGGCAGAATCAGAAAGATTATAATGGTAGCCATTTATAATGACAGAGACAGAGATGATGAATATACGCACACCTACGACCCTTCTGAAGGCACGGGAGGAAAGGTGGAAAATTACGGAAACTTTATAGTAAAAGAGCTGAAACCTTTTATTGACAGTAATTACAGAACAATTAACAAACCGGAAGAGACTGCCATAATGGGGTCTTCTCTCGGAGGATTATGCTCCCTCTATCTGAGTTGGAAATACAAAAAGGTATTTTCCCTCGCCGGTGTGATTTCCCCGTCTCTCTGGTGGGATGACAGGGATATTATCAAACAGATACAGGAAGACCAGAATTTCGAAGGCCCAGAAAAAATATGGCTCGATGCAGGCACACGTGAAGGAGAAGATGAAGATAATGACGGACTATGTGAAATGGTAGAAAATGCACGTAATCTGGGAGAAATTCTGATCGAGAAAGGATATGAATTGAACAAAAATCTCTTCTATCTTGAAGCACATGGTGCAGATCACAGCGAGAACGCATGGTCAAACAGAGTAGAACAGATATTACTTGCTTTATTCGGGATAAGAAGTAAATAGTGAGTAGTGAGCAGTGAGTAGAAAGTTTTTACTCCCTGCTCACTGCTATTTCAGTTAAAATGTGATATCCTCTGCAGTACTGTTAACTGGATAATACTTTAATTCTGCAGTCGGTGATGCATCTTTCCATTTCTGGCTTTTATAAACTGTTCCTGCTGTTTTTCCGTCACACATTCCTTTTATAAACACTTCCCCTGTATCACATGATTGCGATACAGTTTCTGTCCACCCGAAATATATGCCGTTTCCGAGTTCTGAAAGTGTAACCCCCATAGGAGGAAGAACATTCTCCTTTTCAGGCTTCTTCATACCTTCACAGGCCATATTATAGAAAAATGAGTTATCATAGCCGGAAGTATATTCAGCTAAATATTTATTTGTTATACCCCAGAAGCTTTTTGGTCCTTTCGTACTGCCTGTACCCCACGTTACAGTGAATTCTTCGACTCTTTTGTTCTTCATATCTTCTTTTCTCTCATCGGAAATATTTTCACTATTATATAATTCACCGGACTGTATTCCGTAATAAGAACCGGATGTCATATCTTCCAGACCTCCGTGGCCGTTATATATTATAACTCCGTAATCACTCAGCTTTTTAAAGTTTTCCACTGAATTTGTCCCGTCATTACTTCTTGTTACAGAAAAACCTTTATTTTTCAGAGATGTTTCCATATTATTCAAATTTTCAAGGTCGCCGGTAAATCCCGGGTCTGCAGCAATGACGTTAATTATGATAGCTTTTTTATTTCCAACCGATTTCAGTAAATCAGATTTATCTTCCGATAAAAAATCATAAGAGCTTATCCTTAGAGAAGCATCAGGGGAAGGGGTGGGCTGATCAAGCCATACATCAACACCGCCCCAGTCATATTCTATAACCATTGCATCTTTCTTTGCCACCACTTCTTTCACATGAGGCATATGTCTTATCGTGTCTTCGATATCCATAAAAGCATTGGGATCATCTGAAAGAAGGGCACTGTCTGCCAGAGGATCAACCGTTAAATCACATTCCTTTATAAGCTCTATAGAGATAGTAGGAGTCAGAAGAACCTGACTGTTTACCGTACCACTGTCACCACATCCTGCATTTATAATAACAGATAAAATGAGCAGTGATAAAATTACCGTTAATAATTTCATCAATGAAAACCTCCTTTGATTCGTAACGCGTGACGCGTGACGCGTCACGAGAGATTTCTATTTTTTTTGATACTTAAAAAATCTCTTTCTATTCACCCTTCTTAGTTTATATTTTAAAGTAATTATGTTAAAAAATTTGTTTTTTTGTTAAAATGTGTAAAATTTTATCCTATAGTTCCTATAACCTGGTAAAGAGGCATAAAAACTGAAATAACAATAAATCCGACAATAAACCCCATAATGATAGCAAATACAGGCCCCGGCTGTGTAATATCTTTTATTTCTAATTTAAGCAGATCTTCTTTAAAAATACAGGCACCTTTATTCATGGCTTCAGCGAGTTTTCCATCACTTTCTCCTTTTGCCATAATAAAACAGAACAGATCCGGAAAAAACTTCGGCACTTCAAAGATTGTATAAAGCTTTTCTCCTGATTTTAATTGTTCATAAATGGTGTTAAGAGATTTTTTAACAGGCTTCATAGTAATGCCTTTAGAAAGGTGAAGGAATACTTCCTCCGGTGAAACGCCCTTTTCAAGCATCATTCCCCCTGCAGAAGCAATCTGAAAGGAATAATATTTTTTAAGAAGAGGTCCTGTTACTGGCAGGCTGTAGAGAAGAGAATTTTTAACAGGATTGAGAAGAAAAACGCATATATCCACTGTAAGAAGCAATAAAATAATTGCCGGCATTATACCCGGTATATGCAAAAATCCTGTTACAGCCATTACTATCCTTGTAGGAAGAGGAAGTATAATATTAATATCGTCAAATAATTCCAGGAAAGTCGGGAAAATAAAGAAAGACATTAAAAGAATAAGAGCTGTACAGATATTCAAATAAAGTACGGCAGGCATTATAATTCCTCTGCCACATACGGTTGAACCAAGTATTTCTTCATCTATGAGATATGAAGATACCTGTTCAAGAGTTTCAGATATTTCTCCTTTTTCTTCTCCTGCCTGAATAATTTTCTTTATATGTTCAGGATAAAGGTCATGTGAGGCATCCAGTGCTTCGGACAGAGATTTTCCGCTTTTAATAAGAAGGGAAACTTTATTAAAATCATTCCTGAGTTTTTTATTCTTTATATCCCTTTCTATATTATTTATTGCCTCATATAGAGGAATAGAGTGACGGGAAAAATAAGCCAGTTTTTTAGTAATAACAGCCAGTTCTTTTGTTTCAGTCATAGAAACCCTCCCTTTATACACAACAGAAAAAGGTTCTATGGAACCTTTTTCTGTTTCTATTATTAAAATGTTATGTCTTTTATATTACTAGAGACCTTCTTTCACTATACCTTTTTTAATCAGACCAATACCAATACCGCCGACAGCAGCACCTTCTAAAAGTCCCACTCCTCCGAATTGAGAGCCGAGAGCTGTAGAAAGCCCGACTGTTACACCGGATGTTACAGACTTATCTAAATATCCGAAGATACCTCCCGCAATTACAGCGGTGGCAAGTCCTGCAGGAGCTCCGCCGATTGCCCTGGCTCCCCATCCCAGACCGGCACTTATAAGTCCCAGACCGGAGCCGAGGGCTGTACCAAGAACAAGTTCTCCGACAATCATAATATCCTTGCATCCGTCACCGGAACCAAGGCCAAAAGCTCCTGATTTAAGATCTTTCAAACCGGGAGGGACTTCTAAAGGCTGTGAGCCAAGTTCCACTCTATCTCCGTCATTTGCCTTCAATTCAGGCTTTTTCAGATTACCTGCCTGATATCCTGCCCGGGTTTGAATAGTTGAATTAATTTTCATACATATATCATTCCTTTTTTATAGAGGTGAACACAGACTGCGACAGGTACTTTCTACAAGCTTTTTACAGGCCTTCTATGCTCAGCTCAGTAATAATTATTCTCTTTATATTATTATATCCAAAATCCAGATTAAATCTACAGTGAATATGTTAAAAAAATGTTAACTTTAACTCATATAATGGCCATGACCGTGTCGAACACAACAAAGTATAAGAATCTGTTCCTCCCGTCACGGGTTACGCGTTACGATTCTCATATAAATCCCGGTCAAAATCCGGGACAGATCCTTGTAATTTCCTCCAGATCAGTCATGCCGGAAGATATCTTTTCCATGGCACTTTCTCTTAAGAATCTCATATTTTTTTCCATGCAATAATTATAAATTTCTATATAAGGAACATTTTTTGTGATCATGTCACAAATAATTTCATCTACAGTAAGAAGCTCAAATATACCTGTTCTGCCTGAATATTTTGTGCCGGAACAGTGAATACATCCGGTAGAAGTATAAATCTTTTTTATATCTTTTCTTATGTGTTTATCAGGTTCTATTTCTATTTTACAGTGACTACAGAGTTTTCTCACAAGCCTCTGGTAAAGAACTGCAGTAACTGCAGAAGATACAAGGCCGCTTTTTATATCCATTTCTATTAACCTTGGAAACACGCCGATAGAATCTCTGGAATGAACGGTAGTAAATATTAGATGGCCTGTAAGGGCTGTCCTCATTGCCATATGGGCTGTTTCAGGGTCTCTTATTTCTCCTACCATTATAATATCAGGATCAAGCCTGAGAAGAGACCTCAGGCCTTCAGAAAAAGTCAGACCTGCCGAAGGGTTAATCTGAGTCTGCTGAAATTCTTCTATAATATATTCGACAGGATCCTCCAGTGTGGCAATATTTACTTTTCCTTTATGAACATTATAGTTATGAATGAGGGAGGCAAAAATAGTGGTACTTTTTCCGCTCCCTGCAGGGCCTGTAAGAACTATACAACCCTGCGGAGCTGTTATCAATCTCTTATAATCTTCCAGCATTTTTGCGGTAAATCCAAGCTCTTCCAGTAAAAGAGGAGTCTTATCTGTGTTTAAGATACGCATTACAGCTTTTTCACCGAAAAGAGCAGGTATTGTGGCACATCTTACATCAAGGTTTAAAGAATTCTCATCAAAGTGAAAACTTCCGTCCAGAGGAACTGATTTTTTATAGGAAGGTAAACCGGCACGATTTTTCAATGTGGCAAGAATTCTCTCAAAATCTTCGAGCTTCATAGAAGATACATCATGGAGCAGTCCGTCAATGCGATACTGAACAACAGCACTCTCTTTTCTTGGAGTAATATGGATATCACTGGAATCCAGCTTTACTGCCTGTGTTATAAGATAGGATATAACAGACCGTCCGTCAAAATCTTCTCCCAGATTCTGGAGTATTTTTTTACTCTCTTTCCTGGCCTCTTCCAGTGTAATGGCTTTAGATGAGGAAGCACTGTGGATTTCAACCAGAGAGCCAAGAGAAAGTCTTAAATTTTCAACGGCTTTTTCATCAAGTCCACCGAAATTAAAAGATTGACCTTCCTTACTGTCAATTTTCAGACAATAGGAAAAAATCTTCTTACTGGCACTTATTTTAGTAATATGAGACATGTTTATTTCTCTCTTATTTTCCCCTGATACATTTTTCCTCGTGAATATCAGATTCTCTCCATCTTTTTCTATCTTTTCCATATTGAGGAAACTTCTGTTTTCATAAATAAGAGTGGCCATTAATATATGGCTCCTGTTATGGAGTAGAAGGGTTTAAAAACAGATATTATAAAAAATCCCACAATTATTCCTGCAGTTATGATAAAGAAAGGTTCGGAAAACTTCATCAAACCTGAATACAACATCTTCATTTCATCTTCATAGTAATCTGCACCGTCAAACAGAGCGGCAGGAAGAGTTCCTGTTTTTTCTCCATGCCTTATCATAAATAAAAATGTATTATCGAAAAACTTTACCCCTTCCAGGGCATCTCCCAGATTTTTTCCCTGGCTTACCTTTTCGGAAGCTTTCATTAAAATATTCTTTACCTGTGATGAATCTGATGTTTTTGCCGCAAGTTCAAGGGACTTATCCATGGTAATACCCTGTTTCAGCATAAAACCGAGAGAACGGGACAGGCGCACTATATAGGCTTTACGGAAAATCTCCCCTATAAAAGGGAGTTTAATAAAAATATTCGTTCCTGCAGTTGATCCGGTAAAAACTATTGAATCAAGAAAACAAACTACCAGAAACATAACTATAAGAAAGAGCGGACTGTAAAGTATTTTTCCGATATTTATAAATAAAATTGAGATTACATCAAGTTTCTGTCCTGTAGTGAGAGAGAAATTAACATACTGATTAAAAAGGACATCGGAAAAAACATAATAGATAAAGAATAAAAAGATAAAAGCAAAATTTATGATAATACATGGATAAAAAGCTGCAGACTTCACCTGTGTTCTTGTAAATTCAACTGTTTCCAGGTATTTTGAAAGATCGGAGAGCACATGAGGGAGGTTATCAGTTTTTTCTGCTGCTTCAATCATTTTCACATAATCGGGAGGGAAAACCTTTGACTCTTCCTTCATTGCTTCCGAAAGAGAAGAGCCCTTATCCATTTTCATTTTAAGACCGTCTACAGAATCCCTGAGAGCTTTATCGGAAATATTTTTCCTTATTTTATCAAAGGCTTCTGTAAGATTTGCTCCCATTTTCGTGAGATAATAGAGATTTTTGGTAAAAGATATGAGTTCTCTCGTTTTATCCATATATATTACTCCTGTTACTTAAAAATCCCATTGCCCAGTTCCACTACAAGATAAACAATGGGAGAGAAAATGCCTGTTATGGCCCATCCTATAAACAGGCCTATTAATAGAGTCAACATTACTTCTAATATTTTAAATAAATTTTTTATTTTTACCGAATAATCATTTTCATAATATTCTGCCATTTCATTGAAAACTTCGGAAAGATTTTCTGTTTTTTCTCCGAGAGAAACCATAAAGAGGAAGGTATCGTCAAAAATACCTGTTTTACCGAGTGTACTTTTCAATGAAGGCTCTAATATGACAGAAGAAAGTTTATCTGAATAAAAATAAAGACCCATAGCGCCTGATACCGTTTTAATGGCTTTATCCAGAGGCATAAAGTTCTTTAAAAGACCGCTCATTACACGGCAGAATATTATATATTCATGATTTTTAATAAGACTTGAAAAGACCGGGATTTTCATATATATCCAGTCATATCTGTTTCGAATAATGCCGCATCTATGAAATAATATCAGTAGAAAAACACAGAGTATAATCAGATTGAAGGGCAAACCTGTAATCGGATTTCTCAATAATTTAGTAACAGCTATTAAAATCTTTGTATAAACCGGCAAACTCATATCCATACCTTCAAATAATTCTACAAAGGTAGGCATAATATAAGTGATATTGAATAATAATACACCGGCAGATACAGCAATGAGTACCAGAAAATAATTGATTGTATGGGAATAATGGGAAACATATTCCTTCTGTGATTTCAAATATCCGTCCAGGACTTCTACCGAAGCTATAAGATTGTCCTGTCTTTCTCCGGTTTCAATCATATTTATATAAAAGTACGGTATAAAATACCTCTCTTTTTTTAATGATGCCGAAAAAGAATTACCTCTTCTGAGCTCCTGTAAAATCCTTTTAAAAGGTCTCTGAAGAGGAGAAAATTTAAGAGTAATCGAAGGACCAAAGCCCTCACCCAGTATAAGAGAAACAGCCTGTGAGAGAGGAAGGTTAAGTCTGAGCATCTGAAGGAGCTTGTTATTGAACAGATAGAGGTCCGTATATAATCCTCTGCCGCGAAGAAGTCCCCAGCTGTCATACCATAAAGAATCCCAGGTAAAACATAAGATAAAATCGACTAATGTCACAGGAGTTGCCGAAGTATTGCTTACTATACCTGTAAAAGCTTCCTTTAGAAATTTTATAAGATAATATGCGCCTACAAGGACAGTTGTTCCGATAATTATAAAAAGAATAAGTGCCATAATAAAAAACTCACTTTATCTGACAAGAATATTTAATACCCTGGAAATGGCCAGTAGAAATTACTTTCACAGGAGAACCCTGATCATAATAATATTCCAGAGTGAAATAGCCATCTTTAATTAATGACGGAGATTTATAGATATATTTTTCTAAGGTACCGTCATTTTGATATATCTTCAGATTTTTCCGGAGAAATGTTTCACGTGTATATCCTTTTTTTTCCATAGTAACCGTATAAACCTGACCCATTTCCATAAGATCCATTGCAGTCTGCCTTCTCTTTTCATAATTAACCCTCTGAAAAATACTTCCGAAAAGTCCGTAGAAAGCAAATTCAATAAAGAGTATAAAAACTGCAAAATGAAGTACTACTATTAATAACGATATAGCCTTTTGATTTCCCTTATTCTTCATAGCTCAATATCCCTTATAACTTTAAAATATTTATCGGAGCCGATTACAGTCTTATATCTATACTCTATATTCATAGAAATCATATGTTCATCAAAAATCCACAATCCGTCATTTACAGGGTATCCGGTAAGTCTTGCCTCTTTATTGCCATTCTTTAAATAAATGGCTTCATCTTTAAATAAATAAGTTTTCTCTCTCCCGGAAACATTTATTTTTATACCGTGATGATCGGGATTTACGAAAAATTTTCCGCCTCTCGCCAGATCACTTTCTATCATTAATTTTATATTTACCACATCTGTTTTCATACCTGATTCCTGATGAACTTTGATAAACTGCCTGTAGGAATAAACACCGAGAAGATAGAAAGGCCACAGAGTCAGGACTATTAATGCAAGAACTATTGTAATTTCAATAAGTGTAAAAGCAGACTCTTTTTTCATCATCTTTTCACCAGTAAAAGAGCAGTTTCAATATTTTTCAGGCTCTTATAATCTTCCAGAATTTTTATCATTTTAAATCCGGCCGGTTCATTAGCAGTTGTTAGATCATCATATAAAAATTCTCCTGTGCATATATTTCTGACCGTACTGCCGGTATAGATTACACGTACCACTTTACCTGCATATCTTTTATCTATTATAACTTCTTTTGCACCTTCTTTAATTTTATAAAATTTTGAAGGTATAAGTGTAAATTTATCTCCCTCTACAAGTTCCATATTCATAATTACATTTACAGGATTATTTAAGAGTCGTATTTCATAAGGCTCTTTTAAAGGAACAGTAGCAGCCTCTCCCCTGTCAGGCAAAAGGAAACTGTATTTTACAAAAACTTTTTTACCTGTATAATGGTTGTCTCTTATTGTAACAATACCGTTCTTTTCATCTACCTTGAAGGATTTATTATCCATTGTAACGGTATAAGTACCTTCTCCGTCTTTCTGAGTAAATACTGTCACGCTTCCGGGGACTATATCCATATTGGAGAGTTTAACTCTGCCATCTGTTTCTACAGGAAGAATCTCAGGAGGAAGACTGTCAAAAGGGAGGCGGGAGAGAATTTTTTTCTGAAGTTTCATCTGCCTGACGGCATTACTGTAGTTATTTTCTTTTGTAAGCCACTGATAATATCTGTGAGTTCCTGTGCCTATGACTATAATTATTGCAAGAACAGCAATAAAAATCATAAGTTCAATCAGTGTAAAACCGGTTTTTTTAAATAACTTTTTCATCTTTCTTCTCTCAAACATTTTTTATAAATCTTACTTTTTATAAATCTCAATGAAAAAAAATTTCGACATTCTATGAATAAAACCCTTTAAAAAGGATTTTTTATTTCCCTGGAAGAATATTTATACAGTGACCGGTGAGCAGTGACCAGTGGCCAGTAATTTGTAAATATACACCTGTTCACTGCTCACTGAAAAAGGAGGGAAAGGGCAAATGAATGAACATTCTGACGAAAACATGGTAAGTAAAAACCATATCGTTATCCTCATAGTCCTCGTATTCGTATTAATGGTAACAGGCGGACTTATGATATACAAAGATCAGGCATACGATAAAATCATATCAGATCAGAAGGTGCAGATAGAAAGCCTTCAGACAGAAATAGAAACTATGGCTCCTCTAAAAATGCAAATTGATCTATACAGAGAAGAGACTCAGGCTATTAAAGAGGAGATAAAAACTTTAAAAAAGAAGGGGAAATTATGAGAAAAAATATATTTGAATTCTGTGCAGTATTGCTTGTTTCTTTAATTATTACAGTAAACCTGGGGTTTTACTTTATTACATTTCCTAAACGGCAGGAAATTGATGCACTGGGAAAGGGGCCGGGCGGTATAATAGAACTTATAAATCAGAGAGATTCAGACAGAGCCTATACTCAGAATCTGGAAAACTATAAAGAGGAATGGGTAAAGGCAAAAAAAGAACTGGCTGAATTGAAGAAAAAAAATCACTGATGAAGAAAATCTTTTATCCATGGTACAATACCTGGAAAAGGAGAGGAGTTTATTTCATCCATAAGCTTTAAAGCTTTATCGTACCACTTGCCCTGAGGATTCTCATCCATATATTTTTTTAATATCTTTGCACTCTTTCTGATTTTTCCACTTTTAAAGAGCGTGAGAGACTCAAAAAAATCCTTTCCTTTATAGCCCGGGTTGATCATAAAAGCCTTTTCATACTGAACGAGCGCCAGTTCTTTAGAAGTCTGTTCAAGCTCTCTGCCGAAGGCGTAATAAAGGTCTCTTAATTTATCTTCCCTTTCATCCGATTGTTCTGTCAGATAAAGTTCATCATATATCTCTATAGCTTCAGGATATTTCCCTTCACAGGCAAGTATCTCTCCGTAAAGTGCCTGCAAATCAGGGTTATCTGTTATGTCAATCTTTTTCATATGTTTCTCTGCTTCACTGTATTTTTCAAGTTTCATCAGGATTTTCACATAAAATAGTCTCAGGCTCTGATTATCCTCTTCTATATGGAGAGCTTTTTTCATAAAATCCTCTGCTTCAAAAAACTTACCGTCCATATTATAAAGTATGGAAAGATGGACATAACATTTAAGAAGTTCCCGGTTTTCCGTAAGGCATATGATAAGTTCTTCAAGACTATCAAAATATAAATCTTTGCTGATATGAGAACTTTCTATATGTTCGTCTCTGTTACCTGTGAGAAAAAGTGAGAGAAAATCCATAATATTTTTATCGGTAAGATCTCCTATGGCACCGAGAGCACTTTTTCTTACGGCGAGCCCGGGGTCTTTCAGGAGTTTACACAGTTCCTTTAAAGGTTTTTTACATCCTGTTTTTCCTATCGCCATAGGAGCATATCTTCTTATAGTTTCATCAGGATGGGAAAGCATCTTAACAAGAGGCTCTATAACCCTTTCATCTT
>DAIOEN010000158.1:6016-16641 GCA_036746235.1 Vulcanimicrobiota bacterium | reverse complement strand
AGCAATAAAGGAAATAAACATGGCTATCTGCAGAAAATTAAAAAGAAGGAATTTTGTCGATATGATAAGGGAAAAGTGATTACAGTGAGCAGTGACCAGTGACCAGTAAGCAGTGCTCGGCAAACAGTGACCAGTTTGCAGTGATTGGTGAATAGTAAGGAACTGGTAATTTGTAACTGATAACTGAATTAAACTGGTCACTGATCACTGATAACTGCTCACTGTAAAAGGTGGTGATTGGTATGGATTTATCAGAATCTGTTTCTGCCCTGAATAAATGGTTGTGGCACGATGATGTGTGGCGTGTGGCTCTTCAGTCTTTAGGCTCGGAATATGATAATTTTCATCTGGAAAAGGGCCTCAGACGTCTCAGTGATTCAGCCAATCTCCATGAAGCTATGATGTCGACGTCATGTGAATATCTTGCTCTTATAGGAAGGCAGATCGTTGAAGAAAAGGGAAAACTCTGTACAGGACGTTCAGTTTCAAAAGAAGAATATGTAAATTATTATGTAAATTACATAGATCCTCCGCTTGCACTGTGTCAATCGGTATGGCAGAAAAAAAGAGTTCTTATATTTCTGGATATTGAATATTTTACCAGCAGGGACTGCAGTAATATTCTTTTAAACCAGGAAGAAGTTCTGGCTGCCGTAGAACCTGTTTATTCTCTTATAAGAGAAAAACTCCTTTCTTTAGGAATTGATCACATAGCTATTTTAACAGGACGGGGTTATAATTTTATTTCTTCTGTGCCATTTAATTCTCCTATTGTTTCCGAACTGGTAAGGATTGGAGGAACAATAGAACCGACTCTTGCAGCAAAGCAGAAATATCCTGCTTTTAAAAGATACAGGGCTGTAACGGAAAGAGAAGAACTTTCTTTTAAAGGTGCTTTACGTCTCATGTTGTTTCTTGCAGGTATAATTATTCATGATGCAAGAAGATTGTCTTACAGATTGCCTGTTGAAATGTCCGATATGGGTGATGAAGGTATAGCACTGGATCTTACCATGCTTACAAGAAGTGTTGACAATTCGAACTGTTCTATTCCTGACTCTCCATATATAAAACTTCATTTTCAGAAAATACTCGATCCCGAGGTTTTCTATCAGACACCCATTCCGGTTCGCCTTATACGTGCCAGAGGATGGGCGGAAAATTTCCCCGATATGAGAACCATGGTAAAGGTGAGAAATAATTATTATGAAGCTCTGAAACATTTTTCCAATCAGGATGGTCATATACCTGACGGAAGTTCCGGCATCAGAAATTTAATTCGTTTATACAGGGAATCACCTATGGCCTATTTCCATCATGTAATGGACAGTGAAGAACATGAGCCATATGAAATATGGAATAAAACCTATCGTAATTACAATGCTATATGTATACAATTTCCTCATTTAGCCCATATAATTTACAACCCCAATCCGTCTCTTCTGCAGCCTGATAAATTAAATCGTCTGATCAATGATTTTATGGATGCAGGATGGCATCCGAAACATATAGGAGGTTTTATAAGATCTATTTATGAAGATAATCACCTTGCAGACTGGGGAAATCGTTTTGAAAAATACGATGCGGCAAAATGGGCCAACGGATGGGTTGAAATACTGGGGGCTCAGAGATATTTTGGCCTTACCTGATAATATGAAATAATTCATATGAATAAAAAAATATATTTAATCAGATAATATAAGCTTTCTTCTTTTTAATTTTCATTTTTTATGTATCCCTGACCCTGTTAGAGGAAGGATTTTTTTTTCTATTCTGGAACTATTCTTTCACATAAATAATGCCTCATAGCGGAAAGAGAATATAAATAATGGCTGAAGCATGTATTAAATGTGGTCATAAAGATTTTGATAGTGACGGCAATTGTGTTTATTGTCTCACTTACGGAGTAAAGTGGTTTAAACCGGGCACCATTCTGGACGGTCGTTATGAAATAAAAAAATCAATCAAGGCAGGAGGTATGGGAGCAGTATATAAAGGTTTTGATACCCGTTTGACCCAGCTCTGTGCAATAAAAGAAATGCTTAATCAGGAAGAAACAGATCTGGAATATATGAAAAAACGTTTTATGGAAGAAGCCAAACTTCTGGCCGATTTAAGACATAACGGCATTCCCAGGGTTACAGATTATTTTACCCATCAAAACAGGTATTACCTTATAATGGATTATCTCGATGGCATAGATCTTTTTAATTATATAACAGTTAACTGCAACAATAAGGGAGTAGATGAGAAATTTGTCGTAAAAATCGGAATAGATGTATGTGATATTCTCGTATATCTCCACAATCAAAAGCCAAAACCCATACTTCACAGGGATATAAAACCATCAAATATATTTTTCTGTAATGACGGAAGAATAATGCTCATAGACTTTGGCCTTGCAAGACCCGTAAATCCAGATACATGCAGTGAAAAAACTATTGTAGGAACCATGGGGTATGCCTCTCTTGAACAGTATCAGGGACAGCCTGAGCCAAGGAGTGACCTTTATGGTATTGCAGCTGTTATGTATTTTCTCCTGACTGCAGTGCAGCCGGGGCCTCTGAAATTTCCTCCTCTGAAAGAAACAAGGCCCGATGTGTCTCCCTGGCTTGAAAAGATTGTAAAAAAAGCACTGAGCCTCTATCCGGAAAATCGTTTTGCTTCTGCACTGGAGATGAAAGAGGTTCTGGAAGGAAAAAGAGACCTGGGAGATTTTAATGATGATAGCGGCGATCTTGAAAAAGTAAGAAAAGAGTTTATAGAAGAAGAAGTTTCTACCAGCAAAAAAGGACTTTTTGCGCAGAAAAGAATTCCTAAAGAACAGGTCAAGGAAACAGCTTTTATAATTTCTTCTGCCTCTGATGTAGATAGAATCATAGAAATGGCAGAAAAACAGGATCATAGATCTCTGGAACCTCTTGTAAAACTTCTGGCTATGGAGGAATTTAAAGAAAAACGCAGGAAAATAGTAGATTTACTCGGTAATTTTAAAGACGAGAGAGTTATTGAACCTCTCATAAAAATGCTTTCCAGTCCTGATGAAATTATAAGAAGATATACTCCTGCATCTCTTGCAAAGATTGGAGCCAGAATAGCTATAAAAGATATTGGAAAACTCCTTAAAGATCCGAGTCCTGCTGTTCAGAAAAGTGCTCTTCAGGCCCTGGGTGATCTTACGGAAAAAAATATTATGGATTTTCTTGCTCTTTTTCTTGGTAAGAACCTGGAACCATATAAAGATAGATTTCCTGAAGATAAAAATTTATATTTTGATACGATAGAAGAGCTTATCGTGAGCCTGGCTGAGAATAAAAACATGCTGAAATGTTATGTCCATCTTGCTGTTCTCTATGAAATAGACGGAAAATATTTCGAAGCAGAAACGTATATGAAAAAAGCTATAGAAATAAGAAAGAAAGATATAAATCTTCGAGTACTTTATGTGAAAATACTCATGAGACTTAAGAATTATGAAGAAGCTGAGGAGAATATGAGAAAAGTCCTGGAACTGAAAGGTGATGATGTGAAATTTCAGCTTTTATACGGAGAAATCCTGACAAATCTGAAAAAATACCAGGAAGCAATAGAGCTATATGATGAAATTTATATATCCTGTCAGGAAGAAGATATTGAATATAAACTTATAGAACTTTATTATTTGTACGGAAAGAAACTTGAACAGCACTCAAAAGACCTGGCTCTGACACAATATAGAAAAGCTTTAATGCTCAATCCCGGATATAAAGAAAAAGATTTTTTCGAAGCTCTCATTCTGTTTAAATCAGGAAGAATTAAAAAGAGTATAAGTATTTTAAAGAAATATCTCGATGAAAATCCTGACGGCCTGTGGCATGATAAAGGACTGAAGCTCATGGACGAAATAAAAAATTCCCCTTTCCCCGGCGTTATATCCTGGATAAAAGGCCTCCTTGATTGATATTTGCATAAGATGTCTGAACCCCGACGGGTCGGATTTTTCGGATAAGTCGGATCATTTTTAAACACAATCAAATAATTTGTAATCAATTTGTAACTTGTATGTAATCAAAAAACATATTATATTATAAATAGATTTAAAAATAATCATTACCATAATTATATTGCCGGGGGGTGTGTAATTTTCTATGGATTTTAAAAAACTCAGTGACTTCAAGCCAAAACATATTAGTGCTTCTGCCCATTTAAAAAAAGGCAAAGGAGAAATAGAGGCAAAAACACCTGTTCCTCCTCCTCCTCCTGAACCGCCTCCTTTACCTTCATCTTCCCGTCAAAAGACAGATGAAGAAGAGGAAAAAAAACCTCATAAAGAAGAAAGTTCCGGAATGTAATAGATTTTTATAAAATAAAGGAAGAGGAAATGAATAATATTCTTGATTTTACTTTTCCAAAGCCTCCGTCTATTTTTGTAGGCAGGGAAAAGGAACTGAACAGACTTATAAAGGGTTTTGACAGTCAGAATGTTATTCTGATTGATGGTATAGCAGGCATCGGAAAAACTTCTCTTGCCCTTTCTCTTGCCTGTTCAATCGATAAATTTCATAACGGAAATATCTGCTGGATGGCCTGTAAAGAAGAATGGTCACTGGAAAACTTTTTTTATGAAATTAACAGATGGCTTAAATGCAGAGAAGAGTATCTTTTTGAACAGTGTCTGGAAGACACAAGGATGGATCTGGATGAAAGAATACTTTATCTCATTGATATATTAAACAGACAGTCCTGCGTTATTTTTATAGATGATTATCAAAAGCTGAAAAGTTCTGACGGGATAATTTTAATTCAACGATTTGTAGAATATCTTAAAAATTCAAAGGTAATAATCCTGTCAAGAGAAAGACCGAAAGTCTCTCCTCTCTGCTGGCTCGAAATCTTTGAACAGAAACTCTACGGCCTGGATAACAGTGATGCCACTCTCCTTATTAAACAACTGGTGGAATTGCATGAACAGACAGATATACTGGAACAGAGATTGCTCAATGATTTTAACAGAATCACTCACGGCCATCCCTTTCTTATTAAAACCCTTCTCTGTACAATGTTTTTCGGAGAAAGAACTGTAAGTGATTTGTTAAATGATCCTTCCAGTTTCATAGAAAGTAATGAAGATTATCTGGCACAGGTCATTACCACTCTGAATGAAAAAGAGAAGGAATTACTCTTTTCTTTTTCCATCTTCCGTATGCCTGTATATAGAGAAGCTTTTCACTATGTATGCCGGGAACAGAACCTTGACAGTCTGATAAACAGCCTGCAGCAAAAATTTCTCCTTAACAGATATTCTGAAAATACCTATCTTATTCATGATCTTCTCAGACATTTCTGTGATTCCCATTTATCGGAAGACAGGAAAGCTTTAGTTCACAGACAGTGTGCTTTCTACTATGAGAGTATTACAGACAGCGAGAAAAAACTTATCTATTCAAAAGAAGCTTTCTACCATTTTGTACAATCAGGTGATATAGAGAAATCTGTTGAAATACTTGAAAATATAATGTATGAAATGATGATGTATCTTCAATTGAGGGAACTTGAACTTTATATTGACAAAATACCGCAGGAAAACAGAAGCGTAAAGCTGGATCTTATGAAAGCGGATCTCCTGTTTATGAATGAACATTACAGAGAAGCTATTAATCTACTTGAAGAAACGGAACAGGAAACAGATAGTCTCCTTATGGCAGAAATTATCATTCTCAGGGCAAAATGTTATATGAGATTACAGAACTATAAAGATGCTATGGAACTGCTTGACATAAATCTTAAAAATTCTGACCTGTCAGGCGATCTTCTGACCTATATTAAAACCCTGGAAGTTAAAGGGGAGATTAATTTCGAATTACGCCATTATGAAGAAGCTCTTAAATGTTTTGAAAAAGCCCTGGATATAAATAATAAAAAGATTAAAAATGAAGATATTGAAATAAGTTTATCCCTTCTTACGGGCATGGTTATGGATAGATACGGAAATCTGGAAGAAGCCCATAAGATTCATCTCAAATCCCTTAAACTTGCCGAAAAAAACAATAATTTTAAAGAAATACCGGGATTGAAATTAAATATAGGTTGGGATTATTATCAGCTTGGTGAACTGGACATAGCCTATGAATTTCTTAAAGAAGGTCTTGAGATTGCCCATACGGATCGCCTCAGGATATATTCTCTTTATTTTACTGCTATGGTTTATGAAGAAAAAGGAGAAGATGAACTTGCTTTTTCTTATTTTTCAAAGGCTCTGGAGATTTCAAAGAAACTGGAAGATATTGAAAAGCAACTGATTATAAGCACAATGATGGCCCGTCTCTATGTGAAAATAAAAAAATATAAAGAAGCAAAACAGATTATTCATGAAAATAAATATCTTCTGAATGAGACTTACAGTTATATAAAAAGAGAAAATCTTCTTATACTTTCTGAAATAGAACTTATGGAAGGAAATTTTAAAGAATCTTTAATTCTGGCATATCATGTCCTGGAAGAAGCCCGGAGAGATGTAGATGTTTTTCAGCTTTTTATAGCCAGTTACCTTATGAGCCTCCTGTCTGAAGAAGATGACGAAAGAATAAAATGGAGAAATGAAGCCAGAACACTGCTTGATAAGTTGTGCGGTCATGAAAAGAGAAAAGCCATGAAGTATTTTGCTTCTCTTGAGAAATTTCTCGTTAAAGAACTTGACAGTATTCCGACAAAAACAAATGGTGAAAATTACTGGATTAAGCTGGGGAAAAAGGAATATTATGCCGATTTTGCCGAAGTTGAGAAGCTCAAGTCACATATGTCTTCTTTTGAGCTTTTCATAGATCTTTCAGGTGGTACTGTATGGGAACACACCGGAGGTTTTATAGATTTCAGCCGTAAAAGAAATCTGGCGTCCCTTCTTTTTTATTTTGTCAGGAACGGAGGCAAATGTTTTACTTTAGAAGAGTTATATTCTGCCATATGGAAGAGTAAATTTTATAAGAATGACGGTTCTACAGTAAAGACCTCTATTTCCCGTCTCAGAAAACTTCTGGAACCTGAACCGGAAAAACCAAAATATATTAAGATATTTTCCCTCCCTTATCAAAAGGAAAGTAAATATTATTTTTCGGAAGACGTAAATTTTTGTTTTATAGAAAAAGTGGAATAGTGAGTCGTGAATAGTGAGTCGTGAGTCGTGAAAAGTAGGGGCGAACCACTGTGTTCACCCGGTGAATAGTGAATAAAAATAACTGTTGCAGACCTGAAAGGCTACGTATGAATAAACTTGAATTGTTTGATAAAGAAGTGAAATTGCTTGCCCCCTGGCTCGATAGTGAAAGAGATTTTATAAGATTTAGAACGCTTTTCAGTAAAGAACTTTATAATATGACGGAGTTTTCTCCAGGCTCTGACTCTCTCGGCATTATGCTGGAAGGGTCAGGGGAAGATTATATTTCAAATCTTATAACCTTTATGACCGATTCAGGTACAGGGGAAGAACAGATAGAAACCTTTAAAAATTTGAACAGATATTTTAAAGATAGCGACCCTGTATGTTTTAAAGTAGATTTTTCCTGTAACAAAGATTTGAAGGTAAGTTTTTATCACAGGTGTGATGTGTCTTTTGAAGAAGCTGAAATGATAATGAAAGAATTGAATATAAAACAGGATTCTATAGATTATTTAATGAAAATTGCACCTTTCCTATCAAAATATAAGACTCTTTATATAGCATTACGTTATAATTTATCAAAAGGCCACAACCGGGTGGTCACAACGAAGAATGGGGACTTATCCTCCCTTCACCCTTCACCCTTCACCCTTCACGATATTATGTTTAAAACCTTTTTCTCCTGTCTTACAGATGATTTAGGAGAGGACTTTTATAGAGCTATAGCTGCCATAGTGGTTAAACTGAAACTTTCCCATGAACTTATTGATTTGTTTGCAGAGTTCCGTAAGAGCCTCTCTTCCGAAAAACATATACTTTATGTGTCTTTTGCTTTTACGGACAGACTGGAGCGTTTTCTGAAGTTTGATTATGATGAAGTACCGGTCCCTTATGTTTTAGACCTTTATAAGAGATTAAATATGTCTTCTTCTGATATAAATAATTATAAGAAATATTTAAATGTTGATAGATTTTCTTACTTTGGCTTCAAGTGCATAAATAATAAATTGCCGTCATTTAAAACCTATTTTACCAGGAAATATGCTTTAAGAGATGAACAGGAAGAACTCTTTAGGATGGCCTGTAACGTCAGGAATATTTTGGAGAAAACTGATCTGTTGTAATCTTTTTGTAACCAATTTGTAACTTGCATGTTATTATAGTGAATGTTATAGTAAATAACATAAAAATAGAAAATAAGAAAAGAGATTTAAAAAGGAGTGTGTTTTATGTCAACTATTAATCCTAACATGGGAATTGTTACTTCTACAAAAATAACGGAGGTACAGACAACAGAAGTAAAATCTGCCGGTGCTGCAGCTCCCGGAGCTCCTGCACCACCTGCTCCCCCGACTCGCCCTGTGCCGGGCGGCGTTGCTGCAGCTACTGTTGCAGATACAGGTGAAACTGAAGAAGAAGAAGAAATACCACAGCTCAATCTGGTAGGAGATGTGAACTGGGATGATGTGGAAGCAGTAAAGAATTTTATAAAAACCTTTGATTTTAACGGTGACGGTGCTGTAGATGAAGGTGATGTAGTTATAATGGAAAATTATATAAAACATAAACAGCAGCCCGGTAATGTGAAAATGAAAGTTCGTATTAATGGCGATCTCACCGGTGATAAGAAAATCAATAAACAGGATGTAAAGAAATTAAAGGAACAGATTAAAAAATTTGATGTTAATGATTCTGGCAGAGTAACCGGAGAAGATGCCAAAACAGTAGAAGACTTTATAAATAAATTCAATGAAATAGGACAGATAACATGGAAAACCGGCATGTGGCCGTTAAGAACTGAACATTCGAAACCGGATGGTATAAACCAGGCTGATGCCAATATAATTAACAGGGCTATTGACGGAAGTCAGGATGTAGACGGAGACGGAAAGATAAATGAAAAGGATGAAATCCTTGCCGAAAGAGTTTACCTGTTAATGGACCTTGATAATGACGGAGAAGTTACTCAAAATGATCTGAATATGTTTAACAAGTTATTTAATAAGCTGAATGTCAGATAGATAATTCAGTAAAATATAAACGATCTGGAAGATAGAATATATGAAGAATTCAGTCAATATTCCTTGAGCATCTTTCAGATCGTTTTTTATTAATTTTTCTATCGATTCTTTACATTTTTACGAATTTGAGTGATAATTGAGTCGTGAGCCGTGAGCCGTGAGTCGTGAGTCGTGAGAGAGAAGGTATGTAGTATATGGCAGAGCCGGAAGAAGAATTTCAGGAAATTCAGGCTGAATTTATGATGGAATTTTTCAGCGATTTTGATGATTATTTCGATTTGCAATCAAATTTGAGACCATTGGAAATACCACTGCTTAAAACTATACCTGATATGGCACTTATTATGCCGGATAATTTACCTGATTTTAAAGAATGTGATCTGGAAGATGAAAAAATGGTTTATCCTGAACCTCCGGAGAGTCCTATTGAATCGGAGTTGATGTAGGTCAATGAATTATACTTCTAATTATGACTTAAATAAAACTTCTTTACTGTATGGTTACCCTCAGACAACAGATAAAATTTTAGAAAAAAAAATAGATAAATCTACTTTAAATGCTGAGGAAGTAAAATCTCCGCCTCAGGCTGTTCTTGCGGAAAAGAAGCAGGAGTTAACAGAAAGTGTTTCTGTTAAACTTGCCGGAAAATTGGACGAATTGGATTTAGTAAAAAATCTAAAATCCTCTCCCGAACATGGTGAGGCAGTTCTTAAGATACAGTCCGAAATGGCCGGTGCTATTACTGGCAATTTGCTGGATGACTCTCTTGTAAAAAAAGAAATTTCTTCTATAAAAGCCAGTGCTGATAACTTTCTGAATAAAATTGACCATGTAGTAGATAAAGAAGTTAACCGGAAGAGCAGTGAGGTTTTGAAACAATCAGACGGTGCCGGGGGGAAAAACAACATTCCGGACCTTGCTGTATCAGCAAAGAAAGAAATTTTAGATAAGCCTGTAGAAATAAAAATTTCAGACCTTGCCGGCACGGCAAAGAAAGAACTTTTAGAAAAACCTTTAGAGATAAAACCTTCGGAGTCATTAAAGAAAGAACTTTTAGAAAAACCTTTAGAGATAAAACCTTCGGAGTCATTAAAGAAAGAACTTTTAGAAAAACCTTTAGAGATAAAACCTTCGGAGTCATTAAAGAAAGAACTTTTAGAAAAACCTTTAGAGATAAAACCTTCAGAGTTATTAAAGAAAGAACTTTTAGAAAAACCTTTAGAGATAAAACCTTCGGAGTCATTAAAGAAAGAACTTTTAGAAAAACCTTTAGAGATAAAACCTTTAGAGTCATTAAAAAAAGAATTTTTAGAGAAACCTTTAGAGATAAAACCTTTAGAGTCATTAAAGAAAGAATTTTTAGAGAAACCTTTAGAGATAAAACCTTCGGAAATTGGTGTGCCATCAAAGAAAGAACTTTTAGAGAAACCTTTAGAGATAAAACCTTCGGAAATTGGTGTGCCATCAAAGAA
>DAIOEN010000158.1:0-5916 GCA_036746235.1 Vulcanimicrobiota bacterium | reverse complement strand
GAAATTGGTGTGGCGACAAAAAAAGAACTTTTAGAAAAACCTTTAGAGATAAAACCTTCGGAAATTGGTGTGGCGATAAAGAAAGAACTTTTAGAAAAACCTTTAGAGATAAAACCTTCGGAAATTGTTGTGGCGACAAAAAAAGAACTTTTAGAAAAACCATTAGAGCTAAAATTTTCAGACCCTGCCGGGTCGTTAAAAAAAGAAATCCTGGATAATCTAAAACCTGTCAGCAAACAGTCCCTGTCTGGAGAGATTAAGAAAAATTTAGAAACAGGGAAAAACGAATCTATTACGAAACCTTTTATCTCCGGTAAACTTTTTCCGGATGAGCCTGAACCTGTTCCCGCAAAGGCAGAATTGATTGCAAAATCTAAAGAGAGAATAAATTTATTAACTGCTTCTGTTTTACCTGTAAAGCACGGACCTTACAAGGAATTTATCGATAAAAAAACAGATTCTTTCCTGAAACCTTCCGGAAAAGAAAATACTGTTTTAAAATCTGACCCTGAAAGGGCCAGAATACCTGCTTCGCCTTCCATCCTGGATCCGAGAAGAATTAGAACCAGTAGTTCTTCCAGAAGAAAATCTTCAGCTGGTAATGGAAATGAACAACATGTTTCTCCTGCAGGCAAAATCGGACGGGCTTCCGGATTTGCTCCTGTTGAAGCTATTAAAGATGTTCTTCAGGAAAGCTCCAGAACGTCAATAAGAGAGTATCAGTTTCACAGGCCTGTTCCCATGAATAATCAGCAAGAAAAAGGATATGTACTTACAGGCGAACAGAATAAATCTTTTAAAGAAGAAATTTCCTCCGGTAATCAGCTCTCTGCCAGGTCGGAAGAAGGAGGAACAGGTCTTGCATCAACAGAGACTTCTGTTGAAAAATATATTGGTTCGTCAGTTTATCAGCATAAAGACGAGCAAATTGAAGAAAAACAATTTGAACGTAAAGAAGTTCTTTTAGAAAAGGAAATTTCAGAGAAAAATAAGTCAGGTAAAAGTGACGAAGAGAAAGTTTCAGAGAAAAATAAGTCAGGTAAAGGTGACGAAGAGAAAGTTTCAGAGAAGGAAATTTCAGAGAAAAATAAGCCGGTTAAAGTTGAAGAAGAGAAAATTTCAGATAAAAACAAGTCAGTGAAAAGTGAAGAAGAGAAAGTTCCTGAGAAGGAAATTTCAGATAAAAATAAGTCAGTGAAAAGTGAAGAAGAGAAAATTTCTGATAAGGAAGAGAAAGTTAAATCGGGTGAGGAAAAGAAACTGACTGGTTCTGAGAATAAAGAAAAGAAAGATATTTCAGATAAGAAAGAAGAAACGAAGAAATTAGAAGAAGATAAAAAACAGGAGAAACAGGCCGGAGAAAGTAAAGAAATCAGGAAAGAGAAAATAGAAAAGACGAGAACGGAAAAAAAGGGGGAAGAAATAAAACAGGATCAGAGCGCCCTCAGAGGTGAAGAAAATAAAGAGAAATATGATAAAAAAGTTAAGAATGAACAGGAAGAAAAGAGATTAGAAAAATATAAACAGGAAGAAATAAAAGTAGATAAGAGTTCTGCAAAAACCACGGAAGATAAAGAAAAAAATTATGAAGAAAATCGAGACGGAAGTCATGGCGATAACAGGCACGATGACCGGGAAGACGGACGGGAGAACGGAAGGAAAAGAGAACAGGAACGGCAGAATGATGAAGAAGAGGACGAAGAAATAAATATAGACTCAGACAGTAATTCTATATTTGAAAAAGATTTCCTTATAGATAGAAATATTCGCTTTTCTTCCTCTGTGATAGATAAGATTTATTCTTCGGAAAACAGAGACGAAGGGGAAATAAAATCTATCAATATCTGTAAAGACGGGACTCAGATGTTAAAAATTACTAAATCAATACCGGCAACGGACAGAACTATAAAATTAACTGATACGAAAAATAAAATACAGGGTTTTTTAAGAGACTTTACAGAAGAAGCTTTTTTATCCAGGGCTTTACATTTTAAACCTGACTATATCCTTAAAAATGGATTTAATATTAAATCCATATCCTGTCCTGATATATTCAAAAATTTTTATGAAGAAAGAAGAAGATTGCCGAAAGAACCGGCCCAGGAAATGTATTTCTTAAAAGGAGAAGAAAGAAAAGTAGAGCGTATTTATAAAAATGGCATGATAGAGTCTGTAACAAATTTACCTGATTATAAAAAGAGAGTCCTTTCAGATTTAAGTAATTCTTTTAAATATACTCATGTTATTTACAGGAAGCACTGTGAACAGAAGATCCTTACATATGAAGACGGCCTGTCAGTAGAAGATGCGGTAAATTATAAAACAGAAGAAAGAATATTTAAATTGAGACAGCCCGATGAGTTCCTTCTGACTCATAGAATTTATTATAAAGATAATAAC
This sequence comes from Vulcanimicrobiota bacterium, assembly GCA_036746235.1. Lineage (GTDB taxonomy): Bacteria > Vulcanimicrobiota > SpSt-956 > SpSt-956 > JAKJGF01 > CALARM01. The sequence goes on along the minus strand of DAIOEN010000158.1, from coordinate 3,516 downwards.
AGAATTACTATGAATGAAGTAAAATATGATAATGGTAATGTAAAGGTACTGCTTACAGATAATGAAAAAACACTGATATATAATTTTAACAAAGCAGGCGGAAGAGAATATAAAGAACAAATTTTTAAAGACAACAGGGTTAACCTGACATGGGCAAAATATGGTGTCAGAGAAGCCTCTTTTACTTTATATCCATCCGGAGAGGGAAGAAGAACCCTTGTAGATAATAAAGGAAACAGTAAAGAATTGTCCTGGACTCCTTCCGGAGAGGTTCTGTATATGAAAGAAACATCATCTGATGGGAAGGTAAACAGGGTATACAGATATAAGAACGGAGTGGTAAGGAAAATTTCTTCCTATCCGGATGAAAGTTCTGTTGATACAATAAAATATCCCGATAATACCATTAAAAAAATATATAATTTCCCAGATAAAACAGGAGAAATTATTACTTTATTTCCGGGACAGGAAAAACGCCGTACTGTCAGATATGCCGATGGTTCTATGTTATATGAAATGAAATACAGGGATAAGTCTGTAAAACGTGGAAGATTATTTCCCGACGGTACAGTAAGTCTTACAAAAAAATGGGCAAATTATGCAGGTGAAAAAGCAGTCTGCTATCCTTATAAAGGTATGGGAATGGTTGTGACAGAAGGGCCGGAAGGTTATAAACTCATAAAAACTATTCATTCCGATGGCTCCTGTGAAATTTCCAGAGACGGAGATGAGAAAAAAGTTTTTCTGCCACCGGATATATACAGAAATATAATGAAAAAGCATCCCCTTTACAGTATGATTAATTCTCCTGTATCACATTTAAAACTGATGAAGAATCCCTTCTATAATCTGCTCCTGGACGGTGAAATCTGGATCAACGCAATGCTCGGCATATCAGTGCCATTTATAAAACCTGTCAGAGAGGTTGCAGATAAAGATAAATCTTCCGATAATCTTTATATAAGAGTTAATTTTTCCTTCGGGATAACTCCTGATAGGAGGAACTTATGAGAAGAACAGGACAATCGAAACAGAATGTCATTGAAACAGTAGGCATGATTAATAACAGGTATGAAGTAAATTTTTATATGCCTGTAGATTATTATTATCAAAAAATCAAGAAAATAGACGAAAATTTTTCCATGGAAAAAAGTAATAAAGCATCCCATTTTTCCATTCCCCCTTTCTGTTATGACCTCTATATGGATTCAGATATGTCAGACCTGAGTGCGTACGCATTGAGCCATATGGATAAAAATAAATATGAATTGAATTATTATGTCGATCTGAGCAATTATTATAAAGAGAAAGCTGATTATGACCGTAAAAAGAGACTTTTCGAACTGGGAGATAAGGAAATATTTACAAGAAAAGAAGAGTCTTTCCCTGATCCTAAAGACGTATCATCTATCAGTGCCGAAGGTTTTGCCGCATCGGACGAAAATAAATATGACTTTCAGTATTATGTTGATCTTGCGGAATATTACAGACAGATGGAAGAATATGAGAAGAAACTGGAACTTTTTAATAAAGGAGATAAAGAAGTTTTTAAGAGAAAAGAAAGAGATATAGCTTTCGGAAGAGATTACGCAGGTCTCAGTGCAGAATCCCTTGCCATAGCAGATAAACATAGATATGATATGAAATATTATGAAGATTTAAGCAATTATTATATAGAAATGGAAGAATATAATAAAAAACTGGATCTTTTCAATAGAGGCGATGTTAATATATTCAATAGAAAAGATCAGATAATGACCTGTGTGAGAGAAAGTTATGAACTGAGTCCCGACGCTCTGGCCACTCTGGACAGTTATCGTTATGATTTTAAATATTACGAAGACCTGTCCGATTACTACAGAGACAGCCAGGAATATGAGAGAAAACTTGAACGTTTTAATGCAGGTGAAACTGATATATTTAAACGGAATACACGGGGCCCTGTTGATTGTTACGAACTCAGTGCCGAAGGTTTAAGTGCGGCAGACGGGGCTAAATATGATATGGAATATTATAAACAACTTGGTCAGTATTATAAAGACACTCAGGAATATAATCGTAAACTTGCTTTATTTAATGAAGGAGAAAAAGATATTTTCGAGAGAAAAGAAGACATACCATCGGTAAAGGAAAGTTCTGACATAAGTCCACAGGGACTGTCTGAACTGGATGGTAATAAATATGATATTCAATATTATATGGATCTCCATAATTATTACAGAGAACTGGATGAATATAACAGAAAACTTGACCTTTATAATAAAGGAGATAAATATATCTTTGAGAGAAAAGATAAAGAGGGAATAAATACACGTGATAAAATAGAAATAAATGGTAAGGAGAAAAAAGAAAAGATCTGGACACCGTCTATGGAAGATTTGCTTGCCTTCTCAGAAGGAAAAACTTCTCCTTATTTTCTCGATACATTATTTTATATGCTCGGACAGATTGACGGGGAATTCAGCAGCAGGGGCAGTATTTCTAATTTTATAATTACCATGGAGTCTAAAAGTGAGGTTATAAATATTGAGGAATTTATGGATTTTAGAAACGTTGTTGAAAGTAAACTGTTGGAACATCAGATTATTGATTGGAGTGAATAGTGAATAATATCCTGTTCTTTTCACTTTTCACTACTTCCACAGGCAGGATTTTTGATTAGCTCCTTGAAATTTATTTTATCCATAGAAAGCAGGTAACATTCTTCATGTGTTACACATCACTAACACTTATTTAAAGAAGGTTTTTTTATGATACAATCAGATAAGATATTACAACTAATTACGGAATTAATAGAAGCAGGAGCTTCTGACATACATATTTACAGTAACAGTGTTGCCTGTTACAGGCTGTATGGACAATTTAAATTTGCCGGTGAATATGGAGTTATTCCTCAGAAAGAAGTTCTCGGACTTATAAATGATCTTACAGATGATTATCAGAAGAGTAAATTTTATTCGGAAGAACTTATAGATATAGATTTTGGTGCAGATATACCGGGGTCGTCAAGGGTAAGAGTCAATGTTTATACACAGCTTACCGGTGAAGCGGTAATATTGAGGGTTATCCCTACCAGAGTCCCTACAATGCAGGAACTCAGGCTGCCTCTTGTGGCGGAAGATCTTGCCAGAAATAAGAGCGGTCTCGTCCTTGTAACAAGCAGGGCAAGACATGGTAAAAGCACTACTGTTTCTTCTATGATAGAAATGATAAACAGTGAATTTCCATATAATATAATAACAATAGAAAATCCTATAGAATTTGTATTTACTCCGAAAAAGAGCAGGATAAATCAGAGACAGATAGGTTTTCATGTCTGTAATTTCCCCCATGCAATTCAGAGCACCCTGAATGAAGATCCCGATGTGGTCTATATCGGTGAGATTAAAGATATGGAAACAGCATCAATGGTATTAAGACTGGCAGAAACAGGGCCTCTTGTAATTGCCACACTTCATACAAGAACTGCCACGGAAACTATAGACAGATATGTTAATTTTTTCCCTGAAGAACATA
>DAIOEN010000157.1:0-16726 GCA_036746235.1 Vulcanimicrobiota bacterium | reverse complement strand
TATACCTCATTCCCTTACCACAAGGTGAGAAGAATTTTCACTCTTCGAGGCTGTAAAAGCTCTTATTGTATTACATGTTTCTCTGTGATATAATCATATAAAAGATATGCTCTGACAGAAATTGCCTACAAACATCTAAGGATATAGTGACTGAAAAGTCCTCGTGGGTTCGAATCCCACCTCGTGGCAACATGAGTGGCGGAGTCTGGCTAAACGCGCTATACTTGTTTACTTATGCAATTTCGACTTGCATATCTTTTTACTTTTCAGAGGATAACTGAAAAATTTGATCTGCAAAAGATGTAATAAGTTCACAGTATGAAATTTTTTTGAGCCATTTTTTCGGTATATTTTCCATACCATAGTAAGCACCGGCAATCTGGCCGTAAATGGCTCCTGTCGTATCTGCATCATCACCGAGATTTACCGCCATAAGGGCTCCTTCTTTAAAATTTGTGCTGTGATAAAAAGCCCACAGAGAAGCTTCAAGTGATTTCACTACATAACCGGTGCCTTTTATTTCAGGCGGTTTTCTTATTTTAAAAGACCCGCAGGCAATTTCATCAATTTCAGGAACAGGTCTGTTTTTATCCCAGTATCCCGGCACAGGGCTGAATCTTTCAGAAAGTAATTCTTCCTTTTCTGTTCCGTCAAGTGCTCCTGCAAGCAATCCGCCGAAGTATCGGCACCCGTCTACTGCAGTTTTTGCTCCATGAGTAGTTCTGGAGCTTTCTCCTGATTTTTCTATGGCTTCTTTTGGATGTCTTCCGTAAAACATCGGTACAGGTGCAAGACGCATAAGAGAACCATTCCCGGCAGAATATGGATCTGTAGAACCACAGAAGGGTTTTTTCGTTTTTTCGAAAAGCCTCAGGGCTGACGCCACGGTTATACCAACGTCAAAACATATGCCATTACTGCTTAAATGCCCTTCTCTGAACCATCTGACATATCTTTCCATCTGGTCTACCGGGTCAAAGCCTTTCTTTTTAATGAGACTTTCGGCGAGACAGAGGGCCATAGAGGTATCGTCTGTCCATTGACCTGCTTTCAGACGAAAAGGCCCTCCTCCCGACATTTCAGTAATTTCTTTAAAAGAACCGGGCCTTTGAAATTCAAGAGTAGTTCCAAGGGCATCACCTGTGGCAAGCCCCAGAAGGCAACCTCTGTAGCGGGATATTTTTTCCATAATTATTACTCCTTATTGAAAATCTAGACATAAATAAGATGAAGTTTTTTCTCTGCCAGGCTGATTCTGGCAACAGAGCCGCTGTTGAATTCCAGATAATCTGTCTCGATGCCGTCACTGAAAATAACACCGTTTTGCGGCATAGAAGATGTAATATCCAGGGATTCTCCTTTTTCTATTTTACCGAAAACCATATTTGCCTGTGATGATTTACTTATAAAAGGTTCACGGACACTGTAATAGAGGTAGTCTGATTCCCAGTTGAAGCGATATTTCCCTTTTATATGATTGATGTCTTTTTCTTTAGAAAAAGCCGATACCATGCCGACTGCTCCGGTAAGGATGGCGCGAAACCATCCTGTAGAACCTGCACCTGTAGATACTATTATACCGCTTGAAGACTGATGTTCCCCTCTTTTTTTATGGCATATGTAATATCTGGCAGATACATGGCTTCTGTGGCCTATAAAGAGATCATTCAGCCCATATAGAGACTGGCCGTCATTGAGTTCCGCCTTTGCCATAGAAATGTTTTTAACGTTAAAATTACTTGATAAGACTTTTTTCAGTATAACATTACATATAGATATAGAAAATGGGACAAGGATACCGTCAATACGGCCCGGATCGGGATTGAAAGCAAGGAGTTTCTGGCCCGATAGATATTTTGCCGTATTTACAACCAGTCCGTCAGGTCCGACAGTGATGACAAGATCTTTTTCTCCGAAGGTAAAGGAAGGTAAAAAAGCTCTTTCTATAAACTGATACGGCATAACTACCGGAAGGGATTTTTTAAAATTTTCAATGGCATCTAAATATTTATTGTGAGAATCTTCATATTCATCAAAAGAAAGATTCATATGTTCAATATAAAACCTGGCCTGATCTTTTGTATTGAAACGTTCTATCAGTTCCTCAAGAGCTGTTTTTTTTGTGATAATTACTATTTTTTCGAATTTTTCAGATTTTTCAGACATGTTTATCACTCCATAATCGTGATGCGTATTTCACATCATGTCCTTTAATAAAACGCCCCTACTCACGATTCACGACTCACTTTTTCGTATCAAGTAAAGCAGCAAGTATTTCCGACGTAATAGTAAGATTTCCCACTTTGCCGGCATTTTCTCCCAGCTCTTTCATCGCAAGGGCCAGAAGAGTCCTATGATCCATTGTTTTATAAGGAGCAAGTTCCAGTTCTATTGCCTTTGATCTGTACTCTGCTTCCAGAGCCAGGGCTTTCCCTTCATACTGGGCTTTCTGCTCCGCATTTATTCCTTCTAACTCTATAAGCTGCTGTTTCTGCTGTTCCAGAGCAATCTGGGTATTCAGTTCATTTTCCTTTATCTTTCTTTCTTCCTCTACTGCAGCAGCCCTTCTTCTGTAAATTGCCTCGTCTGCTTTACGAAGCAGTGTTTCTCTGTAATCTGCTTCCAGTGCTTTCCCTACTTCAGAAGTGGGTTTCGCAGAAAGGAAATAAATATTTAAAAGTTCTACTCCGAGATTTTCAAGGAGTTTTCCTTCTCTGATACGCTTCAGAACAGAGAGCGCGATTTCCTGATACTGGCTCAGAGTTTGTTCCAGACTTCTTTTCTGTATTTCTCCTCTTGTTTCCATCTGTATAACATTTGCTATACGTTGCTGTAATTTTGTCGGATCCTGTGAAACATAAAGTCTTGTCACAGGATTTATGGTGAAATTCAATAGATTACCTGCCTGAACCGGGTTTTCTATGTGATAGGTAAACTGTCCCTGAAGTGTTGCTAACTGGAAATTATTTGTAGTCTCGTTGAATACAAAGTTCGCATCTATGCTTGTAGTCGGTATTACAACTATCTGGGTGTTGTATTTTAAATAAAAAAATGCCAGTCCCTTTCCCTGTTTTACTATTTTTCCGGAACTGTATTTGATTATATATTCTGCCGGCTGAGCTTTGAAATAACCTAACATGTTTTTCACCTGCTTTTATATTATTTTATATAGTGTTTTTTTTACGCTAATTTTAACGTAATTTTTACACTAATATAATAACATAAAAGAATATATCTGTCAAGGATGAGTAAATTATTCTTTTGTTTTCAATCCCTGTCCCGGTGTGTACTGGGGCCAGCCTGTTTTCAGCCCTGCATATTCATGTGCATCGGGATGATTACACCAGATCGTGAAGTTATCGGGAGTTTCTGCTCTTGTATAAAGATAGCCTGTTTTTCCACTTGAAGCCGGACAGATGGGAATAGTTTTCATATACGCTCCTCCTGGTTGTGACCTGGTGAGATAACAGAGGTCATGAGGATAATCGCCTGTATTATCTGTAGCATACATCTCCAGGGCAGTGGCAATATTTTTTAGATTTGATTCGCATGCCGCAAGTTGCCGATGCTTTTTGCCTGATGAAGCTGATAAAAAAGTCATTAAAAAAGGCAGGGTAAACATAAGAATTATAGCGAGAACTACAACGATAAGGTTGTTATATCCGTATTTTTTACCTGTAATTTCGGATAGAAGCATGGTACCCAGTTTGTAAAGTATAAAGGCAATAACGTAAAAAATAAAAAAAGCTATAATCAGACCTATTATAAATGGTGTTGCCTGACCTCCGCTAAACAGTATAGTAAATAAAATTGCCACTACTATAATAATTCCAGCTACGGTACTGATATTAAGGTTAGAACCCTGTTGACCAGGCACGGGAGTATTTGAGTTGTAATATGATTCACTGTAAGATTCTGCCACACCCAGATATTTCCGAAGCTCTTCTCTGAATTCGTCCATATTTATATAGCGTTTTAAAGGATTAAGCTGTATGGCTCTGGTAATGATTCGTTCCAGTTCCGGCGTTATGGATGAATTTAAGGATTTCATGGGAGGAAAAGTAAACAGTTGTACCGTGGGATCATATTTCGTAAGCATCTGAAACAGTATTACTCCCAGGCCGAATACATCTGTCTGGATGCCTGTCTGTCCTCTTCCCTTATACTGTTCCGGTGCCGCATAGCCCGGGGAGCCACATCTGAAGGTATCTGTAATTTTATCGGGATTAAAAAATCTTGCTATACCGAAGTCTACAAGTTTTACCTTTCCTGACGGTGTTATAATAATATTGGCCGGTTTTAAGTCTCTGTATATGACAGGTGCATGAAAAGAATTGTGGAGATAATCTATAATACCTGCAATTTCTATGGCCCATTTTATTGCTTTATATTCTTCCAGAGGGCCTGGAGAAGAATTTATTATTTCTTCAAGGGTCTGGCCTTCTATATAATCCATTGAGATATAATCACGGCCATTCTGACTGAATACACCGTACGTTTTTGGAAGGCCCGGATGGTCGAATTTTGCCATGAATTCCGCTTCACGGAAGAAGATTTCTCTCGTAGTTTCATCGTCAAAACCTGTGCCTTCTGCAAACATAAGTTCTTTTACGACAAATTTTTTGCAGTCTCTGTCTACAAGATAGACATTTCCCATGCCTCCTTTACCCAGGATTTTTTCTACTCTGTACATGTAGTTAAGTATAGTTCCAGGTTTTAAAGACAATGATAAGCCTCCCCTGTTGTTGAAATTTTGTTACTCCTGCATCAAAACTCTTTCATAAAGTTTTTCGTACTGTCCGACTATATCTTCTGTATGGAATTTTTCTCTTGCCCGTTTTCTTGCTGCTTCACTCATGTTTTTATATAATTCTTTATCTGTAAGTATTTTAAGTCCGTATTTTCCCATGGCTTCTGTGTCACCAGGGGGTGCCAGATAGCCTGTTACGCCATGTTCAACCACTTCGGGAATACCTCCTACATCACTTGCCACAACAGGCACACCTGTAGACATGCCTTCCAGTATTACAAGTCCGAAGCTTTCTGTCTGAGAAGGAAGGAGCATGAGGTTTGCCGCATTGATTACCGGAACAATATTTTTAATTACTCCCATAAAATGAACATCTTTTTTCATTCCCAGTTCCTGTGCAAGATCAGATGCCCTGGTTTTGTCAGGGCCGTCACCTACCATCAACAGAGTGGCAGGTATTTCTTTCCATATGTGATAGAAGGCTTTGATTACATCTTCTATGCGTTTTACGGGACGGAAATTTGAAATATGTACGACTACTGCTTTGCCGCAGCAACAGAAAGGAGCAATACATCTCGGAAGAGGCATCTGCCCCGTACCTGTATCGAAGAAATTATAAATAACTTCAACCCTGCTGCAATCTACATCAAAATGACGGCATACTTCTTTTTTCAGGAACTGTGATACTGCTGTCACTGCATCGGAATTTTCTATTGCATAATTTGTTATTGGTCTGAAAGAGGCATTGTTCCCTACGAGTGTTATGTCTGTCCCGTGAAGGGTTGTTATAACTTTAAGAGATTTTTCTTTTTTTAAAATATCCCTTGCCAGAATGGCTGCAATGGAATGGGGAATAGCGTAATGAACATGCATTATGGAAATATCTTTTTCCTTTACTACTTCCACCATTTTGCTCGCCAGCGCCAGTGTATAGGGAAAATATTTCATAAGCGGATACTGGTCTACCGTTACTTCATAATAGGATACATTATCATTTATTTCATCCAGTCTGAACGGGAGATCATAACTGATCATTGACACGTCATGCCCCCGTCTGCCCAGGGCTTTGGCCAGTTCTGTCGCTACTACTCCGCTTCCTCCATGGGTGGGGTAACAGTTAATTCCTATATTCATTTTATCATCTCCTGACCTGAATTTGCATTATCTATTATTATACCCTATATCAGGTCTATTTCAAGATAGTTTTTATGAACTATTATCCAAGTTTGAGACTTTTGACCAGTTCTATGGCTTTTTTTATGTCGTCATTATCAGGGTCATTCTTCACTGCTTCTTTATAGCATTTCATAGCTTCCCCATATTCTTTCAGGTAATACAGAATTTCTCCCCTGTTAAACCATGCAGCACTATCTTCAGCGTTTATTTTCAGGATTTTATCGAAACATTCTATTGCTTCCTTATGTTTCCCTGAAGAGCTCATGGTAATTCCCATACTGTTCAATATATCAGTATCTTCGGGCTTTATTTTCATGGCTTCATCGAAACATTCGATTGCTTCTTCATATTTTCCCATAGAGCTCAGGGTAATTCCCATGCTGTTCAATGTATCAGTATCTTCGGGGTTTATTTTCAGGGCTTTATCGAAACATTCGATTGCTTCTTCATATTTCCCCATAGAGCTCAGGGTATTTCCCTTGCTGTTCAATATATCTGTATCTTCAGAGTTCAGCTTCAGGGCTTTATCGAAATATTCAATTGCTTCTTCATATTTTCCTGAATAGCTCATGGTAGTTCCCTTGCCGTACCATGCATTATGATCCTCAGGGTTTAGTTTCAGGGCTTTATCAAAACATTCCATAGCTTCCTCATATTTTCTTAAATAGCTCAGGCTATTTCCTATACCGCTCCATGCATCACCATTGGTATCGTTACTTTCAGAGTTTAGCTTCAGTGCTTCATTAAAACATTTTATTGCTTCTTCGTGTTTTCTCTGTGAAGCCAGGCAATCTCCCTTTGCTACCAGTGTATCAGCATAATCGGAAAGACATGGATCTGTAAATGGGTCTCCGTATGGGAAACGCTTTTTGCCTGATTGAAATATCATATAGAGGTTTATGGCTTTATCAAAACATTCTATTGCTTTCTCATATTCTTTCATCTCCAGAAGACATGTTCCCTTGCTGCTCCAAGCATAGGTATATGTGGGGTCCAGTTTTATTGCTTTATCAAAACACTTTATTCCTTTCTCATATTCTTCATCTGCATATAACTCTATTCCTTTTTTAAGTAAACTGTTTAGTTTTTTAAACATTTAATACACTCCTTCAGGATCATCTATAGAGAATGAAACTTCAATTCTGTAAAATCATCTACTTCCATATGGGCTCTTATAAAGAAAGGTTCACCGTATTTTTTACCTATGAGTGCACCGTAGTGCTTGTTTCTGTTTAAAATCTTCCACTGATGTTCTTTAGAGGTAAGTCTTGTCTGAGGATATGAAGTGTCATCCGGTTTAAGCTGTGTTTCATAGGCGTATATTGCCCTTATCTTCTGTTCAAATTGTTCTGTAATATCTACTATAAAGGTTGGTTTGAATTCAACCCATCCCAGGTAATAAATTATCTTTGTAGGTCTGTGATAATCCTGTCCCGTATCAATTCTTGCCAGTCCTGCAAGAAAGGTAGACTCATAAACCAGTTGTGATGTATTGTAGTGATCGGGGTGTCTGTCTCTGTAATAATGAACCATAATAATATCAGGCTTATATTTTCTGATAGCCTTTATTACTTTGAGTTTGTTTTCTTTAGTGGAAGAAATAAATCCGTCTTCAAGACAGAGATTTTCTCTTCCGTCTATGCCCATAATCTGGCTTGCAGCAGCGCATTCCTTTTCCCTTGTTTCCACAGTTCCTCTTGTTCCGAGTTCTCCTTTTACCATATCACAGCATATTACCCTGTGACCCTGCTGTTTTAATTTTATAAGAGTTCCTGCACAGGTCATTTCTATATCATCAGGATGGGCACCGAAGGCCATAATGGTTTGTTTTTGCGTAATAATTCCTCCTTTTTTTTCAGTGACCAGTGAGCAGTGACCAGTGAGCAGTGATCAGTGAGCAGTGATCAGTGACCAGTGACCAGTGATCAGTGACCGGTAATGACCGGTGAATAGTAATTTATACATTTACTGAGGTAAGCATAAATAATACATATATGCTCTCGTGACGCATAACGGGTGACGCGTCAGGGAGAAAAGTGCTTATTAACTGCTTATGCTCATGTCAGTAACTGATAACTGGTAACTGATAACTGGTCACTGAACACTGTTCTTCACTCTTCACTTATAACACAATGTTTAAAATTCATAACATCCTTATTTTTTAATAAGATATCAATAAAATGTTCGATTCCGTAGTGATTTAAAAAATGAGTTACAGGGAAAACCCTTTCCTGGAGCTTTCCCATCGGCATAAGTGAATTGCCGAGTTCTCTTAATTCCTTTCTGGAATAACCCTGTCTGGACATTACTGCTTTAACGGTTTTATCTTCCAGTTTCTTCAGGGCATTCAGTGTTGTATTCAGAGTCTGTTCGTTTGTTTTTACAAGATTTGGCTCTATTTTATTTAAATGATAGGAGAGTTTTTCTATTTCACTGTTTACTTTTTTCTTTACTTCCGCAAAGAGAGATTTTTCTTCTTCAGGTTTCAGCCTTTCGAAGAAATCATCAAAGTTTTCTCTGAATATTTCCTCATTGGTTATATTATATTTTTTCATACAGTTTATATCTTTATCTGATACGAAGGTATAACTCTGTCTCGGAATGATTACCGCCTGATCTATATTAAAATATTCATATATACTTTTAATCTGTCCCTGATAGCACAGTTCGCCGCTTCCTACAATACTGGCTATATTAGGAAGCATATAGTCTGCAAATACAGGGCGCAGCAACGCATCTGTGGAAAATCTTTCCGGTTTTATTTTATTTACGTAAAAATCCGGTTTTTTGACTCTGATACGATTGAAATTTTCATCATAAATAAATAAACCTATATTGTCTATGACAGCAGTATAACCGCATCTACAGAGTTCACTGTTTACAGTTTCCAATAATTTATTCATCTCACCGTAACTTTTAAGGATATTCGTGAATAATTCTCCTGCCAGAGGTCTCAATAAGTGAGGTTCTATAACGACAAGGCCGTATCTTCCGAATAAACTGCTCCAGAATTTTGCTATCCATGTAGAGTATTTTTTATCCTGAGAAAGGAGAAAGAGATTTTTTATTGACTCTCTGTGAGGAGAGAGAGGGAGATGGTGGAAATAAGCCTCTGTGGCGCTGGATATTTCTTCTGACATAGGAATATCGTAGACGGATCTTCCTTTATTATGCCAGTTAAATTTTATTTTTCCGATTTCTCCGTCTTTTATAAAATTTACATGATTTATTTCTTCAAAATCATGATCCTCCGATGCCAGCCAGAAGAGAGGTACAAAATGAAAATCAGGAAAATCTCTGTTTAATTTTTCCGAAACATTTATTGCTGTGGCTATCTTGTATGCAGTATAAAGAGGACCTCCGAGAAAACCTGCCTGCTGACCTGTTATTACAGTAAAAACTCTGTCGTCTGACAGTTTCTTTGCATTTTCTATTGCTTCTTCCGGGCTGTTCAGTAACAGGTTATAATCGGTAATAATCTTTGCGATTTCGTTACGTCTGTGACTTTTATGTCCTTTCTTTAATGCTGTCTGAACATCATAGGGCCTGTAAGAAAAGAATTTTGACGCTTCCCCTGTGCCTGAAATATAATCCAGAAAAAATCTATTCTGGCCGGGAAGGATATTATAATCTAAATTGAGTCTCATAAAAAAATATTCACCGTAACTATGTCACTTCCTTTTTAAACAATAGAAAAATTTTTTGAAATTGACCTTCACTTAATAATAAAGTATAATCTATGATATATAATTAACATCAAGAGGATATTTATTATGAACGATTTAAAAAAAATATTATCTGATTTAAAAAACCAGAATGACTCTGTAAGATTAAATGCAGTAAAAGCCCTGGCAAACCATAAGGAAGCAGAAATTGTAGAACATCTCATAGAACTTCTCTCTGATTACAACCCTGATATAAGGACTGCTACTGCAATAACCATGAGTAAAATAGGGAATGAAAGAGCAGTGCCGCCTCTCATTAAAGCTCTTTCAGATACAAACAAAGATACCAGGCTTGCAGTGGCTATGGCTCTCGGAAAAATCGGGGATTTCAGAGCCATTACCCATTTGAGAACAGTTCAGAGACTTGATCTGAATGAAGATGTAAGGAAAACTGCATTGAATTCTCTTGAAGAGATAGACAGGGCGATTGTACCCATGTTAAAAGAAATAGGACATGAGCTGGGAAGTCCTCATCTGGAAGACAGGAAGAGAGCAATAAAATTCCTTACTACTATAGGCACAAAGGATTCTGCTGCTATTCTGGTTAAAGCCATAGGCAATTCGAGTGAAGATATCTGTAAAGATACTCTTGAAGCACTGGATAAATTGCTCCATCTCGGAGCAGAGCCTTTCCTTAAGGGTCTTAAAGATGAAAACTGGAAAATAAGAATAGCCTGTGTGGAATTTTTAGGAAAGATGAAAAATGAAGAAGTCGTAAACCCTCTTATAGACCTTCTCGATGAGGAAGAAACTCCGGAAGTAAAAAAAGCTATTGCATCTGTCCTGGGCAGATTAAAGGCAGAAGATGCTCTTTATAATCTGAGAAATATGATCAATAAAGATGATCCGGAGTTAAACAAAATATTGGTAAAATCCATAGTTGATATAGGAGGCCCTCAGGCAATTGAATTTCTTGTGAGGATATTAGTAGAAGAAGATGGCGAAACAGCTATTCTTGCCGAAGAAAACCTGTGCAAATTCGGCTATAAAATAATACCTGTTTTAATTGAAGATTATACATCTGAAAACGATAAAGGCCGTAATACAATAAAGAAAGTAATCAAACATCTCGGCGCAGACGGAGTTGATTATTTTCTCCAGCTCCTCAGTGACCCTGAACCAGATAAGAGAAAACTGGCAATAGAATTCCTCGGCGACCTTGAAGCTAAAAATTCAATAGATGCCCTTACGGAATTGTCGGAAGAGGACAGTGATAAGACTGTAAAAGCTGCGGCTTCAAAAGTATTGAATAAACTTAAAAGGAAATTTAAAATAGAAGGTGGCCCTTCATTTATACCGAGTGAAAGTTTACTTCAGAGATTTTCTACTTTCTTCTCCGATCAAATAGAAAAAATTTCCAGGGTAAAAGGTCCTTCTCTGAGTTCTTTATTGAGAGGCGATAAATTAAGGTGCACTAACTGTGGCGGTATTATTTCAAGAAAGGCTTCTTCTGTAGAATATAAAGGACAGAAGCTCGATGTAATGAGATTTGGAAAATGTCCTCTCTGTGAAAAAATACTCTGTAAAAATTGCTGCAATACTATTGTAGTAAGAGGGTTGACTTCTGTTAAATGTCCCAACTGCAATGTAGAACTGGATCCTGCGTAAGTTCGTGCGTCGTGAGTCGTGAGTAGAAGCTTACTCTTACTCACGACTCACCATTTACTATTTCCTCTCTTCAAATCTCTTCTTCTGTTCTCTGTAAACTTCTGATTTTGGATCAAGTTCTATTGCTTTCTCTATAGTTTCAATGGCTTTTGCATAATCTTTTTTCCTGTAATATAATTCTGCAAGAGTGTCAAAATAAATAGCATTATCAGGTTCCATATCTATAGCCTTTTGAACCAGCTTCAATCCTTCATCCAGGTTAAGTTCATTCTGTGCATAAAACCATGCTACATTGTTATATGCAGCAGGGTTATTGGGATCTACCTCTATGGATTTCTGTAAATGTAGAAAAGCCATATCAAGCTGTCCCTGGCCGAAATAGGTGAGACCGAGATTATTGTATATTCTAAAGACATTTACGTGAGACGTATCTTTCCCGTCAAAACAGATCTTGAGGGCAGTGCTTAATTCTTTAATGGCTTTATCATATTCCTTTTTCTTGTAATAACATGTTCCCAGGTTGCTGTAAGCCCAGGCATAATCAGGGTCCAGAGAAATCGCTTTTTCTGCACATGTTATTGCTTCATCAATTTTATCCTGTCTGTAATATGCTCTGGAAAGATTGTTATAGGCAGGGACACAGTCTCTGTTAATTGTGAGAGCCCTGTTGCAGTGACTTATGCCGATGTTATAAAATCTTTTTTCAATATAAATCAGACCGAGACATGCCTCTATATAATTATTATCCGGCGCAATAGTCCATGCTTTTTGAAAATATTCCAGAGATTTAGTCGTCTGATTTTTATCCAGATAAATCCACCCAAGTTCTTCATAGGCAAGAAGAAAATCTCCTTTTATTGTCAATAAGTGGTTGTATATTTTAATGGCATTATCGTAATCTTTTGCCTTTCTGTAGCAACGTCCGAGTGCTATGTAGGCTTCAATAAGATCAGGATTGATTTTTATTATTTCATTGTATTTTGCTATAGCTCCGTTAATGTCTGTTCCTTCCAGTTCAATTGCCTGATCATAGAGTTTAAAATCAGGTTCGGACTGAGCGAAACAGCAGGTAAAAGAAAGTAAGAATAAAAAAGACAGAAATAGACATTTTTTTAACATTATTAAACCTCCTTAATAATTTAAATGTATAGGAATTTTCATTCTGGTTAAACTATTATATGGTTGAGAGTTGATTTCAAATCTCAACCTTCAACCATCAACTTTAAACAACTCGCCCGCAGGGCGTTAAGTTCTAATAGCCCCGGTTATAAAGAAATATGTTCTTTCTTTAAATATTCATCTATTTCTTTATTTATTTCCGTAAGATCTTCACCATGTTCAAATTTTTCTGCCAGAACACATCCGTAACTTACAAGATTATTTGCTTTATGACATATATCAAGGCCTTTTTCAAGGTGATAACTTTTTTTATCATGGAAAAAATTTTCTATTACTTCTACTGTTTCCAGGAATTTGTGAAACCCCATTTCCGTAAGATTGGCCGCTTTTTCTAAAATATGACGGTAATTTGCAGCAGCAGGTGCTTCTATCTTTTTTCTTATCCCGGGAAGGGATCTGTAAAGATAATTGTCTGCACCTTTTTCTATAACGGACAGGCATGCTCTTAAATCATCTTCCTGTTTATTCCCATCCAGAATACCTTCGATTACTTCTATGAGTTTCATGAAATTCCCTGTTTTGTAGTTATAGGAGAACTCAAATTTTTTTGCTTTTATAGCGAAAGGATCACCTTTTGAACCGAATTCTTTTATGTCAATTCCCGGAGCGTCATCATCTGCAGGAGGGCATATCAATTTTGCGTTACAGATAATACACATTCTTGTACCTGGCCGGTTGTCTTCGCCGCATTTAAAACAGATCATTTCTAGCTGTCCTTTAACACATAAAAATATTCATAAACATTCTATAAAGTTAAATATAATTCCTTCTTTTGAAACCTGTATTCTATGTCAGGTAATATAAATAATGGAACTTTTCTGTATTTACTTGATAGAGCAGTTATTTGACGATTAAATATTAAATCTATAGGAATATATTTTTACATATAGAATATGTAATAAATCTTTATCATAAAACAGGAGTAAACCATGAACCCCATAACTTTAGAATACTCGGCTTCTCTTACAGGAGATCCTTTATTATATTTTGAAATGAGGGAAACATCTGCTCTTATCCTTGAGGGACTGTCTGAAGATAAGATAAAGGCTTTTTATCAGGAATTAAAGGAATATAAAATATCATATTCAGGTAAGTTATATCCCGGCAGAGACATTGTTGAAGAGGGGATAAAACTGCTGGAGAAACTCTTATCCATAGATGATGAACTGCAGTTCTTTGAGTTCCTCATACAGAAAAAAGAAGATTTACTGGATATTGCTGAAGATATAGAACCTGTAAGGTCATTCTTTAAAGGCCAGGTTTCAGTATTTGATAGGGCTCTTTCTGATTATAACAGATTCGTAAATGATAAACCCTATCTTACTGCAGCAGGCATAAAGAACCTGGAAGAAATGAACAGAATATTCAATCTGAAAGAACCTTATAAATATATTAAAGACCTTCCTCTTCTGGCAGGTAATATAGCAGAAGAACACAGTAAGATTTTAGCTGATTACAGAAAAACTATTATTGATAAAATCAGTCTTGTTCTTCAGGATATAAGGGAAATTCTGGAAAGAAATAAGCCACCTCTAAATGACCATTTTGCAGAGAGTATAATTTCTTATTATACCTGTAAGATTAAAGAAATAGATAAAATTAATGATTGTGTAAAACTCAAAGCTCTTACTGTTGAAATTGAAGAATGGAAATCTACTTCTTTAAAACAGATAGATGAAGAAATAGAAAGACATCAGATGAGTGAACCGGCGGAGCCAGGTGATCCGGTGCCGGTGCCTGTTAAGAAAATAGAACAGATAAAAACAGGCGGTCTGGCAAAATGGAATAAGGTTATTGAGACAGAAGATGAACTGGAAGAATATATAGTTCATTTAAGAGGAAACCTTCAGAAGATTCTGGATGAGAAGAAGAGGATAAGATTTGTTTAAATGCAATCCTGAAAACAGGTCTGAAAAACATTTGACTTGCATAAAAAAATGCCTTAAAATTATGCATAGAGGTGATGTATTATGAGAACCACTGTTGATATAAACAATGAACTTCTTCAGGAAGCACAGAGGCTTTCCAATGTTTCCACTAAAAAAGCCCTTATTGAACTTTCATTAAGAAATTTTATAAGACAGAAGAAAAAAGAAAATCTCAAATCTATGATCGGGAATTTTGATCTCGATCTGGATCAGGATGAATTGGAGAAAATGAGACAGGATGAGTGAAAAAATACTTATTGACACTTCGTTATGGATAGAGGCTTTAAAAAAAGATTGCCCTGAAAAAATAAAAGAAATGATTTTTAAAGCTATAGATGAGGACAGTGCTTTTATTGCCGGAATAATTATGGTAGAACTGCTTTCCGGTGCTAAGACTGTGAAAAAATATGAACAATTAAAAAATAATCTCGAAGCCCTTGTATATCTGGATACAACATCTGATGTGTGGGAAAAAGCGGCAGAAATAGCTTTTACTTTAAAAAGAAAAGGCATAAATGTACCTTCAGGGGATATACTCATAGCTGCTCTTGCTATAAACTATGATGTTTGCTTGATTCATATGGATAAACATTTTGAGTTAATAGGGAAACACACAGGTTTAAAAGAACAGAGGTTAACTATCTGAAATGATAAAAGACGCCATATCGGGATTATTATTCCCTGGATGTGTTATAATATTTTACGAAAATATTGATTTTATAAAGGATAATATAACTTATGGATACGACACATAAAAAAAGGGAACTTCACCATTTAATCAATGAGTTGCCTGAACGTCATTTGACCGGTGTTATAGAGTATTTAAAATCTCTTATTGATAATACATATGATAAATGGACTGAAGAAGAGGAAAAAGGTTTTTTAGAGGCGGAAAAGGCTCTAAAAAAGCCCTTCACCGGAAGTTCCGGTAAAGACTATACTGTTACCGTAGAAAATCAGCCATATCAGGTTATTCTTTATGATGACACAGAAAGCGGAGGATACTGGATAGATTGTCCTTTTCTTCCCGGCTGTGCTTCACAGGGAGATACAGAAGAAGAAGCTCTTGAAATGATAAAAGATGCCATAGCCGGTCATCTTGAGATTTTAAAAAGAGATTTATGAGCAGATTAAGTGGACTGAAGCCTGAGAGAGTTATAAGAGCTTTTATACGTGCAGGATGGAAAGAAGCAGGACAGGTAGGAAGCCATGTAAAACTTATAAAAAAGAATAGTGTAAATATTTTATCTATTCCTGTCCATAAAAAATCTATAGGAATTGGCTTAATAAGAGATCAGATAGCAAAATCATGTTTAACAGTAGAAGAATTTTTAGAATTCTACAGGGATTGTCTGAACCGGGATATGCGGGATTAATGGATTAACAGGATTGTATTCACCGTTATATAATAGAAAAATCCAGACATTTACTCCATTAACAGTTTGAATCCAGCCTGAGCAAAGTGTTTATCTGAACTTAACACGTCTCTAATTCCATACATTTCCATTACTATTATTGAAATACAGTCAGTTAAACTCCATTCTTTATCCTGTCTGAGTCTATATAAATTTAAACCTGAATTTTGTAGTTGTTGAGAAGAAGGGACAATCTTAACCCACCTGCTCTTCTGTAAAGCCATTATAATATTTACAGCTTCCTTACGAAATTTTAGAGATGAAAGTCCATCGGCAAATTCTATTAGAATATAATCGGTCGTTAACAATAATGCCCGTTCTTGAGCTAATTGTTCTTTCCAGAAAATAGCAGATTTATGCCACTGATCTCTTGTATTTGATAAAGCAACGAGGTACCTTGTATCAACAAAATATGTTTTATTCATTGCTGATTACTTTTCTGCGTGTATAAAAATCGAAATTCTCTGATAAATCTTCATATCACATATCAACAGCCAGCTGACTTATCAGCTCTAAAGGATATATTTCTTCTTTATTTTTCTCAACTGTATTTTCTGTAGCAGATGTATTATAGTTGCTTATAAGAATTTTCAAACAATCAGCCGCAGCTTGAAGTCCTTCATCAGGTATTATATTTATTAAGTCATGGAGATTTTTTCTTATTGTTTGCATTGCCACTCACCTCACTATTTATTATTTTACCTGAAAAAAACTAATAAATAAAGGGGAAAATAAAAAAAACCAGATGTCTGAACCAGGATTTTCGGGATTAAAAGATTTACAGGATTTTTTTAAAGTTATATAATTAATAAAATCTTATAAATCCTGAAAACAGATTACGTATATAAATATCTATATTTCTGCTGGCAGAATAAGGAACGGTGCTTAAAAAAAGGAGGTTAAAGCAGTTGACAAATAATGTATTAAATAGTATCATTTGATACA
>DAIOEN010000156.1:0-16728 GCA_036746235.1 Vulcanimicrobiota bacterium | reverse complement strand
TCGGTGAGATAGTTATAAAGAAACGGGGAACTGCAGTGGAACCGGACGTTTTACGAAAAAGGCTTAAATTAACCGAAGGAGGAGTAAAAACCACATTGTTTCTGACCTGCCTGTCAGGAAAGCAGATGGCTTTAATCTGCTCTGAAATAAATAATGAAAATTGTTGTTATTCTTATTAATTTTTTCATAAATCAGCCGATTATGTTATAATAGGATTATAAATGAATAATAAAGGTTTAATGGAATTTTTTATCTGTTAAAGACCATTCAACCGGTTAGGAGTGTGTTATGAGGACTTTAATTGTAGAAGATGATTTTTACATAAGAAAATTGCTCAAAACAGTCCTTACCCAGTATGGTGACTGTGATACTGTTGTTGACGGCGCAGAAGCGATTCAGGCTTTTCTTATGGCATGGCAGGAAGAGAAACCCTATGATTTGATATGTCTTGATATTATGATGCCCAATATGAACGGCCACGAGGCATTACAGAAGATCAGGGATATTGAAAAGGAAATGATGATTAAAGGCTCAAAAGAAGTAAAAGTTATTATGATTACTGCCCTCAATGATCCTAAATCAGTTTTTGAAGCGTATTATAAGGGCGGAGCCACTTTTTATATGCCGAAGCCGATAAAACCGGAAAGCCTGGTAGCAGAAGTACGCAATCTGGGATTGATTGAGTAATCTTTTATGACTTTTTCTTTACTATTTCCCGGACTTTTGCCATCAGGTCATCTGCCTTGAAAGGTTTTTGCAGAAAGTTGGCCTCTAATTTCAGTAATCCCTTTTGTATTATAGAGTTATCTGTATAGCCAGACATATATATTACTTTCATATCAGTATGGGTTTGTGTCAGGTCTTTTGCCAGTTCAGTTCCCACCATCTGAGGCATCATTATGTCTGTAAGAAGGATATCTATATCATTATGATATTCTTTACGTTTCACTTGTTACTCTTCACTCTTCACTCTTTATCCTTCACTCTTCACTCTTTATCCTTTACTCTTTACTATTCACTCTTCACCCTTTCAACATATTCTTCTTCCATCTGTTTTATATCATCTTTTCCTGCAATCTGATTTTTTCCTTTATAAAATTTTGTGCCTTCCAGAATTATCTGGTCATATTTATAGAGATCACATCTTTTACCTCTTTCTCCGAAGACCAGAACAGGTTCTTCTCCTACAGAGGTATAACGTTTGTATATCTTACCATCAAAGGGATCTTTATATTTTTCGCAGAGAAGAACGCTTTTTTCCGTAAGGCCTACTGCCACTCCAGGTCTGTGCCTCAGGGTAAAGAAAGACAGTTTGTCTCTGTGGAGTTCTCTTATATAGGAAAGATCCTCTGCATGGGGGAATATCCATATGTTATGCACAAGACCCATACCGTAATCTGATGCACTGGAATGGGCTCTTGCAGAATAACGTTCGAAGGTGAGGAAAAACTTTTCTGTCTGACATATTGAGCCTGCACTGATACCGTAGAGATTGGTTCCTTTTTTTACTGCATCTTTGAAATATTTTTCCAGTCTGTAGAAACGAAGCCTGTTGGTAAGGACAAAAACTCTTCCTCCGAATATAAATATTGTAGCACTCGAGATTATTCTTTTCCCCAGTTCTTCTCTCTGTTCTTTATAAAAAGAGCTTTTCTGAACGCCGCTTTTCCAGAGATAATAAAGTTCTACATGTCTGCACAGAGAAAATAATTCATTGTCTTTATAAATTATATGGTCAAATGTATCTCTCAGTTCCTTACATGTTGACAGACCTTTATTGGATCTTAAAAGATTTGATAAATCCGATAATTTTTTCTCTTTTTCTTCACCTGACAGATCAACAGTGAAGAACTCCGGATCGTCTTTATGATCGTGGAGATAATAAAAATCATAAAGGCAGAAATTTGTATAGGTTTCCTGCAGGCTGGATACGAGTTTATATATTTCCTCCACATAGTGAAAATTTTTTTCATAATAATCTCTTTTTATTGCTTTAATCTGATCCTGTTTCTCCGTATATTTCTGGTAGAGCCATTTTTCTTTTTCTTTGAATTCATTGAACATAGAATATACTGATAGGTTTTGAATATTTCTCGGAAAACTTCCTTCCCACCTGGCGTCTATAGAAATACGTTCAAACATTTCTATGAGATGACGGTCGTGATGTTCATGTCCTTTCTGAAAAGCTGCAGTAACGAGGAGTATTTTTTTACTTTTATTTAACTCTTCATCTGTATGACAGGGGTTCAGGATTGTTTCTCTGCACATATTTACAAGATCTTCTTCTTTTGCAACATTGCCATTTAAAAAACACCATCCTTCTGCCTTGTTTTCAAGTAATCCGGGGTATTTAAGTTTTTTCATAATTATTCACCTTTTCTTATAAATTAAATTCTGCCACAACAAAGGTATGATCAGACGGTTTTTCTAAAAGCCTCTGATTTATATCTATACAGGATGTAACAGATTTTTCTGCCAGAATTTCTGTTGCCCATATGTGATCCAGACGCCATCCCATTTTCCTCTTTACACTGTTCTTTATTCTGTAATCATAAAAACTATACTGGTCTCCACGGCTTTCATGTTTTCTGAATATATCAATAAGTCCCCATGATTTTAATTTTTCCAGACCTTTATGTTCTTCAGGATGAAATCCTACTGAACCGTACAGATTATCAGGATCGTATACATCAATTCTTTCCGGTGCTACATTGAAATCTCCTGTCAGAATTAACGGAGAACCGGGAGAAAAATTATTTTTCAAGTAATCATGTAATCTCTCCAGCCACGTCAGTTTATATTTGAATTTTTCCGTTCCCACTTCAGAACCCTGTGGAATATAAACATTTATTATATTTATATTCTTTATTTTACAGGAAATAAGGCGACTTCCTTCATCTTCACCTTTCCCGTCAAATCCTGTAAGTAAGGTTTCGAAAGGAAATTTACTTATAATAGCAACACCATTATAGCTTTTCTGTCCTTTGAATACACAGTGATAATTCATCTGTTCAAAAGATTCAGCAGGAAAATCTTTATCCTGTACCTTTGTTTCCTGAATACACAGTATATCAGTCGATGTATCTGAGAGCCATCCTGTAATTATATCCATTCTGGCTCTGATAGAATTTGTATTAAAACTGGCTATTTTAAGATTCATTCATTATTCACCTTCTTATCACTCAATAATTCCCTTATGGTTTTTGTCAGTTTTCCCAGCGTTACAGGCTTTATAAGAACTTCCTTTACTCCTGTAGCTTTTGCTTTTTCAATGAGGTCAGGATCACAGTAGCCGGTAATAAGTATTACAGGTATGTCAGGTCTTATACGTAATATTTCTTCTGCCAGTTCTGATCCTTTCATTTTCGGCATAATTTCGTCTGTAATAACAATAGCATATTCGCCAGGTTTTTCGCGAAATAGCTGCAGGGCTTCAATACTGCTGTTTCTGGATGAAATTTGATATCCCATCTGTTCCAGTAATTCCTTCATTATTTTAACAATAGATATTTCTTCATCATCTACAAATAATATTTTTCCCTTTCCACACGGTAAAACAACATCATCTTCTTTTTCCGGTATTTTATCATCAATTTCCACACTGGGGAAAAATATAGTAATATTTGTTCCTTTACCTGTATTACTCTCTACTGTAATATCTCCTCCATAGGCTTTTACAATACCGTAAACTACGGCAAGACCCATTCCGCTGCCTTCTCCTGTTTTTTTTGTTGTAAAATAAGGCTCAAAGATACGCTCTTTGATTTCAGGCGGTATACCATGACCTGTGTCAGTTACAGTGACTTGAAGATAAGACCCCGGTTTCATATTTTCGTAAATTGTTATATCCTTTGCCTGTATATATAAATTCTTTAGAATTATTTCCATTGAACCACTTGCTTCACTCATGGCCTGGGCGGAATTTGTGCACAGGTTTATTATTATCTGCTGTATCTGTGTCGGATCTGCCTTTATCCAGACCAGATTTTCTTCAATATTCTCTTTCAGCTCTATTGTAGAAGGTAATAATCGTCTGAGTAATTTGATAGTTTCTTTTACAATCGGACTTATTTGCACCGGTATTCTTTTAACTTCCGATTTACGGCTGAATGTCAGAATTTGCTTTACCAGATTTATTGCCCTGTTACAGGCATTACGAATTTCTTTCAGGTTTTTTTCAAATATAGTTCCTTCCGGTGCATTATAAATCATAGCTTCTGTATAGCCCAGGATAGCAACAAGAATATTGTTGAAATCATGAGCTATGCCTGCTGCCATTGTGCCTATAGCTCTGATTTTATCAGAGTGACGGAGCTGATGTTCAAGTTTACTTTTCTCTTCTTCTGCCAGTTTTCTTGCAGTTATATCTGTTACAAGAGCAAGATTCCCAGTATAATTTCCTTTATCATCATTAATGGGACTGAGAGATAAAGATGTATAGATTTTTTTTCCGTCTTTTTTCAGGAATTCACAGCTCAGATCTTCTCTGATAGTTTTTTTGTATTTCTCCATATTTGCCCTGAAATAATCTCTGTCATCTTTATCTATAAAATCAAGAAACTTCCTGTCTATCATTTCTTCTGTTGTATATCCAAGTATATCCGATATTTTGGGATTTATAAAGGTTGTATTCCACTCGCCGTCTATAGCCCATATGCCTTCCTGTGCTATTTCAAGAAGATGACGGTATCTCTTTTCACTTTCTCTGAGTAATGTTTCTACCTGTTTTCTCTCAGTGATTTCCTTTTCCAGTTTTTCATTTAAATATTTTCTTTCTTCAATTTCTTTTATAAGCTCACTTCTCTGGGCAAAGAATTGATTTATTAATGTACTTATATGTCCGAATTCACTTCTATCATGTTTAAGTCTCTCAAGATAATCAGGATTATTTTTATTTAAAGCCATAGTTATACTTCTCAGAGGAGATCTTATCCATAATGTAATTGATGTATACAGTAAAATCAATAATATTAAAGCATAGGTAATAACTATCAGTAAACTCCAGTTAGATGCATTGTTCAGGCTGTTTATAATACTGGTTTTGGACACTATATCCATAGTTATGATCGGTTCTTTGTTCCATCCGTAAAGGGTTTTAAAAAAATGGACACCATCATCCTCTATTTTATCGTCAATTCTGTTCTTCTGAGAGTAAGTATTCATGATTATTTCACTTCTGGTTAACAGTGACAGCTCGTTAAGATATTTCGAGTCCCATAAACGTCCTGCAAAAAAATAGCCTTCAGGTTCGGAAATTCTTTCTTTATCAGCAGTAGGATGAATTGTAGCACCACGAATTTCTATGAGTCCGTCAGGTGTATTGACAAAAAAATGAGTAAAACGATTTTTTCCCATAAATAAATATTTAAGAGCTTTTTCTGGTAAGGGAAGTTTTTTAAGCTCTGTTTTTCTCAGTTCTGATACAGAATAAATAGGTGAGAAATCTGCGGAATAAATCCATACATAACTGGCATGATATGTTGGAAGAACGGTTTCTATATTGTTTTTACCCCAGGTTTTATCTTTATTTTTTAAAAATAATACCATTTCGTCCCAGTATGTATAATCATAGGTTAGATTGTATAAAGATTCCCCTTTAAGATAAAGAATTTTATCGAAAACTTTACTTTTTTCTTCTTTTTCTTCCTGAAATAATACTATCAGTTTGTTTTTTTCCAGATGCCTCTGGATAATCAATACTACAAGACAGAGTATTAATATTGAACATATGAGAACTATTAACTTATTCTGTATATTCATTGATAATATCCCTCTGTAGGCACTGATTCTATACATATTGTGAAATTATATTCTAACTATTTTATATGGAAAAGGCAAGTTTAATTTAAAGGTATAGGCATTTTTATTTCTAATGGTGTTAAATAAAGCTTTAGAGCAAAATTAAGTACAGGCAGTTTATCTAAATAATTTATAATTGGCTTGCATGTTATTTTATATATGATATAATAATGTTAAGAATTGCTTAATAGGAAGTTGTGATAAATGAGAGAGAAAAGATTAAAAGGTTTCAGTCTGGCAGAACTTGTAATAGGTATTGCTATTATGGGTTTTATTATCATATCTGTTCTTGCAGTTTTTTTTAATGGTATTAACGCAATAAAAAAAGGCAGATACCAGTCTTCTGCTGTAAATGTGCTGGAAACCAAGATTTCTCAGGCCAGACTTTTGCTTTTAAAATGCCCCAATGTAAAAGATGACGTAACTGCTAAAATACCCACCATTGTAAAAGGTGATATTACATCCATAAGCCCTTCTCCTGCTATTGTCTGGAATGAGCCTAATACTCCGTCTATTCCTGTTGAAATAGAAGGTATAGATAATGAATTTAATTTCAGTATTTTAATAGATGAATATGAACCGGTTAAATTCAGTCGTAAAATGAAAAAAGTCACAGTTCAGGTATCCAGAACCAGTCCTCCTCTATCACTCACTATGACTACTCTTATAGGAAGTGGAATATAAATGAGATTAATAAGCATTTTTTTTAGTAAAAATAAAGGTCTCACCCTGCTGGAAGTTTCTATTGTTATTGCTATATATTCTTTATTTCTGATAGCTTTTTATACAATCCTTGATGTAGGTTTAAAAGGATGGAAAATTGGAGCTGTAAGGGCAGACCTTCAGAGCACCTCTGAAATTATTGTGGACAGAATGAAAGGGGACCAGGAAAATGCCAGTTCTCTAACTATAGAGGTAAATGAGCCCAATGGGCCCGTTCCATATGTATGTATCGATACACCTTTATATAATGGTGACTTACAACTTGATCCAAATACACAGGCTCCTCTATGGCAGGGACATATTTTATATTATACTCTTTACGATCCGTCTGATAAGGATTTTAATACGAGTATACTTTACAGAAGGTATGTACCTCATAAAAAAACATATCCCTATAAATCAAATGACAGGCTTGTATCTACTCTTCTTTATGATATAGATACTTATGTGGATGATACTGAGCTTACACTTTATGAAATAGATCAGGGACAAACATTAAGACGAATCAGTGACAGAATCTCAATGGCCAGATTTGCTCAGGATTCAGGTATTATAAATGCAGAACTGGAATTGAAGGAAAATTTTCGTAAAGGAAAAAATTTCAGGATTTCCTTTACGTCAAATGGTAGTAATAATACAGGTACTGAAAGAATATTTATTAATTATTCCATAACACCGAGAAATTGAGAATGGAGATGAACATTATGAACAGTTATCTGAAAAAAGGTATGATACTTATTTCCATACTGTTACTTTCAGTTTTACTGGTAATGATGACAACTTCTATGCTGGTTATTTCTACACAGAGTCTTAATATTACAGGTAAGGCAGACAAACGATCCAGATCTATGCTGGCTGCAGAAGCCGGTATAGAATATGCGAGACTTATGTTAAATTCTGACCCTGCATGGGGAGATAAATCTCATCCTCTGTCTGATATTACTGTATCTCTTGGTAATAATCAGCAATTCACTATTACCGGTCAATCAAGAAATAATCTTTCTGAACAGACTCCATGGCTCACTACACCTCCACTTACTGCAGAAATAATATGTAAAGGTTTCGTGTATGTAAATGGTGAAGAAAAACATAAAATTACTTTAAGGGGTATATTTCAGAGAGATGATGACTACCCGTGTCCTGTATATTCAGGAAGTGATATACTTATGCTTGCATGGGCCAATAAAGCTCCTTACGGACTTCTTTCACCTGTCTATCATTTCAGTGAAAAGATAAAAAATTCTTCTCCTGTCCGTATTCATTCCAACTCCAGTATAACCCTCAGGGCAGATCCGGCACTTTTAGTCGGAGTAAGTCTTACAGGAGGATATGCTTCAGCTGTTTCTACTGTTGATACTGATGGTATGCTTCCTGTTATGCAACGAGAAAATGCCCTGCCTGTAAAGATTCCTGCTATGGATATATATAATATAATAGGTAAAAGATCTTCCGATCCCAATGTATGTATTAATCTGGATCCCAATATGTTTTATCTTGTAGGTTATTTTGAATACGATTCCAATGATCCCAATAATCCCATGATTGCCGATGACCCTTCCGACCCGAATGACAATCCCGGCCTGGCATACTGTATACCTCATTCTTCTTCCGATCCTGTGCCTTATAATCCTTCCGATCCAAACAATCCATATGTAGATCCCGATGTTTATGACCCAAATTTTGTACTCGGTATAGCCTGTATCTCAGAGACTTCCTGTAATGATTTTTTAAATCATTACGGTGATTTTTATCATAATCCCCCTCTCAGTGATCCAAACTGTGTAAACAGAAATTTTTATAATTATTATTCTAAAATTGATTTCCTTAAATATGACGGTGACCCTAATTCGACCTTTCAGAAAACTATTAACAATAAACTCGGTATGACTATGGATGCCAGCGCTCCCGGTACTGTAAGTCTTACGATGGAAAAAGATCTTTATGTGGAGAACGTTACAGGTTTTTTTGAAACAGACTGTATCGGTAAAGCAAAAGATAAACCCGGTGGTGATTATCTCGATCCCACTGTTTATTATCCGGATAGTATGGACGGAGTAAGTGTAACCATTGATATGAATGGACATACAATTTACGGAGATAAGCTGTGGCTGGGTATTGCACCTTCCGGCACAGGCGCTATAGTTTCCAGTGATACTATTGATTTTATCCATTCTTATAGTGTAAATATGCTCGCCCTTTCAGCAGAAAGTATCAGAATGACTTACAGAGAACCTGGAAGAAAGAGTAATTCTATAATAACTTATAGAGGTATAATGTATGCTCTGGATGACATATTGATACAATCAAACAGTTCTGAAAAGCGAGATAAACAGCTTGAATTTTATGGAAGTATGGTATGCAAGAATAAAGAAACACCTGCTAATAACTGTACTGCATCTCCTCTGTCATGTTTCCCTTCACTTGTCACTGCGAACAGCAATTTCTTTGTCGAAGGTTCAACACTTTATCACATAGATATTGTACATACCGATGACGGACTTAAAGAGCTTTCTGCTCTGAGAAAATTGGAAGAGAGCCAGTATTTAGTAAGAAAGGTTTTATGTGAAGAAATAAAGTAGTGAAAAGTGAAAAGTGAAAAGTGAGTAGGGGCGTTTTATTAAACGCCCTTCATAAGGTCCACCATTACTATGGCAGTAACTGCTTCCACTATAACAGGTATCCTGATGGCTATACATGCGTCATGCCTTCCTCCGGTAATGACTTCAGCAGGTTTTCCTGTAGTTAAATCCACTGTCATAAGAGGTTTTTTTATACTGGCAGTAGGCCTTACGGCAACTCTGAAGACAATTTCATTCCCGTTGCTTATGCCTCCATTTATACCCCCTGAATGATTGGTTTTTGTTTTACCTTCTATGTTTATTATTTCATCATTATATTCACTGCCGGACATTTTACTGCAGTTAAAACCTTCTCCAAACTCTATAGCTTTAATTCCCGGTATGGAGAAAATTATATGGCTCAGAACGGATTCCAGGGAATCAAAAAAAGGATCTCCCACTCCCGGAGGCAGTTCTCTGACTGTACATTCTATTATTCCCCCCAGAGAATCACCTTCAGAAATTGCTTTTTTCAGGACTATGTCAAAATCTTTACTGCCTCCTATCTCCAGTATTTTCGCATCTATTTTAACAGTTTTCAGGATTTTTTTTGCAATTACCCCTGCCGCGACAAGAGCAACTGTGAGTCTTCCTGAAAAGTGTCCCCCTCCTCTGTAATCATGGAAGTCCTTAAATTTTTGCCATGCAACCATATCGGCATGGCCCGGTCTGGGAGTGTCTTTTATTCTTTCGTAATCACATGAATGTACGTCTTTATTTTCAAAGACAATTAAAATAGGTGTTCCTGTAGTTTTTCCGTTGAAAATACCACTTCTGAAGAGAGGAAAATCAGCTTCTTTTCTTTCTGTTGTTCCTTTATGGCCACTTTTTCTTCTGTTAAGATCATATATAAAATCATGTTCATCTATGGAAATACCGGGAGGACAGCCATCAATGACCACACCTACCCTTTCTCCATGAGATTCTCCGAATATGCTTATTCTGAAATTTCTTCCGAATGTATTCATAAGATATCGTGACGCGTAACGCGTAACGCGTGACGCGAGGAAGTATACTGAATTTTAATCCTTGAAAAAGATTTTATATATTATAGCATATTTTCTAAGTACTGCACCAGGTAAATTAGTAACCATTTTATCAGCTTCTGCCTGACATGCTCTTACGAAGAAAAATAATTTGCCTTATATAATTTGTTTTACAGACAATAAATTAACCCTTATTTAATTTTTAATACTATAGAAAAAACTAATTTTTCTTCTCCAGAGCCTGCCAGGCAGAAGCTTTTTACGGGTACCCTTTTACCTGTTACGATACTAAGGTTCTGTTGCATGTATTATTAAATTCTGTTATAAATTATAGTTAGATTCATTACAAATAACAGAGGAGATGAGTAATTTATGAATAAAATTTTTTATACGAATTTTGATTCGAAAATAGGGAAAATTTTTATCGCTTCTTCTGACAGAGGTCTCTGCAGGATAAGCCTTACCGGAGGTGGAGAAGGAGAGGAAGATTTTTTTGCATGGATAAAAAAATATTACCCGTCATTTGAAAGAGTAGAAAATTACGAACAGAATGAGAGAGTGGTAAAACAGCTTATCTCTTATTTTGATGGAACACTAAAGGATTTTACCATTGTGCTGGATATGAAAGGTACAGATTTTCAGATTTCTGTCTGGAAGACTCTCAGAGAAATTCCTTACGGAGAAATAAGAACCTATAAAGATATAGCAGAAAAGATAGGAAAACCGAAAGCTTCAAGAGCAGTAGGAGGAGCCAATCGTGCCAATCCTTTCCCTGTTGTAGTTCCATGTCACAGAGTCATAGGAACAGATGGAAAACTTACGGGATATGCCGGTAAAACAGAGAGCAATTTACACCTGAAAGAAAAGCTTTTAAGACTTGAAGGTTATAGCGGAAAACTCAAATAAATCCGGTTAGAATAATTCGAAAAATTTGTTAACAATTAATTAACAAATAATAGTTGAATAAGAGTGAGTAATCATATAATATATAATTGTAAGCGTTCAGCAGTTAGCTATCAGCTATCAGCTAAAACTTACAAAGCCTGACTGTGTAAATCAGTCTGAAAAAGTATTTAACGACATTTATTATGTAATTCCTGTAAAAGCTGACTGCTGTCTGCTGATAGCTGAACGCTTACATATAATTAATATTTGTAGTAGTTACCATCAAAAGTAAATTAAACGCTGGAATAGAAAGGAGGGTAATGGTGATGATTGAAAAATTAAGCGGTACAAAAGGGGTTCACAAGAATACAACTTCCAGGGTGCAAGAAAAAACAATGGAAGATCCGAAAGACAGTACAGTAATTGTTTCTAAAAATGCAATCGAAGCATCTGAAGAACTGTCAGCTGAAGACATCAAAGCTATCAGGAAAGAAATGGAAAAAGAAGGTTATATTTTTAATGATAAAGGACTTTCTCCTGCCATAATTTATCCTTCCAGTGAAGCAAAACTTATCGCAGGACAGGAAGTAGTATCCAGATTTCTCGGTGAGATTGTTACAACCCTGTGGCAGGTGGAAGCATTTACTGCAAATATTCCTCCTGAAGCCTATCATTTTTTCTCGAAACATGAATCTCAGTTTACAGTGGTGCCTGATACTGAATTTAGAACCCTGAAAAAACCTAAAATGAAGTTCGGCCTTATAGCACTGTGTGATTCTCTTGATCAGATGAAATAAATGAACGGACTATAGAGAGATAATTGACTGTGGAGTGTATCTTCAGGATAATAAAAGATTTAAGATTCATATAGCTCGTTTATTTTTACTATACCAACTAATAATCCTGACAGAAATATTATCCATGAAGCTTCTCTCGGGGCCAGATTAAGAATATTATTTAATATGCCTGTTATTGAAACACTGTGTACCAGTAAGTGGTCTAACATAGAGCATTCTCCCCTGTAAAAATTAATTCATTTTTTTACCAGTATAACAGGAGAAGAATAAATTTACTATTCTCCTGATAAACCAGTTTTATCTGTATGAGAGTAGTATTTTTTCTTGAATATTATTAGTTCAAAAATCAATAGAACTATAGAAATAGTTCGTCTTTTTTATTGGAGGACTAGTCAGGAAGAACTATAGGAGTTGATGGTTATCTTACCTGGCGTAACAAATTACGATTATTATGATTTACTGAATTTTACTTTAAAGGCCAGGGATACGATAAATAAACCCATTGCAAAGAGGACTATAGTGGCACCTGTAGCAGTTCCCCAGTAAAAGGATGTTACCAGACCGGTTAAAGAAGAAATCAGGCTTATTACCACAGAAAACCAGAGATACTGGAAGGAATTTTTTGAGATATTTCTGGCAGTTGAAGCAGGTAATATTAAAAGGGAATTTATTACCAGAAGACCAATCCACTGAATACTCAGCGTTACCATCAGTGCAACAAGGGAAGAGAAAAGAAAATCAAGAAGCCATATATTTACATCCCTGCTTTTTGCAAGGGACGGATTTATGCTCATGAGAAAAAGCCTGTTGAAATAGAAGAACCAGAAGATTAACAGGAGTATGATTATTATAATAATCCCCGTTATTTCCTGTTTTGTTATACTGAGTATATCACCTATAAGATATTTTGAATATTTATTGAAATTGCCTCCTCTGGAAAGAAGTACTACTCCCAGGGCAATAGAAAAAGCCATAAAAAGACCTATAATGGTATCGGCAGAACTGAAGCTGATTTTCCGAAGCCATGTTATACAGAGTGAGAGTATTACAGAGAATACAAGCATGGCCCACAGTGGTTCATTGAGGCCCAGTATAACTCCTATGGCAAGCCCTGTGAGGGCGGCATGTCCTATGGCATCGGAAAAAAATGCCATCTGACGGTTTATTACCATGG
Source organism: Vulcanimicrobiota bacterium (assembly GCA_036746235.1). GTDB lineage: Bacteria > Vulcanimicrobiota > SpSt-956 > SpSt-956 > JAKJGF01 > CALARM01. The sequence goes on along the minus strand of DAIOEN010000156.1, from coordinate 3,746 downwards.
CACCTAAATGACCGAAGAGGAAAGATATTAAAATTACTGCCAGCAGGGCATTTTTCATAAAATCGAATTCTACCCATGAAAAGGGCAGTAATTCAACAAAACGATACCATAATTCCATTGTGTTTATCTCCGTTTATAGAAAATCGGATTCAATCTTTGTTTTTACTTCTTAAAATTCTGTCAGGTAGATTATCAGGCATACAACTGATATTAAATGTTTTTTGAAATATTTCATTTGCAAAAACCTCTTTAGGGGTTCCGTCACAGATTACAGTGCGGTTAAGAAATATTATTCTGTCTACGAATTGAGCGACTCCCAGTATATCATGAGTAATAAATATGATGGAAAGATCATATTTCTTTCTGAACTTTGAGAGCATGCGATAAAATATTTCAATACCTGATAAATCCATGCCTGATACCGGTTCATCGAGTAAGAGAAGGTGCGGTACCGGACTGAGAGCAAGTGCCAGGAGAACACGCTGAAGTTCTCCGCCAGAGAGATGTCCTATTTTTTTGTTTATAAGATGGTCTGCCTCTACTATGGATAACATCTTTTTTGTTTCTTTTATGATTGAAGCCGTATAACCGAGCCACATGGGACGACTGTTAAGAGATGAACTGAACAGATCCAGAACTGTAACGGGAGAAGTAAGATCAAAATCCAGTTTCTGAGGTACATAGCCTATTACAGGTCTGTCAGGTCTCTTTTTTATGGAGTCCCGGAAATGTAGTTTCCCTGTAAATGGAATTTCTCTGAGAATTACTTTTAAAAGGGTTGTTTTCCCTGCACCGTTCGGGCCTATGAGCGCCGTAAATTCACCACAGTGGACATGAATATTTATATCGTCCAGTATTTTATCCCGTCCTGCTATGACAGTGCAATTTTCAAGTTTTGTGCAGCACTGGCCACATACATGTAATGTGCCTGTATCCATAAAAACTCCTTATATGAGAATCGTAACGCGTTACGCGGGGATTATTTTGTCATTCCGGGCATAACTGAACCGTCATCTGTCTGTATAGTGCCCATTATAAATTCCGGGTGATTTATCATAACATAGCTTCAATTTATTGTCAAAAAACCCTCCATGTGCTATAGTAATTCAGTATTTTTATCTTGATTCTGAAAGGAGAACCCTGTGATGATTGTTGAAAAAAAGTGCTTTTCTCTTGATGAATTTTATTTCGAAGAGGCAGATGTATCCATACCGGTAAAAATAGGTTATGAAACATATGGCACACTAAATGAAGAAAAAGATAATGCCGTTATGATATGTCATTTTTTTACAGGCACAAGTCATGTGGCAGGTAAATATAAAGAAAACGAGCCGGCTCCCGGCTGGTGGGATAATCTTGTAGGTTCCGGTAAAGCCATAGATACGGATAAATATTTTGTCATAAGTTCGGATGTGCTGTCAAATATAAATTGCTATAATCCCAATGTTATAACCACAGGACCTGCTACAATAAACCCTGTAACAGGTAAGGAATATGGCATGTATTTCCCTATATTTACCATTAAAGATGTGGTAAGACTTCAGAGAAAATTACTGGACAGTCTCGGCATAAAGAAGCTAAAACTTGTGGCAGGTCCTTCTATGGGTGGCCTTCAGTCTTTCATGTGGGGAAGGTTTTTCCCCGATGATGTGGAAAAAATCATCTCTGTAGCTGCCACTCCTATGATAAGACCTTTTGGCATAATGGTTCCCAATCAGCTCGGCATTGATGCAATCATGCTTGACCCGGACTGGAGGGGAGGGGCTTATTACGATAAAAAACCTCCTCAGAGGGGCCTTTTGCTTGCCTTTAAAAATCTTCTTGTTGCAACCAGAACTGATAAATGGGCAGAAGAAAGCTTCGGCAGGAAATTTGCCGACCCTGAATTCAAGAAATATGAAAACCCATACAGGAGTTTTCATGGGAAATTCCTGGTGGAAAAAGAAATTGAAAACATTGTCCTCGGAAGGATGCAGTTTTTTGACGCAAATTCCTATATGTATATAGCAAAGGCAAATATTTTATATGACCTGAGAGAAGGTTCCGAGAGTCTGGAAGAGGCTCTGGAAAAAATTAAAGCGAAAACTCTTATGATAATAGACGACTCTGACCTTATGTTCACAAGACCTCAGGCTGAAGAGGCAAAGCAGTTTATTAAAGATTGCGAATGTTTTTATTATGACAGCGGCAACGGCCATTTGTCATGCATTTATGAGACCGGTTATATAGAGAAGGCGATAAGGGGTTTTGTACAGTAAAGTTAGTGAAAAGTGAGTAGTGAAAAGTGAAAAGTAAGTAAAATCCCGTTTTTTTCGTTTTTACTTTTTACTTTTCACTCTAAATTAACTAAAAAATCTATATTGACCCTGTTCTGTTATAAGTGTATTATAAATATGGGGTGAGATATATGCGTACAACTATTGATATAGATAAGGAACTTTTACAGGAGATTATAGAAAGATCCGGTGCAAAAACGAAAAAAGATGCTATTTTAATAGCAATAAGAGATTATTTAAGGTTTAAGAAACTGCAGGAACTTAAAGGTCTTATAGGAAATTATGATAATTTTTCTCTTACTCCTGAAGAACTGAAAGAGATGCGTAATGACAGATAAAATACTTATAGACACATCTGCCATTTACTGCGGAATGTAACAGTGTACCACCATTTAATGTTGTGTCACCAATAAATTTTTTGGCTTCTGCTGAAAACCTTAACGAAACAATAATCACATATATAGTAATAAATAACGTCAGGTACTTCACTATGTAAATTCCCTCCTTAATTAATTTGTTAAAAGAAGGTTATCTGTTATCATTATCTCATATATGTGATTATAAAAAAGAATCAGATTAATTTCTTTAACTCTTCCTTCACCAGAATCCATGTCTGTTTCACATGTTCGTCAGTAGTTTTCAGATTGCCTATGGCCATTCTGATTGTAAATTTTCCGTTTAATTTCGTATGGGAGAAAAAGACTTTTCCTGTTCTGTTAACATTGTCCATAAGGGTTTCATTTAAACTGTTCAGTTTTTCTTCTTCCATATGTTTCGGCTTCGCGCGAAAACATACGGTGCTGAAGGGAACAGGTGCCATAAGCTCGAAATTCTCATCGTCTTCAATCCATGAAGCAACTTTTTTCGCAAGTTCCATATGAAATCTCAGTCTCTCTGCAAGGCCTTCATGGCCGAAGGTTCTGATGACCATCCAGAGTTTCAGAGACCGAAATCTTCTTCCGAGCTGAACGCCGTAATCCATATAATTTCTCACTGAGCTGTCTTCAGAAGTCTTCAGATATTCTGCCACAAGGCTGAAAGCCTGTTTTAAGGTGTCGAATCTCTTACAATAAAAAACACTTATATCACAGGGAGTAAAAAGCCATTTATGGGGATTTACCACCATTGAATCGGCCCTGTCACACCCTTCCATGATCCATTTCATCTCAGGCACGACTGCTGCGGAACCTCCGTAAGCTCCGTCAATATGAAGCCAGAGATTGTATTTTTTTGCTATATCTGCTATGGCAGGCACCGGGTCAATACTTGTAGTGGAAGTAGTGCCTATTGTGGCAGTTACGAAAAAAGGCCTGTAACCTTCTTTTATATCTTCCTCTATGGCTTCCTGTAATTTATCGGGTCTCATGCGGAAACGGTCGTCTACAGGTATTTTTATGACATTGTTCCGGCCTATTCCCAGGGTGATTGCCCCTTTTTCCACTGAAGAATGGGTCTGTTCAGATATATACA
>DAIOEN010000155.1:0-16748 GCA_036746235.1 Vulcanimicrobiota bacterium | reverse complement strand
CGGAAGACTTGTAACTACTTCTATTCTATCGGAATTTGCTTCAACCCTTATAGAACTGCAGGGCCAGCATGAAAACCAGTCACTCTTTGTTGTATCAAAACATCTGGATATACTGGATGATTTCGGAGCGCTTTCATCTATGAAAGAAGATATATCACGTAAATACAGAGAACTCAGAGATATTAAGGGAGAGATTGACAGGCTCAGAAACAATGACAGAGAACATGCACAGAGAATGGATTTCTTAACATTTGAAATTTCTGAAATAGAAGAAGCAAAACCTGTAGAAGGTGAAGAAGAAGAACTTCTGAAAGAAAAATTATTTTTATCGAATATAGAGAAGATAAGCAGGGTTCTCTCTGAGATATTTTTTATTACAGACGGAGACAGAGGTTTCTGTGAACTGTCGGATTCTATTCTTTCTCATATGAATGATGTTTCTTCCATGGATGAAAATTTAAAATCTTCTTACGAGAGATTTGAAAACATATATTATGAATTGACTGACCTTGTCAGTTTTCTTCGTCATTATACGGACGGGCTGGAATTTAATCCGGAACGGCTTGAAGAAGTCATAAATAGATTGAGTATTATAGGGAAATTAAAACGGAAATACGGAAATTCTATCTCTGAGATTCTTACATATCTTGAACAGGCAAAAATTGAATTAGCCGGTCTTTGCAATTCCGATGTTAAACTGGAAAAACTTGAAATGATGGAAAAAGAATTAAGAGAAAAACTCCTTAAGCATATGATAAAACTTTCCGAGAAAAGAAAAAAAAGTGCCGGTGCTCTTGAAAAAACTGTCAATAAAGAATTGAATGATATAGGTATGGGTAATGCCAGATTAAAAGTGGCCTTTCTCTGTGAGGAAAATCCTCCTGAAACTCGTATGACGGAAAAAGGTATTGATAATATTGAATTTTTATTCAGTGCAAATCCGGGGGAACCATTAAAACCACTTGCCAGAATTGCATCAGGCGGCGAAATCTCCAGGGTTATGCTCTCCCTTAAATCAGCCCTTGCAAAGGTAAAAACCATTTCTACCCTTGTTTTTGACGAAGTTGACACAGGACTTGGAGGAGAAGCGGCAGGAAAGATTGGAATAAAACTTCAGAAACTTTCTTCTTCCTATCAGGTCATATGTGTAACCCATTTGCCTCAGATTGCCTCTATTGCAGATACTCATTTTCTGCTCTATAAATCAGATACGGGCGGAAGAGTTGTGTCACTTATTAAAGAACTGCAGGGAGAAGAAAGAATAATAGAAATAAGCCGTATGCTCGAAGGAGAAGAACATTCACGGGCTTCAAGAGACCTTGCTATAGAGATGCTGGGAAACAGGATTTTTAACAGTGAAAAGTGAAAAGTGAATAACATAAGGCATTAATTACTCTTCACTCTTCACTCTTCACTGCTCACTGTCCAGTTCCTGTATCATTTCTTCTACATCCCCGGCATTTGATGCATCCGGATTGAGTTCCAGATATTTTTTTAATTCTGCCAGAGCTGCCAGTTTATCACCTTTTTCATAATAAACAAGTCCCAGATTATAGTGTAACACAGGTATATTATCATTTATCTTCAGTGCTTTTTTGAAATGTTCCAGTGCCAGTTCCAGAGAACCTTCTTTTTTGTAAATAAGTCCTATATTATTAAGGGAATTTACATCTTCCGGTTTTAATTCTATGGCTTTATTATAGTATTTTATAGCCATTTCTTTATTATTCGTCAGATCATAAACAAGAGCTATATTATAGTTCAGATCAGGGTCCTTCTGGTTTATTTTCAGTGCTTTCTCGAACGTTTTTATAGCTTTTTCCTGTTCCCCTTTTTCTTTATAGGCCACACCCAGGTTATTCAGTATATCTACTTTATCAGGTGCCAGTTCCGATGCTCTTTCATAATATTTTACTGCTTCATCAATATCTCCTGATTTTTTATAGACCAGACCAAGATTGTAATAAGCCTGCCAGAAAGCAGGATCACTCTGGATTGTTTTTTCATAGTATTTTTTGCTTTCTTCATTTTCTCCCATGGCAGAATAGGCCATTGCTATACCGAAAGATGCAAGACTCATCTCAGGGTCTGCTTCAAGGGCTTTTTCCCATTCTCCAATAGCTTTTTCATATTCTCTGTGTTCATAGAAGAGTTTTCCCTGCTGGTAACGCCACAGTGACTCTTCCGGATAATCCTTCGCGAAACATGGGTAAAAAAGGCATAATGTAAAAAGTGTAATAATGAATAATTTTGTGTATTTCATAATCATTTCCTTTCTTCTGAAAATGTAATTTTCATTCTTTTTTGTGACAAACTTTTTGTCATAATTGTTTCTTAAAATACTAATCTCTTTTACTTTTTTTTGAGGCTTTTTTTACATCACTTTCAGGAAATATTCCTGTCGGTACAGATGAATCCGGTTCAATATGTATTAATACATTACAGTATTTGAGTTTTGCTTTAATATCTTCTTCCAGATGGTCGCAGAAATCATGAGCTTCCTTTACTGTTGTATTTTCTCTTACTACCAGATGGAGATCTACAAATCTTTCTGCTCCTGCCTTTCTTGTTCTCAGGTTATGAAAACTCACATACTCATCATAATGTTCAAGTATAATATTTTTTATTAATTCTTCTTCTTCAGGCGGAAGCTGCTGATCCATAAGGCCTTTAACTGATTTATGTGTCATCTCATAGGCAGCTTTCATAATAAAGAGTGCTGTTATTATGGCTACTATAGAATCCAGTATGTATAATTTCGTAATCCATATTATAAAAAGACCTGCCATTACACCTGCAGAGGTATAAACATCAGTCATAAGATGCCACCCGTCTGCTTCCAGTGCAAGGGAATCATATTTTTTTGCTCCCATCAGAAGTTGTCTTGATATATACAGATTGGTTGCCGATGAAAATAACATAACCCAGACCCCAAGACCTGCTTCAATCGGTTCAGGATGGTAAAGTTTTTTTATTGCTTCATATATGATGAGAATTGCAGCTACAAATATGAGAAGTGCTTCAACACTGCCAGAGATATTTTCTATTTTTCCATGTCCATAGGGATGATCCTTATCGGCAGGTTTCGATGCTTCCCTTATAGCCCAGAACGCCATTATAGCAGCAATCAAATCTATGCCTGAATGAACGGCCTCTGATAATACGCTGACTGAATGGGTAATTAATCCTACAATTACTTTAAGTATTACCAGCGTTGTATTGGATATAACAGAAAGAGATGCAAGATTCTGTGCCGCTTTTCTTTCTGCCATTTCTTCCAAAGAAAATAAACTCCTTTCATTAAATGTAATGACGTATTATAACATATATCTTTATGGCATGTCCAGAAGTTAGTGAAGGGTGAAGGGTGAAGGTAAAGAAGTTTTATTAAATATTAATGGTCAACCCGGCAAAACTATTGCATAGCATTCAGAATTATAATATACTATGGAGAATATTTTTATAGTTACTTTATAAAGGAATTACTGTTATGGACGATAAACATTCAGATAAGAATTATGTTAATAATGAGTTTCACGAAGTAGAAAAAAAACCCGAAAGTGAAGAAGTCAGAGAGCCTTTTGCTGGAGAAGAACTGAAGGAAAATGAAAAACCTGAAAGTGAAGAAGTCAGAGAGCCTGTTGATGGAGAAGAACTGAAGGAAAATGAAAAATCTGAACGTGAAGAAGTCAGAGAGCCTGTTGCTGGAGAAGAACTGAAGGAAAATGAAAAATCTGAACGTGAAGAAGTCAGAAATTCTGTCCCAGAAGAAGAGCTGAAGGAAAATGAAAAATCTGAGAGTAAAAAATTAAATATAACATGGAAAACTCTCATGTTATTTACAGCTATAATTTTACTTGGTGCCTATTTTCGTTTTGTCGGCCTTAACTGGGATCAGGGACGCCATCTTCATCCCGATGAGAGATTTCTCACCATGGTTGAAACGTCTCTTGCCTGGCCTTCCTCTATAGGAGAATATTTAAATGAAAGAAAATCCACTCTTAATCCGAGAAATGTGGGGTATGATTATTTTACCTACGGTACACTTCCTACTACTATAGTAAAAGGTGCAGGTATTTTATTAAATAAAACGGACTATGACAGGATAAATCTTGTAGGACGGGCAGTAAGCGGTATTTTAGACCTTGGAGCTATTGTATTTATATTTTTAACAGGCAGAGTTATTTACAGAGACAATAGAATTGCCATAATTTCAAGTTTTCTTCTTGCTGCGTCTGTCCTCGCAATTCAACAGGCCCATTTTTTTGTAGTAGATTCTTTTGCCGCTTTTTTTACCACTGTGTCATTATACTGGCTTTCGAGAGCACAGAGAGAGGGAAAGCTTGTTGATTTTTTAATGGCAGGTTTCTTTTTTGCCCTTTCTATGGCATGTAAAGTCTCTGTCTTTACTCTGTTCTTTGTTATAGTAGCAGTGTCCATATACAGAGTGACATCTATTTCAGGGATAAGAGGGAATAATAAAATTTTAGATATTCTTCATATAATTTTTCTTACTGCTGTTGTTTCTTTTATTGTTTTCAGAATTGCCATGCCTGATGCCTTCCGGGGAACAAGCCTTATGATGCCGAGTGAAAGATGGCTCGGTAATATTTCCAGTATAAGGCTTGAAATGAATGGCCAGACAGATCCTCCTTACTGTAAACAATGGACAGGCAAACCTCCTGTAATATACCCTTTAAAACAGATGTTTCTATGGGGTATGGGGCCCCTTCTGACTCTTACGGCATGGGGAGGCTGGATATTAACAGGCTATTTTATAATTTATAAAAAAGAATTTACAGGTCTTATTCCTTTTATATGGATTGGACTCCTGTTTTTACATCAGAGTACACAGTTTGTAAAATATATGCGTTATTTCCTCCCTATCTATCCGTTCCTGACTCTTATGGCAGCCTGGTTTCTTATATTTCTTTATGACATGGCCGGAAAGTATTCACGCAGATTATGGACTCCTTTTATGGCAAAACTGCTGATTGGCTCAGTATGTATCTTTACCCTTTTATGGGCTATTGCCTTTACCGCTATTTACAGAAAACCTCACAGCAGAATAGAAGCGAGTCGATGGATTTTTGACCATATAAAGGCCGGTGCTTGTCTTTCCTGTGAACACTGGGATGATGCCCTACCTTTTTCCTTTTCCGATAAAGATCCTGCCAGGTATAAACAGGTGGAAATGAAATGGTATGATGAAGATACGGAAGAAAAACTTCAGAGAGCATTTCTCTGGCTTGAAGAAACTGATTATATAGTATTGAGCAGTAACAGACTTTATGATTCCATTCCTCTCTTACCTCTCAGGTATCCAGTGACTGTAGCTTATTATAAATCTCTTTTTGACGGTTCTCTCGGTTTTGAGAAAATTGCCGATTTTACTTCCTATCCGGAGTTATGCGGCATATCCATACCTGATCAATCTTCAGAAGAAGCTTTTACCGTTTATGATCATCCCAGGGTTCAAATATTTAAGAAAACCCCTCTTTATTCTCTTAAAAGGGTAAAGGAAATTTTAGGTAATGTAAATCTGAATAATATCGTTATGATGAAGCCCGTAGATGCTCCAAAGTGGAAAAATGCCACATTTATACAGGAAAAGGATCTTCCCGTCTACAGGAAAGAAGGCACATGGAGCGAGTTATTTAATAGAAACAATATTGTTAATAAAATACCGGTAATTGTATGGGCTGTTCTGCTTGAAGTGCTTGGACTTATTGCCGCTCCCTATCTGTTTATTGCCTGTGAGGGCCTTCCTGACAGAGGATATGGACTCTCTAAAACACTCGGTATGTTCCTTGTTGCATGGCTTATATGGACAGTGGCAGGTTTTAAACTGATTTATTTTTCATTCTCAGGTATATGTACTGTTCTTTTCTTCATAGTCTGCGGGTCAATATATTTATTATATAGAAAATGGCAGGACATTAAAGATTTTCTATCTGACAACAGAGATATTTTACTTGTGGAAGAATGCCTTTTCTGGGTGTTTTTTACTATATTTCTTTTAATTCGCTGGTTAAATCCTGATCTCTGGCATGGTTCCCTCGGGGGAGAAAAACCTATGGATTTCGCTTATTTTAATGGTGTAATAAAATCTCCTTTTTTTCCTCCCTATAATCCCTGGTTTGCCGGAGGTTATATAAATTATTATTATTTCGGTTTTGTTCTTACAGGAACACTGGTTAAACTTACAGGTATAATACCGTCTGTGGCATATAACCTGTCCATACCGACCCTGTTTGCCATGACCGGTGCCGGTTCTTTCTGTGTTGTTCTGGCTTTAAGTAATAAGGATAAGAAGAAAAAAAATATAAAGGAAATATGTGTCGCTATAGCCGGTGCAGTATTTGTATGTATTGCAGGTAATCTCGGTGAGATAAAAATTATAATGGATACTATTGCTTCTCTGGGTAATATTTCATCCCAATCTGCTCTTTATATAGTGAAATTTTTCTATGGTTTTATCGCTCTGTTCCAAGGTAAAGTACTTTCAGTGAGTAATGAGCGGTGGTACTGGGAGTCTACAAGACTTATTTCCCATCCTTCCGATGAAGCGGGGCCTATAAATGAATTGCCCTGGTTTACTTATTTATACGGAGATCTCCATGCCCATGGCATGGCTCTTCCTCTCACGTTGCTGGCTCTCGGTCTTATTGTCTCCATTATCAGAGGCAGACATTTAAATATATTGTTACTATTTTTTCTGGCTTTAACAACGGGAGGACTCTGGCCTACAAATACATGGGATTTTCCTACGTACAGTTTTTTATCATTTATAGGATTGATATTATATTATTCAGAGAAAGAAAAGAAACTTATAATAAGTGTAAAAAAATCCTTTATTATCTGGATGGCACTTGTTCTGTCGGGATATATCCTTTACCTGCCATATCATAAATATTATGTATCAGGTTATAATGCTTTTGAAATATGGCATGGTTCTCATACATCGGTAAGAGATTATCTACTCATTCATGGTTTTTTCCTTTTTATTATTATAACAGCCCTTGTAAATGAATTCTGGTACGGCAGAAATAATAATAAATTATTAAAATTTTTCCGATTAATTTTGAAAAATTTTGATAAATATTCCCGTGTTATGAGATCTTATAAATATTATTTAAAAACAGATGTTAAATCTTATTTTTCTCAGTGCAATATTATTTTGTTTGTATTTCTGGGATTAATATTTATTTCCATTGTCCATCCTCTGGCAGGACTCTGTCTGTTTATATCCGTTTTTACAATTCTGTTATCATATAAAAGAAGGCCCGATCTTACCGGACAATTTACCCTGATTATTGTATCCATAACTTTACTCATGTCTGTTATGGTAGAGTTTTTAGTGTTAAAGGGAGATGTGGGGCGTATGAATACTGTTTTTAAATTCTATCTGCAGATATGGGTATTGTCCGGTCTGGTTTCTGCCAGGGTCATATTGCTTATATTTGAACATATGGAAAAATGGAAAAAATTATGGAAAATGTTATGGCTGGCAGTATTTTTTCTGCTCTTTACATCTGTAATGCTTTATCCTGTTCTTTCTACCGGTGCCAAAATAAGGGATAGATTTGACAGAACTGCAGGACATACACTTGACGGTACGGTGTTTATGAATAAGGGAGTATATAATTTTAAGTCCCGTAATATTCAATTTCTGTCTGATAAAAAAGCTATGGAATGGATGGAAGATAATATAAAAGGTTCTCCTGTCATATGTGAGATGAATACAGGTGAGCTTTATACATGGTGCAATAGATTTTCCATATATACAGGTCTCCCTTCCATTGTAGGATGGGACTGGCATGAAAGACAGCAGCTTTCTGTTATTTCGGAACAGGTATCTAAAAGAATATCACATGTTAAGACTGTATATAATACGCCTGACCCGTGGGAAGCCTACAGGATTCTCAGGAGTTATGATGCAGAATATATTATAGTCGGTCAGTTAGAACGTGTCTGTTCCAACCCTGAAGGTACAGGCAAATTTGAGGCAAACGCCGGAATATTATGGGAAAAGATATATGATAATGAAGACCTTCAGATCTATAAATTAATAAAGATAGATATGAATAAAATTAATGATATAATGCCTTTACTTAAAAGATCTGTTCCTGTAGAGGAGCCTCTGTCCGTAACGGTAAAAAGAGAAGAGCTCAGAGCTGTACCTGTAAATGCTTTCAGGGGAGGCAGAGGACAGACTCCGGGGAATTTTAATGAACCGAGAGATCTTGGAACAGACAGAGAAAATAATATTTATATTGTAGATTTCAGGAATTACAGGATAGAGAAATTTGACAGTAAAGGTAATTTCCTTATGTATTTCGGTTCAAAAGGTTCTGACAGGGGGCAGTTTAATGATGCATGCGGTATTTCTATAGATGACCGGAGCAATATATTTGTTGCAGATACATGGAATCAGAGAATAGAGAAGTTTTCTTCTCAGGGAACATGTTTACTCAACATTGAACATTCATTCTACGGCCCGAGAGATGTAGCCACAGACAGAGAAGGAAATATTTATGTAAGTGATACAGGTAATTCTGTTATAAAGAAATTTGATAGAAACGGAAAGTTTATTCAGGAATGGGGGAGAGAAGTTTCCCTTTCTGAGCCATGGGGTATCATTTCCGGAAGAAAAGGAGAAATCTATGTGGGAGATACAGGAAACAGAGCCATACAGGTATTTAATTCACAGGGAAATTTTTTGAGACAATGGAAATTGAATAAGGAAAAATGCAGTGAACTATACCTGTGTTCGTCAAAAGATGGTATTATAGTAAGTGATACCTTTAACGGAGTTATTACAAAGTTTGACAGTAACGGAAAGATACTGAAAGAACTGAAGGTTTCTTCTCCTGCAGGAGTCATGGAAGATTCTAAAGGGAATATCATTTATGTTAATATCAGTGAAGACAGACTTGTGAAAATTTCTTTCTGAAATGAAATCATTTATTACGCTTTATGCGTTACGAAGGAGTAATTATGAATAAATCTAAAGTAGCCATACTGGAAACCTGTCCTGCCACAGTTTTACAGGATTATCATAGACTTATGAACCTGGCAGATTATCAGGATGTAATACAAAAAGATAAAGATACGGCATTGAAAATTAATATAAGCTGGCACTTTTTTTATCCTGCCAGTTCAACAACACCCTGGCAGCTTGACGGAGTAATAAGAGCCATGAAAAAAGACGGCTATAATCCGGATCTTATACATGGATGTCATAACCGCACCGTTGTGATAGATTCCCATCTCGGTGAGCGAGAGAATAAACAGATTGATGTTATAAATGCCCATAAATTGCGAAATATACACCTCTATGAAGGTGAAGAATGGATAAATGTAAAGGATGCAGTAGGAGATCTGGCTAAAGAGTTTCTCTGCCTCAATGATGTTTACCCGAAAGGTTTTATGATACCCAGAAGATTCATAGGAGAAAACATCATCCATCTTCCGACGGTAAAAACTCATGTATTTACTACAACCACAGGAGCCATGAAGAATGCCTTCGGAGGGTTGTTGAATGAAAAGCGCCACTGGACCCATCCTGTAATTCATGAAACACTGGTTGATCTGCTTATGATACAGAAAAAGATTCACAGCGGCATATTTGCAGTCATGGACGGAACCTTTGCAGGCGACGGCCCCGGGCCGAGATGTATGACTCCCTATGTAAAGAATGTAATACTTGCTTCATCTGATCAGGTAGCAATCGATGCAGTCGCAGCAAAACTCATGGGTTTTGATCCTATGGGTGATATCAGGTTTATTCGACTTGCCCATGAAAAAGGACTTGGTTGCGGTAATCCAGCCGATATACAGATCGTAGGAGACGAAGATGCATTAAATAAAAGCTGGAATTTTACTGGGCCCTTCAAAAAAATGACTTTTGCGAGCAGGATGCAACATCTTATCTACTGGGGGCCTCTTAAAGGTCCTGTAGAATGGACGTTAAAGACTGTTCTTGCTCCATGGTCTTATATGGCCAGTGTTCTTTATCATGATACCTTCTGGTATCCGACACATCAGCATATTATCCATAATATACTGAAAAGCGACTGGGGGAAATTATTTCATAACTGGCAGGAACTTGCCGTAAAACCGGATGATCTGGATACGCCGGGATGGCAATATGTGGGACTCAATCCCCCTGAACTCAGGCTTCAGGGGTTAAAATTTTTCTTCAAATCACTGAAGATTCTACTTACATGTATAAAAGAAGCACCTGAATTTTCCTGTCACAGGAGCCACAGATAATCTCTGTGAAAAAAACAACAACCCGGAAATTTCCGGGTTGTTGTTCAAACAATCTGCCAACTACGAGAAGAATGTGCAGTTAAATTCTCAAAAGAGAAGAAGATTAATCGAAATCATCTTCTTCGTTTATCCATTTAAGCTCCAGATTATCTATATCATGTAATGTTTTATTGCTTCCCTGTCTTGCTTTATCAAGCATTGATACTACAGTACTGCATATTTTACCAGCAGGAATCTGATCTTTTACTGCTTCAGGTATAAACTCCCTGAATATATTGGAATAAACTTCTTCGGGAGCTATCCAGTCATGGCCTACCTGATATATATCTATAATGTTATCGGCTATTTCTTCTGCTTCAATTGTTGAAAAATTATCCAGATTAAATGTCATGGAATCAAGTTCTTTCAGTGAAGCATTTTTATCCATAAATTCTATAGGAATATCAATAAGTTGAGCGATATTAGAAAACCCTTCTTCTTCTGTTATATTTCCTTCAGGTTTCAATAATTTATAAAAATCAGGAGAGGCCGAATAGAGGATATATATATGAGGAAATCTGATAAGTCTGTTTCTTATATATGAAAGATTTCTAAAGGATTCCATTGTTTTGTCTTCTGCTACAGTGGAATTTTTTTCATCTTCATCTATAAGTATTATAATACCTTTATATCCAAGGTGATTAATCATCTTACAGACTTCTCCCATATACTCAATGGCGTTGTTTCTTTCCACTCTTGTTCCTATGCCTACTGTTCTGATTTCACGGAGAAGAACTTTTGCTCCGGCAAACCATTTTATTACAAGGTCAAGATTTGGAGTTATCTCTCCGTTACCGTATTTCCATTCATCCCTGCATACCCTGAGAGCACATTGAATATCATTTTTTAACAGATGAAATTCTTTCGGAACTCTGCATGTAGGATAGCCACATGTAAAAGGCCTCATCCCATGACAGCAGTAAGAATAGTTCTTAGAGTCTGCTTCTTTTGCCCATTTATGGAGAAGATGATCCAGGGCGGAACCTTTGCGGAATTTGTTGAGTCTCAAATTTTTTATAAATTTCTTGTATATTTTCTCTATCTTATTCAGTGTTGCTTCATTGTGAGATAGATTAATAGAAGTGACGACAAAGTCCTTATTAAAAGCTCTTTCTCTGAGTATACTCATAAAATGAGTTTTACCGTAGCCATGATCTCCTTTAACCATTCGGAACATAGATTCGCCTTTTTCTATTTCTTCCAGTTCTTTATCTACCTTTTCAAGCAGATCTTTCCTTCCCACATAATGAGGCTCGCCGTCTGTAATATACGCTTCTTCTCGTCTGATGGCTCTGACTATTTTGATTGCTTTTGATTTACTTATTTTTGTTTTCGACAAATACTGTATCACCTCCGATATATACATATGTTGCCGAATTTTTATTTTATTCTTCTATAAAAAACACCTCTTTAAATTTCTTTAAAGAAAAATAGAATCCTTCTTGATTTTATATTTAATTTTTAATAAGATAAATAAAACCTTTAGTTATAAGTATTTTAAATTATTTTGAGAATTTTTGCAGAATGAAAGGAGGGGATATTATGAATAATGATAGATATACCAGATTTTTACTTGTTGTTATTGCTTTACTGCTTGCATTAAATATTATGAAATCATTTATTCAGATTCCTGTTGTTCAGGCAAATGAAGCAGGTAATGACATAGGACGGTATCAAATATCAATCTGGTCCGTTCAGGGTAATTCTCAGAGTTTTAATCCCAATGGTTCTTACGGTTATTATATATTTGATACAAAAACAGGCAAAATACTTGATGAAAGAAGAAATAATCTTTAGGAATAGTTTTTCAGTTTCCCGGTAGTGGATGGGGATTTTTTTTGTTGTTAAATTGTTAACAATTTATTAATATTGTTAACAATTTGTTAATAAAATATGGGTATAATATGTATAGTGTATTTCATAACAATGTATAATTAATGAGTGAATAGTGAATGGTAAGTGACGGTGCCATATTCTACTCACTAATCACCACTTACTATTCACTTAAATTCTAATAAGTTATGAAATACACTATAATATATAAATAAAGGAGTGGAGGTAATGAAAATAAATTATTTTACTTATTTTTTATTTATTATAATTATTCTAACCCTTCTTTCCCTGGCAGGTTGCGGAGGGGGAAGTTCTTCAGGACTATTACCTGTGCAGAACGGTCAAATATCCGAACCGGTTTTTTCTCCGACCGTTGCACCTGTGGCAGTTGTTACGCCTGTGGCAACCCCGGCAGGGACTCATGTTTCTACACCTGCTCCTGCTTCTACGCCTGTCTCGATTTCTACTGAGACTGTTATTCCTGTACCTTCAGCTGTTTCGACACCTGCTTCGGAAGAAACTGCTGTGTCCGAGTCAACTCCGACTGCTTCTCCCGTTCCTTCTGCAAGTCCTGTGCCTGCTTCTACGCCTCCGATTAATATTCAGGGATGTGCTATTTTCCCTTCTGACAATGTATGGAATGTACCTGTAGATAATATGCCTGTAGATATCAATTCTACTGCCTATGTTAATACTATCGGAGCGTCCAGGTATGTCCATGCTGATTTCGGTTCCGGTACATGGAATGGAGGACCAATCGGTATCCCATATAATATTGTGCCGGGAATTCAGCCGAAGGTGAATATTTCTTTTGATTATGCCGGAGAAAGTGATAGAGGGCCTTATCCAATCCCGTCTAATCCTCTTATAGAAGGAGGGCCCGATGCAACAGGCGACAGACATGTATTGCTCGTAGATAAGGATAATTGTATTTTATATGAATTATATTGTGCCGTGAAGCAGACTGACGGTTCATGGCATGCAGGTTCAGGTGCTATATTTGATTTAAAGTCAAATAACCTGAGGCCTGACAGTTGGACTTCCGCCGATGCTGCAGGACTGGCTATTCTGCCCGGACTGGTTCGTTATGATGAAATAGAAAGTGGAGAAATTCGGCATGCCATTCGTTTTACTGTTCCTCAGACAAGAAAAGCCTATATATGGCCTGCCAGGCATTATGCGTCAAATCTTACTTCTCTTCAGTATCCCCCTATGGGGCAACGTTTCAGACTGAAATCTTCCTTCGATATTTCAGGATTTTCTATTCAGGCAAGAATTATATTGATAGCTCTCAAGAAATATGGTATGATTCTGGCTGATAACGGATCGTCGTGGTATATATCCGGAGTGCCTGATGAAAGATGGGATAATGATATGCTTCATGAGTTGCATAAAGTACCCGGTTCTGCCTTTGAAGCTGTGGATGAGTCATCATTAATGATGAGTCCTGACTCGGGACAGGTAAAATTGCGGTAAATACAATTAATGTTTTATTTAGTTATTTGATGTTTCTGATTTTAGCATATATTAAAACATAAAAGATTATTTTATTGAAATTTATACTGTATAAAATTAATTTTTATCAGCTAATAAATGAAAAATTGTTATAAATTGTTACGAAAAGTTTTGTTTTAGGGAGTAATTAACGTGAAATGTTTGTTTTGTAGAATTATTAACAGGGAAATAACATCGAAGATAATCTATGAAGATGATAAAATTCTGGCTTTTTATGATATAAATCCTCAGGCTCCGATTCATGTTCTGGTTATTCCGCGGAAACATATAGCATCTATTGCAGACCTTGAAGAAGATGACAGTGATATTATGGGACATTTGATGATAAAAATACCTGAACTTATAAAATCTCTTGGTCTTGCAGGGAGAGGGGTACGTATAGTGAATAACTGTCTCGCAGAAGCAGGACAATCAGTTTTTCATATCCATTTTCATATTATGGGAGGAAGAGCTTTTGAGTGGCCTCCCGGATAGGAGTAGATTGATACGGATAAATTAAAAAAAGTAATTGTTGTAATGCCTGCTTTTAATGCAGAAAAAACCCTTGTAGATACTTATAATCAAATTCCTCCGGGAATAGTAGATGAAACAATACTGGTAGATGATTTCAGTAAAGACGGAACTGTTAAACTGGCAAAAGAATTAAATATCAAAGTTATTGCCCATCCTCATAATGTCGGCTATGGAGGCAATCAGAAGACATGCTACATGGAAGCCATAAGAGATAATGCTGATATTGTTATAATGCTTCATCCGGACGGACAGTATGATCCTTCTATAATTCCTGATATGATAAAAAAAATAGTAGACGATGATGTAGATATTGTTCTCGGATCCCGTTTTCTGCCCCAGGGAGGAGCACTGGCCGGCGGTATGCCTCTGTATAAATTTGTAGCAAATAGAATTTTAAGTACCATGCAGAATTTATTTTTAGGCCTCAATCTTTCCGAATACCATACAGGCTACAGAGCTTATAAAATAGATGTGCTGAAAAAAGTTCCTTTTATGAGAAATTCCAATGACTTTGATTTTGATTCTCAGATGCTTGTCCAGGGAAAGGTTTTTGGTTTTAAATTCGGTGAAGTTCCTGTAAAAACAAGGTATTTTAAAGAAGCTTCATCTGTTAATTTTTTTGTAAGCATGAGATATGGTATTAAAACTTTAAAGATTTTGTTCGATTATATACTCTTTAAATTAAAATTATATAAACCATCTATATTCATTTAATAAGTATTATGAAAAAAAGAGATTTTTGTCCTTTATGTGAAGGTCAAACAGATAAAAATAGTTTATTATTCAAAGCTTCTGACTATATTACAAAAGATATTTTTAATACAGTCAGATGTATTGATTGTGGCTGTATTTATATTGATCCCTACCCGGACTCTGCAGAAATTTGTAAATATTACCCTCTGGATAAATATTATGGCTCAGAAACAGGTAAGAGATTTAATTTTATAATAGAAAGGTTAATATATTATTTTAGATTTCTCAGGATAAAGAAAATTTTGAAATTTAAGAAGCAAGGTACTATACTTGATATTGGCTGTGGCAGAGGTATTACATTGAGTATATTAAAAACTATGGGATGGGATTGTACCGGTATAGAACTTTCTAAAGGTCTTGCAGATTATATAAAACGTAATTACGCAATAGATGTTATGACATGCAGTGTTGAAGAATGTAATTTTCCTGAAGAAAGATTTGACGTCGTAAATATTTACCATGTTCTCGAACATATGGAACATCCTCTGGCTACTCTTAAAGAAGTGAGGAGAATAATTAAAAAAATGGCCTTCTTGTGATTTCTCTTCCTGATACAGGAAGCTTTCAGTATAGTATTTCTTTAAATAAATGGTTTCATCTGGACGTTCCGAGACATATGGTAAATTTTTCTCATATTAATTTGAAAAAATTTGTTCGGTCTCAGGGGTTTGAAATAATTGAATCAGGCGGATTCTCTATGGAATATGATGTCTATGGTTTGTTGCAGAGTATTCTTAATATGACAGGATGTACACATAATTTCCTCTATAATTTATTGAACAGGAAAATTGATTTTAAAAACATAAGAACTTATTACGATTTTCCTGTAAGTCTTATTGCTGGTCCAGGATTATTTATCCCCTGTTTTTTTATTGAATATATACTGTCTTATTTTAATTTAAATGGTACTCTGGAGATATACTGTCGTCCAGGGGATTAGAAAATGGATAATTGTTTTAAAAAATAAAAAGAACGTGGAATTATTTTTCATGCTTCCCGGTTGTTCATTATCTCTTCTATAGCTTTTATTGCTTTTTCCCTTATTTCTTTGCTTTTATCTTCTCTCAGTTTCTCCAGGTAGGGAATAGCCTCTTTCTCACCGAGTGTTTCCAGAGCGTGAATAGTATTGACCTTTATAACAATACTTTCATCTTCAAGAAGGGGAATAAGATATTTAAGAGCCCTTGGATCTTTCAGGGCGCATATTTCTTTTATGGCTTTTATTTTTTTGTAACCGTCTTTTTTTAACATTTCCGCCAGTTCCATCAGAGGATCCCATGTCCACGTACCATTATCTTCTTCTGCTGTCATCTGTGGCAACGCTTCATAGGCATCCAGAAGGGCTTCTTTCATTTCTTCGGCATTATCAAATCTTTCATCAAGTTTAAAGCCCAGAGCCTGTTTGATAACAAGTTCAGTATATTCCGATATGGAAGGATTAAATTCTCTTACCGGTTTAAACTGAAAAGGCACCTTTGACGTTTCACCTGTAAGTATATGATGAAGTGTTGCGCCCAGTGAATAGATATCACTTCTTGGCTCAGGTCGCCCTGCAATCTGTTCCGGTGAGGCATATCCCATAAGTCCTATACCGGTGGTGCATTTAGTTTCCTGTCTTCTGGCTACATTAAAATTGAAGAGTATTACAGTCCGATCGCTTTCTCTTATAAATAGATTGCCAGGTCTTATATCTCTGTGTATTATAGGAGGTTTTTGTCTGTGAAGATATTCCAGAACATCGCATATATCTATACCCCACAGAAGAACCTGTTCTTCCGTGATCTTTACTTCTTTATTATTTATCAGTTCATCCAGTT
>DAIOEN010000154.1:0-17026 GCA_036746235.1 Vulcanimicrobiota bacterium | reverse complement strand
TTATTTCACAGATGTTGCCAAAAGAGAATTCAACTATTGATAATAACAGACCGAACATACTTCTCGTTATACAGGCTGACAGTAAAAATAAAGGCATAGTTCCTTCCACTGCAAAACTTATGGTAAACGGTGTAAACGTAACATCAAAATCACAGATAACAGAAAATGTTATTACATATCGCCCGGCAGATAATTTGCCGAATGGTACAAACAAAGTGGTTTTCAGCGCTACAGACCATCAGAACCGTCAGTTTATAAAATCCTGGTCTTTTAATATTCAGATCACTTCTCAGAATAAAGATTTAATTTATTCTGTAACACATAACGGACAGAATCAATTACACCCCGGTAATAAATTGATTGTAAACATGTCAGGTCTATCAGGGGGAAAAGCAACCTTTGACATAGGTTCTTACAGAACCGGTATTTCAATGAAGGAAAAAGGTAATGGTATCTATACGGGAGAATATATTGTTTCGAAAAAAGATTCGGTACAAAATGTATATATATTATGTCATCTGGAGACATCTTCAGGTCAGAAAGAAAGTCTTACATCGGAAGAGCCGGTAACAAGTCTTGGCCCCTATTATAATGCCGGTGTTGCACCGCCTGAGATAACAGAACCTTCCGAGGGAGATACAGTATCTATGCCAGTTACGGTAAAAGGCAATGCTACTCCGGGATATAAAGTACAGATTAATGTCACCTGGCAGATCTCGGTAATCGGTGTCCTTAACCCGGCAGGGACAATGGCAACTAAAACAGTGACAGCAGACAACAACGGAAATTTTGAAACACAGTTTACCTATGTTGTAAATTTCCCTTCAGATACAAAATATACTATAAAAGCTATAACTATTGCCCCGGACGGCCAGAAGTCGGCAGAGACAATAGTTAATGTTACACAGGACTGAAGCAGTGAACAGCAAACAGTGAGTAGTGAACAGAAAGCTATTACTGCCCGGTCACTTGTCACTGTTCACTGCTCACTGAAAAGGCGGTATTTATGGACAAAAAAGTTTTTAAAAGAAGAATCGAACAATTTAAAGTATTAATGGCACAAAATTCCCTAGATTACTGTATAGCAACTCCGGGGACAAATTTTTACTATATGGCCGGCATAGATACGTTTCGTATGGAGAGATTTATCGGAGTCATTCTGGCGGCAGAAGGGGATCCATTTATCATATGTCCTTCTTTTGAAGAAGAAAGGCTCAGAAAAGAAACTTTTATTAATGATTTCTATCCCTGGAAAGAAGAAGATAATCCATATGAAATACTTGGAAAAATTATTAAAGACAGAGGGAGAAAATATAGAACTGCAGGTCTGGAACCTACGACTCATTTTGAAACTTATGTAAAACTGAAAGAACATATGACAGGAATGGAATTCAGAGACGGAGCTTTTCTTTTTTCTGCTATGAGACGGAAAAAAACAGAAGAAGAAATCGAGGCTTTAAAAAAAGCAGTAGATATAACAGAAGAAAATATAGATTATAGCCTGAAGCATTTAAAAGCAGGTATGAAAGAACATGATCTTAAAACATATATTACAGGAGACGAGAAACTGGTTCAGTTCGGAGAAACATCTTCTTACCCTCACTCGGAAGGAGGAGAAAATATTCTGCAAAAGAATGACGTCGTTCTTATAGATAAGGGTGATATATGGGATAAATATCATTCCGATATTACAAGAACAGCTTATTTCGGCATGGTAAGTGAAGAATTTCTAAAAATATGGCATATAGTAAGACAGGCAAGAGATGGGGCGATAGAAAAAGCAGGCCCCGGTATCCCCTGTGAACTTGTAGATAAAGCTGCAAGGGATGTAATTGAGAAAGAAGGTTACGGGCCATATTTCACCCACAGAACAGGGCATGGTCTTGGCCTTGATATTCATGAAACTCCTTATCTCGTAAAAGGGAACAGAGATGTTCTCGAAGCGGGCAATGTAGTTACCATAGAGCCAGGTATTTATCTTCCGGGAAAATTCGGCGTAAGGATTGAAGAAGACGTAGTTATTACAGAAACAGGCACGAAAATTCTTTCAAGAAAGCCGGAAGTCCCTGTTATTATAGAGGATTTATCCCTGTAATTATAGAATATCTTTCCTGAAAACTCACTGGAAAGGAGATTTTTTATGAAAAATCTTATATTTATTCTGCTCATATCCATATTAATTAATGTTCCTGCCTTTGCTAAAAATTTTACGGAACATGATTTCATCGGTAATTTTATCATTACAGATCCCTTATGTTCCTATGATCATTATCATGGAGAAATTATCCTGTCAGATAATGGCAAAGGAAAATCAAAAGAATTCGTAGATAATAAAGAGTTCGAACCTTTCTACCAGGACATGAAAGATAAAGACGGTTATATACCTCTGAAATGGTCTTTTGACAAACATAGAAACGAATTGATTATTGACTGGACAATGAATGGTACATATGACAGACTGGCTTATTTTAAAAGCACTGTAAAAGGAGATATAAATAATTTCACCATAAATGGTTTTTCCTCTGACAATACATCCTGTCAGCTTGCTTTTACAAGAATAAAAGGAGATTTTACAAAAGCTGTACCTGTAATCAAACTCAAACCACAGGATTTTGTCGGGCTTTTTGAACTAAAAAAACCTGAAGGTGATAATTACTGCGGTGACGTTGTTCTTATGAATGACGGAACAGGAAAAGTACGGGAATATCTGAACAATAAGCCTTTCGCTCCCGATCATCCTGAGGCTCTCGATAAAGATGGATATTCTCCTGTAAAATGGTCATATAACGAAAAAACTATGGAATTCACTTTTGACTGGAGCTGTGGAGGCACTTACAAAGGACTATCATGTTTTAACGGTAAAGTTACCGGTAATGGAAAGAACTTTACTTTGAGCGGTGTCTGGGTCAATGGGAAAAAAGGTGAATTGAATTTTATAAAACAGGATAAATAATGAGCTGTGAGCAGTGAGTGGACAGTATTCACTCACTTGCTCGCTTACTCTGAATTTCCGCATTAATGAGTGAGCAGTGAGTAACAATGCTATATTCCACTCACTACTCACCACTCACTATTCACTTAAATTATAATAAGTTATGAAATACACTGGATTAACAATGAATATTCTTTACATCATACTATTACTTGCTGCATGTATTTTTACAACAGGCTGCCCTTCTAAACATGATAAGGTCCAGGCCAAAAAA
This sequence comes from Vulcanimicrobiota bacterium, assembly GCA_036746235.1. Taxonomy (GTDB): domain Bacteria; phylum Vulcanimicrobiota; class SpSt-956; order SpSt-956; family JAKJGF01; genus CALARM01. The sequence goes on along the minus strand of DAIOEN010000154.1, from coordinate 13,820 downwards.
AAGGTCTTTATAACTATTAAAGGTTCTGACACACTAGAACTCACCCTGAAAAGTCTGGCAAAAGAATTCATAAAAAGAAATCCTTCTGTTGAAATTTCCATAGAAGGGGGAGGCACCACTACAGGCATAGAGGGTTTATTGAATAAAACAACCGATATAGCTGCTGCATCACGATCGATTAATGACAAAGAATTAAAATGTGCAGACGACAACAGTATAGAAATAAAAGAACATCCCCTGGCACGGGATGCTGCAATTATAATTATTAACAGAAAAAACAGTATTAAAGCCCTGTCTTTAAATGATATTGAGAAAATATTTACAGGAGCCTTTACTACCTGGGAAGAAACAGGAGGAAGTAAGGTACCGTTAAATATTTATAATAATCCGCCTGATTCGGGAACTTATAATTTTTTTAAAGAAGATGTTTTAAAAAGACATAATTTTACAGACATAGCTAAAACTATGAAAAAGCCATCTGATATTATTCGTGCCATCGTAACGGATCCGGGAGGTATAAGCTATACATGTTACCAGTATTATGTTATTGCAGCCGATATGGTCAGAGCAATTGCTATTAAAAGTAAAAACAATTCCCGGCCTGTTATACCTTCCAGAGAAAATATTATGAAAGGTCTTTACCCTTTATCCAGAATCCTCTATTTATATACGACAGATGACACATCACAGGAGGTTATTGATTTTATCGGTTTTTGTACAGGACCAGAAGGACAGGTTATAATAAAGAAAAATGAAGCCATACCTTATCAGTGAACAGTGAACAGTGAACAGTGAACAGTGACCGGAATACTATGTCACAGATTATAATCGGAGTATAACATTGAATTTCATAAGAAAATATACAAAGAAACTTTTCGCAAATAAATATGTCGATCTATGTGTCATATTTGTAGTTTTCTGTTCGATAATTTTACTGGTTTTCGAAACTATGGCAGGATTTGAGATTAACCAGAAAACTATAGAAGTTTTATCTACCAGAATCGATTCCGACAAACTGGATGCAGTGGAAACTCTGGAAAACAGAAGATTTTCATCAGACGAATTAACGGCTATTTTAGAACAATCATGGCTGAAGATTGATGAAGAAAAAAATTTTTATGAGATTAATGAAGATGTAGAAATATTAATAAATCAGTTGAAAAATGACGACGGGAAAACAGTATTGTTATTAAAATACAGCAAATTTACTGAAGAAGAATTGAGGGATAAACTGGAAGAACTTGGTTTTATACCAATAGAAATAGAAGAAATCCTTCTTCATTGTACGGTAAACAATGAAAATCTGAAGGATAAACTTCCTCCCAATAAATTGAAGTTTATAAAATCAATGAAATTCAAAGAATTTAAAGAAAACATTTTAAGAAAAAAACTGGAAGAAGCAGCATTTAACAGGCTGGAAATTAATATAGTACTTTCTCACACGTCAAAATTGAGATTCAATCAAAATGAAATAGAATTAATCCTGAAAGAAAGCCAGCTTATGTTTCCTCTGTCTGAAGAGATAAAGGTTTTCATAATAAGTCTTGACGATATAATAATAAGTTTCTTTATAGTTGAACTTACATTGAGATATCTTTCATGTGATAATTATAAAATCTTTTTTGCCAGATACTGGCTTGATATTATTGCCGTAGTGCCGCTCTTCAGGGTATTCAGATTGAGCAGGGTCTTTATTCTCTTACGACTCTTCCGTGTAATGTCTTTTGCAGTTCTGCTGGGGAGGCATCTATCATTTTTTTCTTCTGTTTTTAACAAAAGATGGATAGATTTCTTCTTAATCTTAATATTCCTGATTTTTGTCGTAACCTTCGGGACTCTGGGATTAATTTCTTCAGAACCAAGGCTCCATTCTACTCCGGCAAATTGTTTCTGGACTGTAGTCTATACATTTTTCTTCGGTCAGTATTCTGTCGATTTTCCTGATACTCTTATGGGTAAAATAACAGTACTCATTGTAGTCATTGCAGGTATGAGTATTTTTGCCATATTAATAGGCACAGTTTCTGCTATAATGATGGAAAAATTCAAGGAGGGAATAATCATGAGAAAAACCAGTTTTGATATACTGGAAAACCATATAATAATATGTGGATGGGAACAGAAAACACCTCAGATAATAAAAGAATTACAGGCGTCTGCCGGATATAAAAACTCTGATATAGTTCTAATCTCTGACAGAGAAGATTTTATGAATATGGACTTAAAGAGACTTAATATAAAGACAGATCGTGTATACATTATGCAGGGAGATTTCACTGATCCGAATATATTACGGAAAGCCAATATTAACACCGCCAAAATTGCCATTATACTTCCTGACAGGTCCGGTGAAAGAAATAACAGGGATATAGACGCGAGAACAGTTCTTACGGCTCTTACAATAGAAAAACTCAATCATACTGTCTACAGTTGTGCAGAACTCCTGGATTCGGAATATGAAAGCCATATGAGAATGGGAAATGTAAATGAAGTAATACTCGGCGGTTATTACAGCGGTCTCATAGCTGCTCATGCTGCAATGAATGAAAATATTGTACCCTTTATTAAAAATATAGTTCCTTCTCAGGCAGAAAATAAATTTCAAAATATTCAACTTCCACAGAATTTAATAGGAAAAGAATTCGGTGACGTAATAGCAGAACTCAGAAAAAAACAGAAAACCCTTCCTGTAGGAGTAAAAACATCGGAAGGCGAGTTAATTATAAATCCATCAGAATATATTATGAAAGAAGGGGATTACCTGATAGGACTGGTGAGTAAGTGAGTATAAATTCATGTCACTTACTACCGCTACAAATAAGTTCATAACCATTTTATCAGCTTCTGCCTGACAGGCTCTTACGAAGAAAAATAATTTGCCTTATTTAATTTGTTTTACAGACAATAAATTAACCCTTATTTAATTTTTAATTCTATAGAAAAAACTAATTTTTCTTCTCCAGAGCCTGCCTGGCAGAAGCTTTTTACGGATACCCTTTTACCTGTTACGGTAATTACTGTTCACCGGTCACAGCTCACTGGTCACTGATCAATTATACCATATATAATTTTCATCAGGTGCCAGCTTTACTGCTTTATCATAGCATTTTTTGGCTTCATCATATTTTCCCTGATGATATAAAATAAGTCCTTTTTGATACCAGCCTTCTGCAAATTTCTGATCAATTGCCAGTGCTTTATCACATAATTTCATTGATTCTTCGGTATTTCCCTGGAAATATAAAATCATACTCTTATAATACCAGGCATCTACAAACTCCGGATCAAGTTCCAGTGATTTATCGATAGCTTTTAAAGCTTCTTTAAAGTCTTTCAGATAACACAGAGACATACCTTTTGTAAAATAGGCATTTGCAGAATTGGGGTCAGCCTTTATGGATTTATCGGCAAAATCTTTCGCTTCGTTATATTTATCCAGAGACAGTAAAACCATTGCTTTACCTGAATAAGCCAGAGAAGGGATTAGAGTTGAAACATCTTTTCCGTCTTCCATCAACTTAATGGCTTTATCCATATATTCCAGTGCTTTACTGTATTCTCTTTTAGAACTGTAGACCATACCTTTGTAAAACAAACTAAAACCATGATTCGGTTCATTTTCAATCGCCATGTCAAACCATTCCAGAGCCTTACTCCATATACCTTTTCTGAAATACTCACACCCTTTTAAAAACCATTCGTCAGAAGTCTGGGATCTTTCCGGTGTTTTCTCAATGTTTCCGAGAGCTTTTTCTTTATTAAAACATTCCTCTCCTTCTTTATATTTACCGAGCTTTTTAAGCGCTTCTCCTTTATTATGCCATGCAATGGCGAAATCAGGTATAATAGCCACAGTTTTATCAAAACATTTAACTGCTCCTTCATAATCTCCAAGCCTGTATAAAGCCATACCCTTCGGGTACCATGGACATACATATTTCTCTCCTACAGTATTGGCACCGTATAAACTTTCCGGAGCTACTTCCAGAACTTTATCGAAGTATGTTACAGATTCTTTATATTTATCCTGATTATACAGGGTCAATCCTTTAAAATACCATACATCGGAACTGCCTCCTGTTATTTTTATCAATTCATCAAAACACGATGAAGCTTCATCATATCTTTTTATTTTATATAAAGCCGTACCTTTACGAAACAATGCGATTTCACATTTTCCGTCAGAAGTTAAAACTTTATTAAAAATCGAAATAGCCTTTTCATAATTTCCTTCTTCCATCAAAGCATTACCTTTATTCAATAATTCATCAAAATTTTCTGCAATAACACAGGTCATTGTCAAAATAAAAATTAAAATTACGGAAAATATGCATCTATTCATTAAATTCTCTCCATTCATACATTATAAGTGAGTGGTGAATAGTGAGTTGTGAGTCAAAGGTCGCTGGATAACTCTTCACGCATCACGCATCAAGATTTCTATTATAAACCTTTTCTTTTAATAAGTAAAACATTTCAGAAGGAAATTCCTGTTATCATGTTAAATTATTATATTATAAATTATATTGGAGGTATTATTATGAAAAAATCAACTTTCTTATTACTGGCAGTAATAATTATATCAATCCTTCTCCCTGCCATAATTCTGGCAGAAAATGAGATAAAGAATTTCAGCACACTTGTAATATACATAAAAAACAAGGAATATAATAAAAAATCTGTTTATCAGAAAGACGGAGAACTATACACATCCCTTGACAGTCTGAGTAAAGCATTGAATTTTAAATATGTGTATGAAAAAAGTGAAGCAAAACTCTATGTAAATGGCGAAGAATATAAAGGAGTCTATAATGTAAAAGGAGATAAAGTATATGTCTCTCTCAAGGGCATATGTGAATCCCTTGGCTATTATACAAGTTACAACGCATCGTCAAATATTATGGATATTTCCAGTAAACCAATATCTACGATTACAACTCAGTCAACACCACAGGCAAATACAATTCCCTATACAGGCCATACGGGAGTTCAGACAGGAGGAAGCGGCACTATAGTTCCGGGAAGCGGTATTCAGGGAAAAGTTTATGTAGGGACGAACCTGAGTGATGCAAGAGCCACCCTGGGAGAAGAGCTGGGAGCAATGAATCTTAATGAAAAAACTAAAATGTATATGTTTGGAGCAAATAGTGAAATTGCGTTATTTGTCCAGTCAGATGGTATAGTAAAAATGATAATGGTAACCACTCCCGGTTATAAAACAGCAGATGGTATCTGTATTGGCGCATCTATGCAGGATGTTGTGTCTGTCTATGGGAATCAGTATTTCACAAAGGATGGCGGAAGCTTTGGAAATAAAAGTAATATGACTGCAATGGCATACTCGAACGGGATTGTATTTTTAATAGATAATACCAGTCAAAAAGTCAGCTATATTGCCGTATTTTCTTTAAACTATCCACTTTAAGAAAAGAAGGAGAAATGAATATGAGTAAAAAATATGCTATAGGAGTAGATCTGGGTGGAACCCATATTGCTGCTGCCCTGGTAGATAAATCAGGTAAAACAGGTAAGATTGTGGAATGTAATATAGCCCCTGAAGAACGAGGTGTTAATAATGTGCTGGATAAGATGGCAGAACTCATCAACAGGGTTATATCGGAAGAACATATAAACAGAGAAGAAATATTCGGAGTAGGTATTGATCTTCCCGGCTTTATTGATACTATTAACGGTATATGCTATTTTTCTCCGAATTTTCCCGGATGGGATAATATAAAAGTTTCATCTATCCTCGAATCTTCTATAAATTTACCTGTAGTAATTTTAAATGATGTAAATGCTGCAGCTCTCGGGGAAAAGTTTTTTGGTGCCGGCAAGTATGTCAGCAATATAATCTGTATGACACTGGGAACAGGTATTGGTGGCGGTATTATTATAAATAACAACCTTCATCTCGGTGCTTCACAGGGAGCAGGAGAAATAGGACATATGACTATAGAACCTGACGGACCTGTATGCGGATGTGGTAACAAAGGCTGTTTTGAAGCTCTCGTAGCAAGAGGTGCCATCATAAGAACAGCGAGAGAACTTATAGAGAAACATAAAAATTCCATCCTTGCAGATGTTAAAGACCTTTCCCCTCTCTCTGTGTTCGATGCAGCAGAAAAGGGAGATGAAGTGGCCATAGAAACGTTTAAAATTGCAGGCCGTTATCTTGGTATAGGTCTTTCAAATCTCATTCTTGTATTGAATCCTGAGAGGATCGTCATAGGTGGAAGAATAGCAAATGCCCATAAATACCTGTTCCCTCCCGCACAGGAGGAGATAAAAAAGAGGGTTAAAATGTTTCCTCCCGAAACATCTCAGCTAGTTCTTGCAGAACTCGGTGCAGATGCAGGTCTCATAGGAGCTGCTGTATATGTATTTCAGAAGATGTGCGATGATTTTTAATACCAATCAAGGAGTCTATAATGAGTGAAGAAATAAATGAAGAAACAGGGGAAGAAATAGATGAAGAGAAAGAATTTATAAAGGACATTCTTCTGAGAACGGCGGAGGAAAGTTTTATTACATCCAATTACCTTCTTATAGAAGAAAGTGCCCTGAATTTTTCCTTTGATGATATAACTGAAGAAGATTTTGTAAAAGTCCTGACGGAAATGAAAGAGACTATCGGCAGAGTTCAGGAAGGCTATGAAAATGCCTATATGAATCTAGACAGATGGACTCTGGAAATTGCCACAGGCGACAGGATGTTCAGAGAAGGAATTAAGGAATGGGACGAAGGGCTGGACTATTTATTTGAATACTGTAAAGACATGGATGAAGGATATATAAACAGTGGTATTAAAAAAATTTATGAAGGTAATAAAAAACTTATCATAAATCAAAAAATTGAAGAATATGTAGACGAACAGGTAAGGTTACTTCAAAAGGAAGGTAAAGAAGATAATGTTCCTTCCGGCCAGGGAGAAAAAGAGATTTCTTATTTAAGCAGACCTACCGAAAAGCCTGTAATAACCGGTACTGTTATTCCTGTTACAGGGCATATGACATTAATTTCTAAAAAAGAGGAAAAAACAGAAGAAAGACTGCATCCAACCGGCACCGCATCTGTGCCATCAATAAAAATTTCAGATAAGTCTTTACCTTCGGAAACTGTCATTCCCCTGCAGAAATCAGAAAAAATTCAGGAAAAGAAAATTTCTTCAGACACTGTTACTACTCCTCAGAAGGTAATTTCAGAAAAAATTCATGAAAAGAAAATTTCTTCAGACACTGTTACTACTCCTCAGAAGGTAATTTCAGAAAAAATTCAGGAAGAGGAACTCATTACGGAAACAGTCAGTCCTGGTCCAATTCAAACTTCTTCGGAATTACAGGAAAAAGAAATCTCTCAGGAAGTTATTGATAAACCGGCAGAGCCAGAAATTTCAGAAAAAGAGGAACAGGTTGAGCAGACAGAGACAGAAATTGCCGGTGAAACAATGGACGAAAAGCCACTAAAAAAAGCTATCAGAAAACCGGCAGGGCTTTCCAAAAGGGTAAGGAAAAGCAGTCATGGAGAAAGGAAAAGCTCCGATATATCTTCAGACGATGACAGAGAAAAAAAATCCATAAGAAGGCCTGCAGGATTATCCAGGAAAGCTGCCAGAAAGCAGGAAGAATGATTACCGGGACAGGTAAAATAATGACCTCCAGAGTTTCTAATCTGTCTTTCTACGAAAGCGGGAATCCAGAGAAAAGGCTAAGTACCGTAACAGATGAAAGGGTATCCGAAAAAAGCTTCTGCCTGGCAGGGTATGGAGAAGAAAAATTAGTCTTTTTTATAGAATTAAAAATTCAATAAAAGTCAACTTATTGTCTGTAAAACAAATTATATAAGGCAAATTATTTTTCTTCGTAAGAGCCTGCCAGGCAGAAGCTGATAAAATGGTCACTAAATTACCTGAATCGGTGATGAGGATAAATATTTACATTTTATTAACATATTATTATTGTTTCCTGACTATAAATTATTTATAATAAAAAAGTGATTATGTAAAGAGAAAGAAGGAATGAAAAATATGAAAATTAATACCAATCAAGCTGTAGGAGCCGGTTTGAACATAAATAAAACCGTTCCTCAAAAAAAAGAAGAAATAAAAGATCAGGTAATACTGGGCCAGGGCAATAACGACTCTATTATAATGGGAAAACCTCTGGTATCCATGAAAAGTGTTGATGGCGCAGCTGGTTTTGCAGCTGTAGCGATGGGTGCTTTTGCTGGAGGAGGGGCTCTTCTAGCAGGTATCGGTATGGCAGGGAAAGCTATTGGAGGATTACCGGGAGCAGTAGTAGCAGTAGGTCTGGCTGCCGCAGGGGGAGGACTTATGGCTGCAAGAAATAATGATCATCTTTATTATAGCAGTGACAAAAGGAACAATGTATTAAAAGGTGCTTTAATAGCAGGTGGTATTACAGCAGCAGGGGCAGCTCTCAATGATGTAAGTAAAATTGGTGCACTGGGAGCAGGAGCTGCACTGGGAGTAGGAAGTTTATTCCTTCCTGGTAAGTCTTACTTCTAAGATTTAGCAGGTTAGAGACTATCCCGGACTTTTCCATGAATATATTTAATTCCTGATTTATAAAAAGTGCCGTTGTAATTTTCGGATAGCCTCTAAAAAGTAAAGGATGAAGACGTTAACTCTTCATCCTTTATTTTTTTATTTTCCGAACAAATAGGTAAGAACCTTATCTACCCGCTGATTCCATGACCATTCACTGTGCGTGGCTCCAGGTTCTTCGTGATAAAATAATTCTTCTCCGAATTTATAGCCTTTATCTAAAAGTACTTCACCCATGGCTCTTGAGTTATCAAGTGTATCAGGAATACCATTATAATCCTTATCTGAAGGAGATTCATTTGTTCCCATATCAAGCCATACCCTTGAAGGTCCTTTTGTCTTCGGGTCTGCCGCTATTTCCTTTATAAGATATTTATCTGACCACCAGAGTGACGGAGATATAACTCCAGTGAGACCGAAAACATGTGGCAGGTTCCATCCCATATAGAGTGAACTCAATCCTCCCAGAGAAGATCCCATTATACCGGTGTCAGACGGTTCTGTTGACGTACTGTACGTATTATCTATAAAAGGTTTCAATTCTTCTGTAACAAAAGCTGCATAATTGTCCAGATTTCCTCCGCCATGGTCAGGGTCAGGAACGGGGGTATATTCACTCATACGTTCTGCCCCTCTGTTATAGATTGCCACCATAATAAGATCTTTAATTTTACCTTCTCTGATAAGTCGTTCTGCTGTTTCATCAACACCCCATTCTGTTCCTCCGAAAGAGGTGTCTCTGTTAAAAATATTCTGTCCGTCCTGTATATAAAGAACGGGATATTTTTTATCTGGCGAATATCCGGGAGGAAGATATACAAGGACATCGCGGTCATTGTTCAATATATTCGAGTGAAAATTTCTATGAATCCTTATATTACCGGTAATCGAAGGACCGTAAAGCGGTTCACCCATCTTACGAACTGCTTTCATATCAGGCCCATCTGAAGTTTTATCTCCTGAACCGATTTGCACAAGATCCTTCTGTTCAAAAATTTTCTCTGCACCAGCAGGTTTTTTTATTGTATCATGTCTTGATATCTGATTGGCGGAAATTTTCATACTCATCTACTCCTCTGAAAAACAGGTTTATTATAAACGTGTAACACGTTACAATCATCATATCATAGACCAGGAAAAAAATTAAGAGCCTTCATGTTAACAGTTTGTAAAAATATTTACTTATCGCTTTTTGCAATCCTGTCATATCTGCTTATATCATCTATATCACTCATAGCAGACAGGATATTCTTCTGTGCTTCCATTCTTTTTTTACGGGACACATAAAAATCTTTTCTATGTCTGGCACATTCAAGTTTCTCTTCTATCTCTTTCAAATTTTCTTCCACTATCTCTTTATCAGATGCTCTTTTAGCCAGTGTCTCTTTCAATTCTTTCTGCTGTTTTTCAAGGTCTTCTATGAGTTCATCAAGGACTTCTTCCGGATCTTCCGTTTTACGTAACATCTGATTGAATTCCGACTTTATCGCCCTGTTCATTTTAAAAAAAAGTCCCATAAAATTAATCCCCTTTCTTTTCCAGATAACCTGCCAGTTCATTGAAATGATGTGTAACAGTATAATAAAGGGCTTCTATGGATGCTTCAAATTCATTTAAATCCAGATTTTCTATCTGGAGTGTGTCTATAATTACAACCTTATCTCCTTCAATCCCATAGGCTCCATGGACCATTTCTTTTGCGTTTATTTCAAGGAGTCTCCTGAAAAATTCCTCTCTCTTTTTTAAAGGTACGGGCATAAGATTGATTCTGAACACAACAAGAGGAGGGACATGAGAAATAACAAGATTATCTATATCGGTATCTTTAAGGCTTACAATCCAGACACCTTCCTGTATTAATTTATATTCTGCCCCCAGTTTTTTTAAGTAAATTTCTATGTCTGCATTTGTTCTCATAAATATTCTCCTTTTTATAATCGTAATGCGTGATGCGTGATGCGTAATGCGTGATGCGTAATGCGTGATGCGTAATGCTTGATGCGTGTTTTCACCGGTACCAGGCGACCACAGTGGGTCGCCCCTACGATTCACCATTCACTATTCACTATTCACTATTCACTATTCACTTTTCACTCCTCACTCCAACAACAACACCAGTACTTCTTCAACAAGCTCCAGCAACCCTTCAGGATCTCTGATTTCTTTTTTAATAACCAGTTGAGTATCAGAGGAAAAACTGGCTTTACCTTCAATCTCTTCGGAAAAATCTCTGAGTTTTCTCTTTGACACATCCGGTTTTTCATAAAAATCATAGGTAATCTGAGAACCTGTTGCCTTTATGCGTTCAATCTTTTTCTCCATAGCCATTATCTTTATTCTGGCCAGATTGACAAGATTGTCAACTACTTTCGGAAGTTTTCCGAATCTGTCTTCCATTTCCGAACATATATCAGAGAGTTCATTATAGGCAGAAACTTTTGACAGTCTCTTATAAAAGGCAAGCTGCTGTTTTTTATGACTTATATAGGCATCAGGGATATAACTGTCTACAGGTATTTCCAGTACAGGAGGAGGAAGGGTTCTTTTCTTTTCACCTTTAAGTTCAGCCACTGCATCTGAAAGGAGCTGACAGTAAAGTTCAAACCCTATCTGAGAGATAAAACCATGCTGTTCCGCTCCCAGTAAATTACCGGCTCCTCTGATTTCCAGATCCTTCATAGCAATCTGATAGCCGCTTCCGAGATCGGTCAGTTCAGATATGGCTTCAAGACGTTTAAAAGCCTGATCTGAAAGGGTTCTGTCCGGGTCATAAAAGAGATAGGCATAGGCCTGTTTTGTGCTTCTTCCCACTCTGCCCCTCAACTGATAAAGCTGGGAAAGGCCGAACCGTTCGGCATGGTTTACAATCAATGTATTGGCATTGGGAATGTCGAGGCCGCTTTCTATTATTGTAGTGCATATGAGTATGTCATACTGGCCGCCCACAAAATCAAGCATTATCTGCTCAAGCTCTCCTTCATCCATCTGTCCGTGACCGACGGTAACCCGTGCCTGCGGGAAGAGGGATTTTATATAAGAAGCTTCAGAAGTAATGGTTTCCACTTTGTTATGAAGATAAAAAATCTGTCCTCCTCTTGCAAGTTCCCTGGAAATTGCTTCTTTTATTATCTTTTCACTTCTTTTAAGAAGATAGGTTTTTACAGGTAATCTGTCTTCAGGAGGGGTTTCTATAATACTTATGTCCCTTGCCCCTACAAGAGACATATAGAGAGTTCTCGGTATGGGTGTTGCAGTGAGAGTCAGCACATCCACAGTTTCTCTGAGGTGTTTCAATTTTTCTTTATGAGCCACTCCGAATCTCTGTTCCTCATCAATTATAAGAAGGCCGGGATCTGATAATTTTATATCCTTCTGCAGCAATCTGTGAGTTCCTATAACCATGTCCACAGTCCCGTCTTTAAGTCCCTGAACGACTTCTTTCTGCTCTTTAGGACTCTTGAACCGGCTCAGCATTTCTATAATAAATGGATAGGGAGCAAGTCTGTCGGTAAGGGTATTGTAATGCTGCTGTGCAAGTACTGTCGTAGGAACAAGCATCAGAACCTGTTTGCCCGTATCCATGGCTTTAAAAGCAGCCCTTATGGCAACCTCTGTTTTACCGTATCCCACATCACCGCAGATCAATCTATCCATAGTATTTTTCGATTCCATATCATGCTTGACATCTGTAATAACCTTTTTCTGGTCATCGGTGAGGTCATAAATAAAGGAATCTTCCATCTGTTTCTGCCATTCCGTATCTGACGGGAATATATAACCTTCTATGGCCTGTCTTACGGCATAAAGTTTTATTAAATCTTCTGCCATATCCTGAACGGATTTTGCGACTTTTCTTCTTACTTTCTTCCATTCCGCCGTTCCGAGACGGGACAGCCTCGTCGTTTCATCAGATCCTCCTATATATTTCGTTATCTTATAAAGCTGTTCTACCGGTATATAGAGTTTATCCTCTTTTGCAAATATAAGGGATATAAAGTCCCTGCTCACTCCTTCCACGACAAGTCTTTCTATTCCGTGATATCTGCCAACGCCATGTTCTTCATGAACTACAATATCACCTGTGTTCAGGTCTCCGAGACTTACAGGGGTGGAAGAATGTTTTTTAAATTTCTGCTTTCTTTCCGCAGTAACAGTACCTTTTCCGAATATTTCAAGATCTGTCAGGACAAGAAGTTTTTCGGAAGAAAGGTAAAATCCTTCAGGGAATTGCTCTCTGGAAACCACGACTCTTCCCTCTTCCGGTTCTTCGAGTCCTATTTCCACACCTGCTTCAGTGAGCATTTCGGCAATTCTTCCCGCATAACGGCTCAGAATGACAATAAGGTTTCTGTTTATGAGGAGTTCATCTATTTTTTTGATAAGTAATTTTATCTGTCCTTTAAACCGTTCCGGCGCTTCCCAGGACATGGCAAAACGACCTGTTTCATATTCTGAAGAAGTGTCTGACATATATAATTCAAGAGTCTGGAATGAATTGATCTTATCGATAAAGTCATCCCACTTTAAATAAACCTCATCTCTTCTGGGAAGAACAAGACCCTGTTCACTTCTGAAAAAATCCATTTCTTTTTCTCCTGAAAGAAAAGACGATATTTCCTCTCTGAGCTGTGCCGGTTCATCCATAGAGACAATGGAATTTTCCGGCAGACAATCACAGGCAGGCACGAGGCTATGAAAGAAAAAATTCGGATATTCAAGAAGCAAAGAATAATCTGTTCCGTCCAGGAGAGCATCAGTTTTATGTAAAAATTTCTCTTCCAGAAATTCCGCTTCATCATGTTTTTTCTCTCTTTTGAGCTGTGACACTCTTTCTCTGAGACTTCTCTTTACCCTCTCAACTCCCTGTTCCAGCAAAGGGAGATTGCAGATAAATTCCCTTGCAGGCCCCAGGTTCATGGAATTAATATTCTGAAGGGATCTCTGAGTGGAAGGATCGAATTCTCTGAGTTCTTCCACCTCATCTCCCCACCATTCAATCCTTACGGGTCTCATAAGTGTCGGAGGGAACACATCGACAATACCGCCTCTCTGAGTAAATTCTCCCGGGCTGACTACGAGGTCCGTTTTTTTAAACCCCATATTCAGAAGTTTCCTTACAGTTTTTTCTATTGGCAATACAGCTCCGGGAGCTATATTTACAGTCGAAAAATCCGCTTCTTTCGGAGAAGGAAGAAGGCGGAGAAAGGATTTTACCGGTGCCACAATCAGTGGGTAACTGTCAGATTTATCTTC
>DAIOEN010000153.1:0-17424 GCA_036746235.1 Vulcanimicrobiota bacterium | reverse complement strand
CCGCAATCTCCTACAATCCACCAGTTTTTGTTATCCAGAGAACAGAGACCGTTCAGATCGGCTCCGTAACAATTCCCGGCAAGAATAAAAATCATTAAAGATATGGCAAATAATTTATGCATATAGGTCCTCCTTGTTGATTGATTATCGTGACACGTGACGCGTGACGCGAAGACTACCCGTATAATTTTATAAAATAACTTATTATATAATCTTGACGCGTGACGCGTGGATTAACTGTATAATTTTATAAAATAAACTTATTATATAATAGACAGAAAATTGCAAAATATCAATAAGGAAAAAGAAAATTATCGAAGGTATAGAATATTTTGTAGAGAAAATTATATCACGCATTACGCATCACGCATCACAAACCACCCGTCACGCGTGACGCGTAACGCGTCACGAACATTAAACAGGAGGTAAAAAAATGAACATAAAAATTTTTTCAGCTATTTTAGCAGTGGCACTTTGTTTTATTTCCTTACAAATGGCAGTAGCATATGATATTTTTGATGCAATAAACAAAAAAAATATCTCTGAAGTCAAAGATTTTATAGGGAAAAATCCGGAACTTATTAAAGGAAAAAACAGTGAAGGTTTGACTATGATCCAATGTGCGGCAAAAAGCGGGTCTGTTGAAATTGTGAAATTCCTGCAGTCAAAAGGAGCAAATATTAAAGATATTAATGATAAAGGATGGAGCCTTATACATTTTGCTGCCACAGGTGGTTCTACTGACATGGTAAAATTCCTCATATCGGAAGGTCTGGATATAAAAGGAATGACAAAAAACGGAGCCAGTGCCCTTCATATTGCGTCACAGGCAGGGGCAAAGGATCTGACAGATTTTCTCATCTCAAAAGGGATGAGTGTCAAATCGAAGGATTCCTGCGGAAGGACACCGTTACATTATGCCGTAAAAAGCATTTCAATGGACACAGTAACACTTCTTGTCTCTAAAGGATCTGATATAAAAGCAAAGGATAATTATGGATGCACTCCTTTACACAGTGCATCAGAGGCAGCAAATACGGAGGCAGTGAAATTTTTAATATCAAAAGGGGCAGGCATAAATGACAGGGCCGATAACGGATGCACCCCTCTTCATTATGGAATAGCTTCTTTTTTGATAAATAATAAAATTGAACTGGAAGAATCTTTAATATCTGCCGGTGCCGATGTAAATGCCGCAGACAACGACGGTATGACCCCTCTTCATTATGCGGTTAAAACTGGCTCAAAAACTCTGGTATCACTTCTTGTAGAGAGCAGTGCAGACGTTAACAGTAAAGACAATAAAGGTCTTACACCACTGCACTGGTCAGCAAAGACAGGCGGAAAAGATGTCGTACAATTTTTAATATCCAGAGGTGCAGAGATTAATGCAAAGGATAACAGCGGCACAACTGCTCTTCAGATGGCGAAAGATCAGGGCCATAAGGATGTAGTCAATGTACTTCTTGCAAACGGGGCAAAGGAATAATAGTGAATATTGAGTGATGAGTAGTGAGTGGGAAAGGATATTTTTTATTCACTACTCACTACTCACTTTAAAATCACACTAAACCTTTTCCGTAAGCCTTTTTCTTGTGTATGCTATAAGGCCTCCTGCATCTATTATGGCCTGTCTCGCTTTAGGGAGTGGATTAACGGAGAAGCTTTTCCCGGAAGTTTTATTTATTACAGTATCAGATGTAACTTCTAATTCATCTCCTGCATTCGCTTCTATATCAGGACATATGACAGTTCTGAGACCGAGGTTTATAGAATTCTGCAAAAATATCCTGGCAAAACTTCTTGCCACTATTATCAATTCATGGCCTTTCAGTGTGGAAGTGGCCTGTTCTCTTGACGAACCACAGCCGAAATTATTACCTGCCACAATGACACTTCCATAAGGTATCTCTTTATTTTTCAGTTTACCGTTAAATTCACTGTAATCTGCAAAGGCAAACTGAGGCGTTTCAGACGGAAGAACTGTCGCCATAAATCTTCCCGGATAAATAACATCTGTCGATATATCATCTTCAAGTTTGAATACAACCTGTGACATTTTATTTGCCTCCTTTTCTCGGGTCAGTGATAGTACCTGTTATGGCACTTGCTGCCGCCACCTGAGGTGAGCATAAATAAACATCACCTTTCGGATTGCCCATTCGTCCTTTAAAATTTCTGTTCGTGGTAGCAAGAGCTACTTCTCCGTCTCCCAGGGCTCCCTGATGTACTCCCAGACAGCATCCGCAGCCGGGATTTATAATTGCTGCACCTGCATCTACAAGATCTCCCAGAATACCCTTCTTTAAAGCTTCTCTGTATATCTTCCAGGAAGCAGGAAATACAAGCATACGGGTTCCTCTGGCAACCTTTTTACCTTTAAGTATTTTCGCCGCAGCTTCAAGGTCATCAAGCCTTCCGTTCGTGCAGGAACCTATTACTATCTGCTGTAATTTTACGCCTTCCACTTCACCTACAGGCTTTACATTATCAACAGTATGAGGGCAGGCAATCTGAGGAACCATGCCTGACACATCTATCTCTATAACCTGTTCATACACTGCATTACTGTCAGGTGTTACAGGTATAATTTCCTCTGTTACTCCTGCTTCTTCACGAAGATATCTTATCGTTTCTTCATCTGCAGGGACAATACCGGATGTCGCTCCTGCTTCCACAGACATATTGCATATTACAAGTCTGCCGGAAGTGGACATATTCCTTATTGTTTCGCCGTCAAATTCAACAACCTTATAATTTGCACCCTGGGCAGATATTTTTCCAATAAGATACAATATAAGATCCTTTGGCCCTACAAATTCAGGGAATTTCCCTTTTACTTCTACTTTTATCGTGCCGGGAACTTCTACATTCAAAACTGTACCGAGTGCCCATACACTGGCCATTTCCGTTGCACCTATACCGAAAGAAAAAGCTCCAAGGGCACCATGACTTGTAGTATGACTGTCTGTTCCTACCACTACATACCCGGGCCTTACATAACCGTATTGAGGAAGAATCTGATGACATATACCACCTTCGTCTCCTCTCAGGTCATGAAATTTTGTTATTCCCTGTTTTGCAACAAAATCACGTATTTTTTTCTGATTTGTAGCAGTTTTGGACGTTTCCGCAGGAACTCTGTGATCAAATATGATTGCTATGTTAGAAGGATTCCATACCTTCGCTTCAAGTCCTGTACCTTGATAAACCTCTAAAAATTGATTTATCACAAGAGCACCGTTTTCATGAGACATTGCCAGATTTACGGCAGGTTCAAGAACATCTCCAACTTTAACGGAAGCCTGCCCTGTGGCTTTAGCTAAAATCTTTTCCACTACTGTCATTCCCATACATTATCCACAACCTTTCGTGATAAAATATTTAAAGTCCTAATGAAATTTTCAAACGCTCATTAATCTCTATCATTAAATGAGAATCCATCTCTCCTAAAACACTTAATACAAATGATTTTTGAAGTAAAGCCAGCTTGTGTGCTCTAAAAACAGACGGATATTTCAATCCGGTTTTTGCAAAATACGGGCTGGTAATATCCAGAATAAAATCTGTAGGTAACAAATCTGCAGGAATAACAGAAGAAATAAACAGGCAAAGAATATCATCCAGCTTATGTAACAGTATATCAGGTGTCAACATTAATGCCGGACGAACTTTAATATTAGTTAAATCCGTAAAAGGATATCTTACTAAAATTACAGAACCTCTTTTTACTGTTTTACCGGCCATTGAACTTCCTCCCCGTCTTCAATGGAATACAAATCTTCGCCTTTACTATCTAACCAATCAAAGCTTCCGGAATCTACCACTAACTGAATCATATCTCCAACAGAAATATCATCATTAATAACATGAATATCCTGCAGTTTTCTTCTGGCAATTATAAAAGCTGCAAATGCTTCCAATTCTTCCTGTTCCGGAGCGGTCATCTGCTGAAATAATTGAAACAATCTCTTTGCCATAGCTTAAATCTCCTTTTTTCCAGCCTATATAATCTTATTCACCTTTAGTTCATTTATCTGGTCCACTGTATAACCGATAGAAGTCAAAATTTCCTCTGTATTGGCAGAAAGTCTCGGAGGAGGACTATCTATGGAAGCAGGGGTTTTTTCAAATTTCGCCGTAAGATTGAATAATTCCACTTCTTCGAGACCTTCAACTCCTTCAACCTTTATTTTCTGCAGTGTATTCCTGTATTTTATCTGAGGCGCTGTGAGAGCTCCTTCAAGAGAAAGTATTTCTCCGGAAGGAACACCTTTTTTATTAAGAGCTTCTGCCCAGTATTCAGTGGTATTTTCTTTTAATTTTTCCTCTAAAATCGGGGTAAGAAGTTTACGGTTTCCTTTCCTCGTATCCCTTTCTTTAAATCTCGGATCTTCTTTTAATTCAGGTACGCCGAGAACTTCTGTAACAGCTTCCCACTGTTCCTGTTTGTTTGCCGCAATATTAATATATCCGTCTTTTGTAACAAACATGCCTGACGGAGCGGCAGTGAAATTATCATTGCCCATGAGAACAGGCTGCTGTTTTCCTATAAGAAGATTGGCCGCAACCCAGCCCATAAGAGGCATAATAGAGTCAATCATGGCTATATCTATAGATTGACCTTCACCGCTTTTTTCCCTGTAATAAAGGGCGGCCATAATGGCAAATGCCGCATTTACCCCTGACACTGTATCACATACAGGGAAACCGGATCTCAGGGGATTCAATCTTTCATCACCGTTTACTGCCATAACACCGCTCAGGCCCTGGACAATCTGATCATAGGCAGGTTTAAGCGCATCAGGCCCTGTCTGGCCGAAACCTGAGATGGCGCAGTAAATTATACGGGGATTAATTCCACTTAATTCTTTGTAACCAAGACCGAGTCTGTCCATAACGCCAGGTCTGAAATTTTCCACTACCACATCTGCCGTTCTGGCAAGTTTTCTGAATATCTCTTTTCCTTCGGGAGCCTTCAGGTTAAGAGTAATAGATTTTTTATTGGCATTCTGTGCAAGGAAACTGGTTCCCATAAGCTGTTTGTTAAGCTTCGGCACATTACCGAGTTTTCTTGCAAGTTCTCCCTCTCCCGGCGGCTCTATCTTTATAACCTCTGCACCGCATAAAGACAGATGAACAGTACAGAACGGACCTGAAAGAACGTTTGTAAGATCAAGAACTCTTATACCTTCTAAAAGTTTCATAATAATTCCTCCTTAGAATCGTAACGCGTGATGCGTGATGCGTGATGCGTGTTTTCACCGGTACCGGGCAAACACGTTTTGCCAATGCTCTTCACTCTTCACTTTTCACTCTTCACTCTTCACTTTTCACCAATTTATATATCATTCCCGGCAGTTCTCTATTAAAGAAAGCCGAAGCATCTTTTGCAATGCCTGTAATCTTATCAGAATATATATCCTTTCTCAGATTGATCTGATGAAGGAGATAGACAAAATCCTCTGTAGAAACATTCCCGGATGGGGATTTTGTAAAAGGACATCCTCCCAGTCCGCCGAAAGCAGTTTCTATATATTTCACTCCTGATTTCATAGCAGTGTAACAGTTTAACAGTCCAAGTCCGTAGGTATTATGGAAATGGCAGGCACATTCAACGGTATTATCGAGCTTAAATATGGCACCATAAAGTTTTTCTACTGTTTCCGGGTTTCCATGGCCTGCAGTATCTGCAAGACTTATATTCTTTATACCTGATTCAAGATATTTTTCTACAATGGAAAGAACTTTCTCATGAGGAATTTTTCCTTCAAATCCGCATCCGAAAGCGGATTGAACAGAGGCCTGAACTTTTTTATTTGCTTTCATACATTCTTTTGCCATTGCAATAATTCTCTCCGTAGCTTCCGAAACGGACATGCCTGTATTTTTCTGACTGTGTGTTTCGCTGGCAGACACGCCCATACAGAACATTTCCACTCCGCAGGACATACCCCGTTCCACCCCTTTTTCATTAAGGACAAGAGCAGAAAGTATTGTTTCAGCTTTTTTTATTTTGTTTAATTCTGTAAAAATCTGCTCCGTATCAGCCATCTGAGGCACTTTTTTAGGGTTCACAAAAGAACCGACCTGAATAATGTCAATCCCTGCTTCCATAAGTTCCCTGACCCATTCAATCTTTTTCTCAGGGGGAACAATGTCTTTTTCTATTTGAAGTCCGTCTCTCAGGCCAACATCGTGAATTATAATATTCATAATTTAACACTCCTTAAAACGTGATGCGTGATGCGTGACGCGTGACGCGTATCATATCATACATTACGACATACATTTATCAGTTACGCATATTCATTTCAATAATTAGATATTTCATTGTGAAGTCCTTCCTGATTATATGCGAAAAATTACATATAGATTATAAGTAGTTACAAAAAGTAATTTCGAAAAATCAGTAAATAGTGAATAATGAGTGGTGAGGAGAGGTGCTTAATTAAACGCCATTACCAGAAGTGATAATTACGCATTACGCATTACGCATCACGCATCACGCATTACGAACCAGTGCCATAGTTTTCAGAGCAGTATTTTTTATTTCCAGATCATCTGAATCTGCTAATTCATTAAGTTTTTTCAGTGCCACAGATGTATCCACTTCTCTTAGCATTTCTATTGCATCAAGACAGGTTCTTCTGTCTTCACTGTCAAGATTCTGAATAATTGTTTTCCTGTATCGTTTATTCACTATAATAGCTGCAATAAGCCAGAGAAAAGAAAATATGAGTGCCATAACAGTAATAAGAATCCGTCCCGATGTTACAGCAGGATTACTGTAAAAAATTTTATTTATAAAAATAATAAACAATCCTCCCAGAATACCGCCGACAGGATTAACGAGACCTTCCAGAATACCTCTGGCACGGCCACGATATGGACCGGACACGGCATTAAAGGACAGTTGAAAAGCTGTTATCTGAACAGTCATACCTGCAAGGTCCCAGATAAATCTCATAATAACAAGACAGTAGAAAGATGAAGAAATAAGTATGGAAGAAAGACATATACATATAGCAGCAGGAAGGATACACAATCCGTAGCCTGCACCTGTAAATCTGATAATTCTCCCTGTGAGGAATATCTGGATTATAAGAACACTGCTTCTCAGAACTATTGTAAAAACACCGTAGAATTTATTTAAATCTCCTTCAGTTGTAAAATAGTGGTTTAACATCTTATCGAATTGAAATTCTTTAAGCGATGCCACAAGCCAGAATAATATACATATAAATGCTATTGATTGTAACAGTGATGAAGAGAATGAAAATTTAAATCCGTCTCTGAAATTGAATAGTAAATTATGTGAGCTATTCTTCAAATATGTAGTCTGCTTATCAATTTCTTTACCATAATATCTCTGTAATACACTCAGGAGAGGCAAAACGGACAGAACAAGCAATATCCAGCATATAATGAGGCTTTTCACATCAAGTTTATCGCCTAAAAATCTCAGAAGTAAACCACCTGATATACTTCCGAGTGATGGAGCCATAGCTATAAGAGGATAAACTCTGGTTCCTTCATCAGGTCTGAAGGCATCATTGATAAGTGTCCATATTTGAATACTGGTAATGGAATAGCCTATACCTTCTCCTGTAAGAATAAGAAAAGCGAATAATACAAGACCTCTGTTTAAAGTAAGATGTTCTGTATATTCAGGAATAAAAAAAAGGGACACGATAAATAACAGGCCTGTTCCGATAGAAAAAACTTTTATAAGGTTATATCTTGGTAATGCATCGGCAAAAAAAAGATAGATACATGCTCCTGTGAGAGAAAAAGAAGCAAATAAGATAAAAGAATAAGGCAAAGTTTCAATGCCAAGCCTTTTGAGTAAAATCGTATTAATAGCAGCCCATCCTATGGTATAGCCTGCTGTACGAAGGGCCAGCATTAAAATGAAAATAATTACCTTAAATACTTTTTTAGATATATGCATATATACAGCCATGACCAGTGACCGGTATAATGGTTCTGGTCACTGGTCACTGGTCACTGATCACTGATAATTATTCTTTCTTTTTACTCTTCTTCTTTTTTTCCACTTCTTCAGACTTGCCTTTACTTATCTCTTCTTCTACTTTTTCCAGCAGAGCTTTCTTGAGATCTTCCTGTCTCTTCTGTTCCTTCTCCAGAGCTTCTTTCTTCCACCCTTCAAGTTTTTTCTCTATCTCTTCTCTTCTCTTCTTTTCTTCTTCTTCTTTCTGCTTTAATTCTTCCTCTTCTTTTCTCTTTAATTCTTCTTCTTCAAGTCTCTTCTTTTCTGCTTCTTCTGCTCTTCTCTGGAGTTCCTGCGCAGGCCATTCAGGTTTAAAGACAACCATACCAAGAGGAGGAAGATCGATTTCTATGGAATAAGGCTGATTGTGACAGAATACTTTTTCTGCCGTAACACCGCCTTCATTGCCCATATTACTGCCCCAGTACATAGAAGAATCACTGTTTAAAACCTCTTTATAATATCCTTCATATGGCACACCTATCTTATACTTACGCCATGGTACAGGGGTGAAATTATAGACAAATACAATAACACTGAGTCCGTCTTTTGCTATTCTGTAAAATGCTATTACACTCCTGTCTGCATCATGAAAATCTATCCACTGAAAACCTGCATAACTGATATCCACTTCATAAAGGGCAGGTTCCGATCTATAGAGACGTAATAGATCCTTTACATAATCATTCAGCTTTTTATGAGATTCATTCTGAAGTACATGCCAGTCAAGACCGAAATCATGATTCCACTCTCTCCACTGTCCCATATCACATCCCATAAAGAGCAACTTTTTCCCTGGATGGCCGAGCATAAAACCATAGAGCAATCTCAGATTTGCAAATTTCTGCCATTCATCTCCCGGCATTTTATTGATCATGGAACCCTTCATATGAACCACTTCATCATGGGAGAAAGGAAGGATAAATTTTTCACTGAAAGCATACATAAGGCTGAAGGTGAGCGTTCCCTGTTTATATTTTCTATAAATCGGATCGGAAGACATATAGGATAAAATATCATTCATCCAGCCCATATTCCATTTAAAACCAAACCCCAGCCCTCCCATATACGTGGGGCCTGATACCTGTGGCCATGCCGTAGATTCTTCCGCAATCATAAGAGCTCCCGGATAATATTTATGAACTACAGTGTTTAAATATCTCAGAAAAGCTATGGCATCAAGGTTTTCTTTTCCTCCATACATATTGGGAACCCATTCCCCCGGTTTTCTGGAATAGTCAAGATAAAGCATAGATGCGACAGCATCTATACGAAGTCCGTCTATATGATATTTTTCAAACCAGAACAATGCATTTGTTATAAGGAAATCCTGCACTTCTGTTCTTCCGTAATTAAATATAAGTGTTCCCCAGTCCTGATGTTCTCCTCTTCTCGGATCGGCATGTTCATAAAGGCAACTGCCGTCAAATCTGGCAAGAGCATAGGCATCCTTCGGGAAATGAGCAGGCACCCAGTCAAGTATGACTCCTATACCATTTAAATGACACTGATCTATTAAATACATAAAATCTTCAGGTGTGCCGTAACGACTTGTAGGGGCAAAATATCCGGAACACTGGTAGCCCCATGAACCATAGTAAGGATGTTCTGCGAGAGGTAAGAACTCTATATGGGTATAGCCCATGTCTTTTACATAATCTACAAGCCTCTGTGCCACTTCGCGGCAATTCAGGCACATGTCCGGCTTATCAGGAAATCTGAGCCATGAACCAAGATGTACTTCGTAAATCCACATGGGTTTTTCATAATTATTTATTTCTTTTTTCTTTTCTATCCATTCACTGTCCTGCCACTGGTATTTATCTATATTATAAACTACAGAAGCAGTTCCGGGGGCCAGTTCCATATGAAGAGCATATGGATCTGTTTTAAGAAAATAATAATGATGATGGGTTTTTATTTCAAATTTATAAAGTTCTCCTTCTGCAAGTCCCGGTATGAATATCTCCCATATACCTGAACTTCCCAGGGATCTCATAGGATGTTTTCTTCCGTCCCAGTTATTAAAAGTGCCTACGACACTTACCCGTCTTGCATTCGGAGCCCATGCGGCAAAATGAACGCCACCAACGCCCTGATGGGTTATAACCCTTGCACCGAGTTTTTCATAAATTCTGTGATTTGTACCTTCACCGAAAAGATATACATCCTGTGAGGTAAGGTATGGCAAAAAAGCATAAGAATCTCTGAAGGTTTCGACTTTTCCTGTTTGACTTACAGTCCGTAACATATAAGAGAAAGACTTTTCTCTGCCGGGATAGGCAATTTCATAAAAGCCTTCGTCATGAATCTTATACATCTTATATTCTTTTTCTCCATCTTCCATGTCCACTACATAAGCGTCCACGGCATCAGGCAAAAAAGATCTTACAGTTACGCTTTTCCTGCCCTGAAGCTCCACTTCATGGATGCCGAGAACAGAAAAAGGATCATGATGTTCAAGATATATGATTTTATAAATATCTTCCCATGAAACTGTTGGTAACATTTTTTTCACTCCTATCTGGTATTTCTGATTTTATACACTTATATCTGCAATATGTTCAACCTTAACGGAATAATTCCTTCAATAAGAATTTAATATATAGTAATTCTAAAGTGAGTGGTGAATAGTGAGTGAAAGGTCACATTCACTACTCACGACTCACCACTCACTATTCACTATTGAATTTATAAAAAATTATATTATAATAAATTAATAAAGATTTTTCGGAGGGTTAATATGAGAGATAATAAAAGTCATCTATCTGATGACATATTACTGCAGAAACGCTATAAAATTATCGATCTCATACATACAGGCCCTGTAAGTAAAACATACAGAGGAATCGATATAAAAGATAGTTCTTATGTATTTATTAAAGAAGTAATTAATACCTATAGAGATCCTTCATTACGTTACCAGGCGATAGAGCAATTCAAAGACGAAGTTAAAATTTTCTTCAAGCTAAAACAGGAAAATCTCCCGAAATTTAAAGATTATTTTGATTATAATAATAACAGATATCTTATAATTGAATATATAGAAGGAGATAAGCTGGATATGTTTATTCAAAAAGAGGCAGATTTCATAAGTGAAAAACATATAATTAACTGGTCTATTCAGTTATGTGAGGCACTTTCATATCTTCATAATACAAAACCTCACCCTGTTATTTTCAGGAATATGACTCCATGGAGCATAATTGTCTCAAAGGACGGCACCCTGAAACTTATGGATTTCGGCATATCCAAAATATACGAATATGGATCCAGTACAAGAATTATTGCAAAAACTATAACTAAATATTATTCTCCCTTAGAACAGCATGGAGGTATTACAGATACAAGATCTGATATATATTCCCTGGGAGCTACACTTTATTATTTAATAACAGGAACAGAGCCTATGGATTGTATGGATAGAACCATAGAAGAAGAGCCAATGAAATCATGCAGGGAATTAAACAGTAATATTTCTTCACATCTGGAACATATAGTAATGAAAGCAATGGAAATTGACAGAGAACATCGATACCAGCATATAGAAGACATGAAACAGGATTTAATTAAAATAAGCAGGACAGCAAATAATATGCCGGGTATATTAAAAGATATTGCTTCCAGGAAAACTATCCCTGAGAAACCGCAGGGTTCTTCTATAAAAATCAACCTGCCTCCTAAAGAGATAAAAACATTAAATCCGGTTCAGGAAGAAAAAAAGGAGATAAAATCTTTCAATCCAAGAAGTCTCACTCCTTCCCGTGATATTTCCAACAAGTTAAAAGAAATGAGAGCAATCAATAAAAAACCCGGAATAACAGGAGAAGCTCCTGAACTGCACTTCGGAAAATTAATAAAAGGAAGATATAAAATAACAGAATTAATTGAAACAGGCTATTTAAGCAAAAGCTATAAAGGAATAGATATAGAAAAAGATGAGATCATAACTATTAAAGAAATTTTCTATGACCTTTATCTGCAATCAGGAGAAAAGAAGGAAATAATAGAACAATTATTTGAAGAAACAGGGAATCTTGTAAATCTGAACCATCCGAATTTACCGGTTTTCGAAGATTATTTTTATCATGAAGGCAAATATTATCTTATTATGGAATATATAAACGGGGAAAATATGACATCAGTTATTGAAGATTTCGTCCCCCCCTGGGAAATAGTATTGGAATGGACATATCAGTTATGCGATGTTCTTGCCTATCTCCACAGCAGAAAGCCAAAGCCTGTCATTTTCAGAGGCCTGTGTCCGGATAATATTATACTTGAATATACAGGTAAGATTAAATTAAGCGATTTTGGTATTTCAAAACTCTATGATCCTTCTGAAAGGACTATTTCTGTGGCGAAAGTAGCAAATACCAATTTTTCTCCTCCGGAACAATATAGCGGTCATACAGATAAAAAAAGTGATATCTATTCACTAGGTGCTACAGTATATTATTTTCTTACAGGCATCTTACCAAATGATTCAGTTGACAGGGTCATATCAAATCTGCCTCTTGCACCTGTAGAATTCAGCAGAAATATTCCGCAGGAAATAAAAGAATTAATATTCAGAGCGACAGAGATAGATAAACATATGAGATTTCAGGACATGTCAGAAATAAAAAAACATGTAGAATCCATCAGTCACTTATATTCATTAAAGCTCCTCTTATAGCCTGCTGAACCTGAATATTTTCATTTTCGACTTTAAGGGCTTCCTGTAAAGGACCATAAGCTTTTTTATCTTTCAAAGCTCCCAGGGCATTGGCGGTAGCAATACGGACTGACCTGTCAGGATCTTTTAACAATCTACAGAGAGGAATAACAACTATCTTCGAATCTGCAATTCCTTTCCCGAATTCCTCAACAACTGCTTTTTTTACAATCGGATTTTCATCATTTAATCCATCGGACAGGAGTGCATTAATAGCTGCAGCACCGTTAATCTTTCCAAGTGCTTCAATTACACTCAGACGAACAAGATAATAAATATCCCTTTTCAAAATATTTTTCATAGGTTCCACTGCTTCTGAGGCCTTTAAATTACCAAGTGCTACAACTGCACTGGCTCTTACATTCCAGTCTTTATCTTTCAATGTATCTATGAGTGGTTTTATACCATCCTTATAATTAAGATTTCCTATGGAAATAGCAGCAGCAGAGCGGACTGCAGATGTTTCCTCTTTATTTTGTAATATTGCTGCAATTTTTGCTGCCGCATCTTTATTTTGCCTTTCAGCCAGACGATATATAGATATACTCTTTGTAACACTATCTTTACTGTCAAGACTTCTCATAAGTCTCCAGTCTGTACTTAACCAGTAAAAAGCTGTACCGGCAAAACACAGAAATACAAAGATAAAACCAATAACCTGCTTTTTTCTTTCTGCTGCCTTTTTCGCATGTATATAAGGAGTGGATATTTCTGTTTCGTCTTTATCTTTCGACTCACCCCTCTTTATGGCACTTTCACACTCTGATGCCATTTTTTTTGCGACGCTGTGGTTTGGATAGGACAGGATATATTTTTCAAAACATGTCTTTGCCTTTCTGTAATTTTTCATATGATACAGGCATACTCCCTGGCTGAGAAGCAAATCCGTTTCCAATTCGCCTAACTCTATTGCATGGGAATAACTGTTAAGTGCTTCTCTATAATTTTTACTCTTCTCCAGAGCTTCACCCTGCATTTTCCATACATATTTATCTTTCGGGTTCTTTTTCAGAGAGTTTCTAAATGCTATGAGAGCTTTCTGAAAATCCCTGTTCTGCAAATAAGAACGGCCTTCAAGACCTTCCATAACACCGCTTTTTGTTCTCAAGTTCTCAAGTTCATTTCTAAGACCGGGAATATTAAACCCCTGCTGTTCAAGAAGGAAAAAAAGTTCCACTGCCTCAATGTAGCATCCTATTTTAACGAGGAGATTACCTTTTTCAGAGAAAGCCTGAGCCTTTATCTCTGTATCAAGTTCCCCTGCTTTTGTCATACATGGTATGGCTTCCGTATAACGTTTAAATTCTTTTAGAATTAACCCTTTATAATACCAGGCTTTAGCAAATTCGTCATCATGCCCGATAGCTTCTTCTACAAGTTCTATAGCCTGTTTATAATCTTTTTCTTCATAAATCTTTACAGCCTGAGTAAGCACTGCTTTAGCTTTGGCCGGTCTCCGTTGTTTCATTTGTAGTTCCTCCTTAGGACACTTTATAACACCTTAAATAAACCTGTAAGTGAATAGCGGCGATTAAATCGTCTTCTATTTGTATTATCTTCAATTTTTCCTTTTATAGTAGCGACAAAATATTTGGCTATCACATAAAATCCCAGTTCTTCCATTAATTTTCTATCTGAAGTGTCAAAACGAGAAATCTCGGCAAAACACTTGTATCCTTTATTCTCAACAAGTCTTGCAAGTTCGGCAAGCAGTAAAATAGCATATTCATTATTGTTGTATTCCCTGTCCATTATAACTCTGATTTCAGAGCAATTATTTCTCACAGGTTGGTGATAGCCAATACCTGTAACGGTAGAATTCTCAAGTAAACAAAAGTATATGTCCTTATCTACAGAGTTATGCAATATATCCTTTTGAGTTCCGAAAGTTCCGTAATCTACTCCTGATAATATATTACAGCACTCGCCAAGTAAATCCGTAGAAAGAGGAGAAAAATGAAGTGAAGGGTTATTAATTTCAGGCAAAAGATGCCGCCTGTCTCTTACAAGTAGATAACCGCCTTTTTCAAGATCTATTAAATAATTAAATACCAGGTTTATAAGTAAACTGTCATCACTTCTTATATTAACTACAGGAGAATGCAAATCTTCGAGAGCTTTACAAAAACATTCATCGGCAAAATAATCATATTCTTTCCTTACATAAAAATCAAGAATCTCAGAATTTTTAACTATATAGTAACCGACTGGCTCATCATTTTCTATAAATGCCTGAACAGTTCCACCGTAAATAAGCCTTTCCTGAAAGGCACCAAAACATGGAAAAAGTAATTCATTTAATTTTTGCTTTCTTAAACTTCTTATATTTTCAAGAGAAGATTTTATTAAATTCAATATATGACCTTCCTTATAATTATAGTTTATACAGAAAACATTACTATTATAGCAATAGACATATAATAATACAACCCCTTTCAAGTTATTGATTTCTTGAAAAATTTATGATAAAATTGAATAAAAATAAAGTTACAAGGAAGAGACATGTATGAGAAAAATTATAAAAAAGACAAAAGGATTTACGTTACTTGAAATAATGATTGCCATTGGTATAATGGCAGTACTTATGTCAGTTCTTATACCGTCGTTTCAGAGAGCCAGATGGCAGGCAAAACTTTCAGTATGTATTGAAACAATAAAAAATGTTGCTACGGCAATAGAAACATATTCAATGGAACGTGATAATCAGAGACCTCCGCCCGATCTGGCTGCACTGGTTCCGGGATATATAAAAACTGTCCCCATTGAACCGGTATGCAAGCTAGAATATACATATGTAGTATCTACTCTTTCAGATAAAAATTTTACCATTTTCTGTCCCGGTCCAAAAGCAAATCATAAAGAGCTGTCTGTCCCGATCTATCATCCTTTATACAGTCCTGCAACAGGTCAGGAAAAAGGGATAGAAATATAATAGAAACAGATGAATTTTATCAGTGGTTTTTCCAGAAGCTGTGTAAGTACCTGTTTTTACTGGCCAGAAGCAGAGGTTTTACTGGATTGTGGTCCCTTTGCCTCTATCTATGGATTAAATGCCAGTCATATATTTATATCTCACTGTCACAGTGATCATATAAGTGGAATAATAAATCTCCTTTATATAAAATACTACAGAAATAAACTTCAGGGAATCAAAATCTATACACTTCCCGATATATGCGACTATATAAAAGATTTACTATCCATAAGTTTTAAAAAAGGAGTAATCCAGTCCTCTGACATAGAAATAAATCCTTTAACCGATGAAGGAATAAAAATAAAAAATAATATTTACTGTTACCCTCTCCCTACATATCACAGATGTGAAAGTACGGGATTTATTTTCATCAAAGAAAAAACAGTGGAACTGACTTATACGTCTGACACAAACAGTAATGTATTAACCCATCCTTCTGTAACAGATGCAAAACATCTTATTATTGAAACGACTTATCTTGAGAAAAAAGACATAGAAAAAGCGAATGCACGGGGTCATATTGCGTTACCGGAACTGGAAGATTTTGTCAGTAAATTTAAAGGAGAGAAAATATATCCTGTCCATTTTCTCGAATCATATAATACAGCAGATATTTATAATGCCATAAAAAACATGAAATTTAATTTTCTCTTTAACCCGATAGGATTGACTCTGCAGGGGTGTTGAATAAAACACCCCTGCCATAAACCGGTTAAAACCCCGGGCTGGGGCTCGGGCTGGGTGATACAGACGGTGCAGGTGTCGCAAAAAATGGCATATAAGATTTTGGAGGAGAAATTTTATCTTTAATAGCTTCAGGCTTTATTTGTAAAAGATTACCGGCCAACATAGGAATATTCATATTCCACTGTTCCCATCCCCCGGGATTAGCTGTATCGATTTCGGCAGGAGATGTAGGGGGCTGATCGGAAGAAGTAAGAGAACTATGTCCGCCGTCTACTATACTTTTTTCATCCTGGAAATTCTTATGATAAAACCTCACTTTCCCATTAAATACCCGAAGAATAGTCTTATTATCATTAGAGGAAATATCAAAGTCTGCTCCAAGTGATTCAGCGAAGGCATTATCAGTAACTATCTGAAGCTTTTGAGTGTCAAATTTGGTCGCTTCTTTCTGCGATACCCATATCGCTCCTTCTATGAGATTAATCTTACAGGAATAACCCTCTCCTCTGGCTCTCTGTATATAATCAATGCGGAGTTCACTGTTTTCACCCATTCTGACAGAAGTCTCTTTTGACACAACAAAAACTACTATAGATGAGCTATCAGTTTTAAGCTTATCTCCATTGGTCAGTTCCGGATAGCCGGCAAGTTTTTTCATGCCGGAATTATCAGAACTTTTTCTTATATCCACATCTCCCTGATAATAAACTACAGGAAGACCAAAAGAAGGGAAAAACATTTTAAACATTGTGTATAATACTGCAAGAACAATTACAGCAGAACCACCAATCCAGGCAAATTTCGGAACCCTTGAAACTTTTCTTCTCACCTTACTGACATAAATGCTGACAGGCGAAGGTTTTGGTAATTTTTCTGACAGCATATCATAAAAAGTTGCAGAAGCTTTCTGTCTTACAATACCATTCATTGCTGCCTGTATTGCCTTTAATTTTTCTGCTATTACAGAACAATTGGGGCATGACCTTATATGGGTTTGCATTTTTATATACTCAGAAGCTTTTGGTTTATCAT